>PXBF01000120.1 GCA_003567005.1 PVC group bacterium
AAGTGTGGCTGATTGGCCTCGAGTAACTCGTCGGCATGAAATCCATAATTCCGCAAAAGCCAATCGGCCTGATATAATCGATGTTCCCGTAATAATGGGGGCGCCACAGGTTGCTCTAATCGACTATCCTCACGATTGACAGGAATGTAAGCAGAGTAATACACGCGATTCAGTTTGTACGTTTGATATAACGATTCACCCAACTTGATGATTTGGCGATCGGTTTCTGGGCTTGCCCCGATGATCAATTGGGTACTATGACCACCTGGCGCAAACGACGGCACCTTACGGCTTTTCTTGCGCTCGAGACGATTTTCCGCAATCGATTGCGCGAGGTGCCGCATGGGTTGCAGGATGGATTGCTTGTTCTTGTCAGGTGCCAACCGCTGCAAAGCAGCTTCGGATGGTAGCTCTATGTTCACACTCACACGGTCCGCAAAGCGACCAGCAGCATCTAGCAGGGCCTGATCTGCACCGGGTATGGCTTTTATATGAATATAGCCGCCGAAACCTTCCTCTGTACGCAGCCGTCGAGCAATAGCAACCATCTGTTCCATTACGCGGTCTGGGGTAGCGAAGACGGCGGAACTCAAAAACAGTCCCTCGATGTAGTTGCGTTGATAAAACGCCATGGTCATCTTGACGATTTCCGCAACAGTAAAGGTTGCGCGGGGAATATCATTGCTCCGGCGGCTCACGCAATACGCGCAGTCATACAGACATACGTTCGATAGAAGAATCTTGAGCAAGGATATACAGCGCCCATCGGCAGACCAACTGTGGCAAATGCCCGAAATTGATGTATTACCCGATTTGCTGCCCTTGCGCCGACTTCCGCTAGATGCACAGGAAGCATCATATTTTGCTGCTGCGGTGAGAATCTCTAGCTTGTCGGTCGTGTTCATGACCGCAGTATAGGGGAAACGCGTGCATCACGCAATGCGCATCCACATGTTACGGACTTAAAGTTCGGCTTGGCCCGGATCGATATGCTTCTCTTTATCCGTGGTCTTCTCAGTGTACATGATTTTGCGTCCGGGAAGGGAGCGGCCCGCTAGAATCGGAATCCATGGGCGGTGGGCCTCCAGTAATTCGCGTGTCATTGCACGAATCTGATCTAAGGTGCAGGACATGGCGCAAAGGGGATCCAGCGCCATAGCTTGGAAGACCAATTCCGGATCACGCTCCTGCACGGCACGCACAGCTAGTTCCTGCACGCTGATCTGTGCGCGGTTGATGGCCGCCAGATGAGGGGGCAATGCGCCATATTGAATGGGCGACAATCCATTGCGATCGACATGGATGGGAACCTCCACGCAGGCAGCATCCGGAAGATTCGTTATAAGCCCCTGATTTTTTAGATTGCCGTAGATCAGCTCTGTTTCACCGGTCACATGCGCATGGATAATACGTGAGCCATATTCCAAGCCGCGCTCGAGCTTCAGCGGTTTCGGGTCCGCAACGCGCTTTTGCATGCGTTCCTCCCAATCGGGGCGATTATAGAGCTCCTTGATAAAGCCGGGACGGCCATTCCACTCGGCATTTTGGGCATCGCAATATTGTGCAATTGTCTCATCATTCTTGCGAAACCACCAATTGTACTCACTTACATGACCACTGGACTCGGTAACAGGAAAACCGAAATGTTTTATATATTCCATACGCGTGCTGTCGCCCGACCAGATTTTTGGATCCAACGCCAATTCCCGTATGCGAGGCAATTGATCGATACCATTCGACTCGAATTTGGTAAACCATGCTTGATGATTAATGCCGGCACAAAGATAATGTACGGATTCTCGGTTCAATCCCAAACGATTGATCCATTCGCCTGACGTGCCTTGCACCGAGTGACACAGTCCCACATATTGCAGTGCAGGATGGGCTTCTTGAAATCCCCACGAAAGCATCGACATAGGGTTTGTATAATTCAAGACCATGGCATGCGGACATATCTCGGCGATATCGTCGCCCATCGCAATCAGTTCGGGGAGCGTCCTGAGGCAACGCATGATGCCACCCGGGGTGAGCGTATCACCAATGCATTGATTGATCCCGTATTGCATGGGAATATCGATTTCCAGCTTGATCGGTTCATATCCGCCAACGAGAATGCTGATGATAACATAATCGGCGTCCTGCAGTGCATCCCGACGCTCAAGCGTTCCCCGCACCGATGCTTCGCTATAATGTCCCTCGTCGATAATGCGTTGTGCGTACTGTACGCCCAACTCCAAACGACGGGGATCAATGTCTACATACACAAATTCGGTCTTGCTGGTGGCCGCATAGGCAAGAATGTCCCGCGTTAATCCGCCTGCAAACCCTAAGCTACCGCCACCTAATATAACGACTTTTGGCATCAGTTATCCTCACAATCAACTTTTTTACCTATTACCATTACCATGCGTAAACCCCATACGGGATAATGCATACGCGCACAAGCACAAACGCTAACGTTTTTGCCACGGCCTGCCATTCGCAGCTTGGGATACGACCTGTCCCTCAGGAGGCAGGGCCTTGCGATCAAACCCCGTCGTTTTCAATACTTGATCCGTGGTGCGGAAGTGACACTTTGCATGATTCAAGAGTGCGGTGGGTCCATGTTTTTCTACCAATTCCACTGCGGCTTGCTGTACTTGTTGCGAGGCGCCTTTTCGTAGGGTGACACCGGTTGCTTTGCTGGCTGCATCCAACTCCCGCAAAAACCGTTCGCGTGCCAGGATGGAAGCAGCCGCTACGGCCATGTCCGACTCTGCTTTGTGGCGCTGTACTAACTTTATGCCGCGTCCTTTCTGCTTTAACGCACGTTCTACCGATTCTTTGGTTCCAAATTGATCCGATATGGCAAATGTACAATTCTGAACATTTGGTAGTATATTTTCGAGCACTTGTGCATGACCCCATGCCAGAATGCGATTCACACTGCGCATTTTTGCATAGAGGCGGTTGTAGGCGGCAGGACCAATTTTTATGACATCGCAACGTTTACCCAACAACTTGCGGATTTCCTGTCCAAGCGCCAATGCCTTCTTGTCGCTACTGATGGACTTACTATCTTTTACGCCTAACGTTTCCATAGCAGTAAAGAGGGTATCATCGACAAAGGCGGCCGCAATCACCATCGGTCCAAAGAAGTCACCTTTGCCACTCTCATCAATCCCGACATGCGGCTCTCGCGCCATTGGGTCGAGAATAGCCTCGTATCCAACGCCCACTGTTTGCAAGACCAGGGGTTCCAGCACAAACTCCACAAAATCGCGCGTTCCTTTGCCTTGTATCAGTAACTTGCCCCTCTTATATAGGTTCACATTACAGCCATCCGCTTCAACGGCAATGCTAGTGTGGGGCACCGTAAGGGGACGATAATTACCAGCCGTCAAAATCTCCGTCAGAATCTTCTGCTGCTCTTCGCTTAACTTGGCACTATATGTATGCATCGGTTTTGTCATCCGCGCATGTTTATGCATTCGGCCTTATCCTGCAATACAATTGACACGGTAATCTTTGTATATTTTCATTCCATTCTACTTTCATGTAAAAAAGGGGTGGAATGTATATGCAACCGACTTTATTAGTTTTAGCGGCTGGGATGGGTAGCCGGTTTGGGGGATTGAAGCAAATCGAGGGAGTGGGCCCGAATGGGGAATTGATTCTCGATTATTCAGTATATGATGCCATTCAGGCAGGTTTTGCACGTGTCGTGTTCGTCATTCGTCATGATATTGCCGAAGCTTTTAAAAGCTCTATTGGTAGCCGCTTCGAAGGCAAAGTGGATGTAGATTATGCTTATCAGGAGATGGACGACTTGCCATCGGGATATCAGGTGCCCGCGAATCGCAGCAAGCCGTGGGGCACAGGACATGCCGTATTAGCGGCTCGAAATGCAGTGGAAACACCATTTGCCGTGATTAATGCCGATGATTTTTATGGGCGCGAAAGCTATCAACAACTCGTGCAATTTCTGAGGACGCAATCGAGGGATACCGAAAAATCCCAGTATGCCTTAGCTGGGTTTCCGCTTCGCAATACCTTGTCGGAACATGGACATGTTTCCCGCGGTGTGTGTACTTGTGATGCAGACGGCATGCTTACCGGCATTGAAGAATGTACCCACATCGAAAAAAATGGGGAAGGGGCCCTGCTGCGTAACCCTGACGGAAGTACGCGTTGTTTTCGTGGAGACGAACTGGTTTCTATGAACATGTGGGCATTCGGCCCCGAACTATTTCAGCAGCTTGATACATACTTCCGCGTGTTTCTTGCCGAACATGCCGAATCCGAAAAATCGGAATTTTACCTACCATCAGCCATTGATGCTCTATTGCAAGCGAATAAGGCTGCATGCCGTGTGCTGCCAACCAACTCCCATTGGGCCGGTATAACGTACCGCGAGGATATCGACACATTGAAGATCTTCCTCTCAAATGCGCACGAAACGGGTCAGTACCCGCAAAACATGTGGACATACTAGCTTCGGTTATTTGCGAAAAGAATTTGAGACAGGTAATCATTCCCATTGGAGGTGAAACCTTTTGTAAAATAATGAACACTGATGTAAGACGCACACATTCGTCTTTGGCCTTGTGGGGCAGGCTGTGATCCGATATCAATGGGGTAAGGCCACTATGTGATAATCCTATTGCAGTAGGTCAGGCCTGCAACGTATGAGGAGTCAGGCAACAAAGGAGACGGTATGAGTAGCACGAAAACAGTAGCATTTATGAGTATGTTTATGGCGGGTTCCTTGTTTGCGGTAGATCCCGATCCGCGTGCGCATGAGATCGCGCGTTATGACGGTAGTGAGCCAGACATGAGCCAGCCTGTTCAAGTGTTTATCCTGTTGGGGCAATCGAACATGTTGGGCTTTGGCACAATTGGGGGCGTTGATAACGAGCGTTCACTTGAGCATGCCGTTCGACGACTTTCGCTGTATCCCTATTTGGTGGATGAAGACGGTAATTGGATCACGCGACAGGATGTTCGTAATGTACGTGTCATGAATGAGCGACAATTCAATAATGAATGGATGACCATTACGGGACGAAACATTGGACCAGAAATCGGGATCGGATGGCATCTGGGCAACGTCATTGATGCGCCTGTCATGATATTGAAAAGCTGTATTGGCAATCGCAGCCTAGGATGGGACTTATTGCCTCCGGGTACGCCAGCATGGGAACACGACGGCCAAATCCAACCAGGTTACCGAGGCACACCGGATGACCCGCATGCCGAGGCAGATGAGCCCGAAGGATGGTATGCTGGCACACAATACGACAACGATATTGCCGCTGCCAAACGGGTGTTGGCAGATCTGGATAATTATGTTCCGGGTGCAACGGAGTATGAAGTCGTTGGTTTCTTCTGGTGGCAAGGCGACAAGGATATGCGAAATGCTGCCCATTCAGCAGCCTATGAGGATAATCTCGTACGATTGATTAACCAGTTGCGTAAAGACTTTCATTCACCCAATGCCAAGTTCGTTTCGGCAACACTTGGTCAGACGACGATGGAAACGGGTGGCAATCAAGGGTTGATCCGTGATGCCAAATTTAATTTGGCCAATCCGGACAAGCATCCTGATTTTGCTGGCCAGGTGGCGGCTGTGTACACCCATCCGCTTTCCAAAGGTGGCAGTTCCAGCGGTCATTACAACCGCCATGCCCAAACCTATATGAATGTCGGTGAAGCGATGGGGTGGGCCATGGTGCAACTGCTTGAAGAGTAATCACCTGCATCGGGAAAAAGGCCGGTCTATCCAGACCGGCCTTTTTTTATAGCCCCGGTCCTAACGAATGAGTATGCGAAGTGTATCTAACTTGAGATCTGCGCAACGGGCCCCGAGGTGGCTATGTTGACTTTACCGAATGCGTGTATGCTGTATAATAAAACGATGCGTAGGGATCTATTTTGAAGAAGTTACCACATATCATTATTTTTAATCCGGATCAGTGGCGTGGCGATACGCTGGGGCATGTCGGGCACCCAGCTGTTTCTACGCCGATCATAGATCAGTTTGTAGAACAGGATGCCGTTTCTTTTTCTTCGGCATTCTGCCAAAACACGGTATGCACCCCAAGCCGTTGTAGCTTCATGACGGGGTGGTACCCGCACGTTCGCGGCCACCGAACCATGACCCACATGCTTCACACGGAATGGGGGGAAGTAAATCTTCTAAAAAGACTCAAGGAACAAGGCTACTTTATCTGGTGGGGTGGCAAGAATGACCTTTTGCCCAGTGGAACGGATCTGAGCGAGCACTGTGATGTGCGCTTCCGTGCCACGAAAGAAGATTATGAACGCTGGGGGTGTCGTCCGCGCGAAGGTAATCATGGTGGCGACTATGCCTGGCGTGGTGCACCGGATGGTGATAATTACTTCAGCTTTTTCAAGGGCAAGCTCGACAAGCAGGCAGACTCGCTCTATTGCGACAACGATTGGGCGAACGTACTCGGTGCAGTCGACTTTATCAAACACTACGAAGGTGATCGACCCCTTTGCCTATACTTGCCATTAACATACCCACACCCGCCATACTGTGTGGAGGAACCATGGTATAGTCTGACAGATCGCGCAGCGGTTCCGCGCAGGGCGCAATATCCTTCGAATTGGGAGGGCAAACCGGCCATCCTGAAAGGCATCTGGGAAAATCAACGGCTACAAGGCTGGACGGAGGATCTGTGGACGGAATTACGTGCCGTGTATTACGGCATGTGTTCACGCGTAGATCATCAGTTCGGCATGTTGCTCAATACGCTACATGAGAAGCAAATGTATCATGATAGTGCGATATTCTTCTTTTCAGATCATGGTGATTTTGCTGGTGACTACGGACTGGTAGAGAAAACACAGAATACATTTGAGGATTGCCTCAGTCGGGTTCCATTTATCGTAAAACCGCCTGCTGAGGTACCTGTGCAACCACGCGTGACAAATGCATTGGTTGAGTTAATCGATTTTCCCGCCACGGTTTATGCTCTAACGGGCATAGACCCGGGGTATGATCATTTTGGAAAAAGTTTGCTGCCATTGCTTAGCGGACAAACTGACGAACATCGCGATGCTGTCTTCTGTGAGGGTGGGCGTAGGCTCGGGGAAGTGCAAGCCATGGAGCGTGAGACGGTTCCAAATGACCACTCACGCGAACATGGTTTATATTCGCCGCGCGTCAGGCTTCAAATCAGCGACGCGGGTACGTATCATACGAAAGCGGCCATGTGTCGCACGAGTACGCGCAAGTATGTTCAGCGTTTATATGAAAAAGACGAACTGTATGATCTCGTTGCCGACCCAATGGAAGAGCATAATGTCATTGATGATCCCGCATACCAGACCGAGCTAGCTGCGCTGAAAGAACGCCTGCTGCGTTGGTATATGGAGACGTGTGATATTGTACCGCGCCAAACGGATAAGCGTTAGCCCGCATATTTCACAAACTTCGTAGCGAGAGTGTGAAGCGTGCGTCATAGCGGGTTCGCGCTCGCAGTAGATGGCTTGTGACATATGCGGGTTAGTAGTGGTAGCAGGCACGCTTTAGAGAGAGCCAGATAGGTACAGGATTATTTGGAGGAATAGGGGTCGGCGGCGTCGCGGATACCGTCGCCGACATAGTTGAAGGCGAGGACGGCGCCAACGATGAACACGACGGGCATGAGCAACCAGGGATAATGGGCTACGGTTTGCATGTGCATGCAATCCTGTAGCATCACGCCCCAGCTTACAACCGGGGGACGCAGTCCGAGACCGAGAAAGCTCAGGGCGGTTTCTCCCAGTATCATGGCCGGTACGCTGAGGCTAAGCGACACGATGATGTGACTGGCAAAGCCGGGAATCAAATGTTTGAAGAGGATGCGACCGTGCCCGGCACCTAATAGGCGTGCCGCGACGGCATATTCTTCTTCACGCAAGGACATGATCTTGCCGCGTACAGCCCGTGCGAGCCCGGTCCAGCCGAGTAAACTCAGCACAACGGTAATACCCATATAGACGCCGACTTGCGACCAATCTGCTGGTAGCAGTGCACCAAGCGCAATCCAGAGCGGAATTTGCGGGAAGGACCGCAGTATTTCCATAAAGCGCTGAATCAGATCGTCGGTGAAACCACCTACGTATCCGGATATACCACCGATGATGATGCCGAGAGTTACGGAAATCATAACAGCAAGCATACCGATGGAAAGAGAGATGCGTGCGCCGAATATAAGACGGCTGTAGAGATCGCGTCCATATTTGTCCGCACCAAGAACATAGAAGCTTGGAGCTCTTTCTTCAGGGTGATTTTCTGCTGTAGACACAAAGTCACCGGTTCCCAAGCGCGTTGTATCGATGCCGAAGAGGCGGCGTTGCAAGGGAATGAGATTCCACAGCCGGTAGGGTTCGCCTTTAACAAAAAAACCCAACGGGATTTTTTCTTCAGAAGCCCGGTATCCTTTCTGGAGTGTGATGGGATCATGTGCCGGGATCAAGGCGTCGGTATGGAGTCCATGGCGTATGCTCAGCTTGGGAATCTGGGGCGGGGCAAACATGTAGTCGAGATCGCGCCATTCGACAGAGTGTGGTGCTACCATTTCGGCAAACGCGGCGATGAGATAAAAAACGACCAGCACGAATAGGGCAAATACGGCGAGTCGATGCCGTGCGAAACGGCGTCGGATCAGTTGCCATTGAGACATTTCGCTTGCAGCGGCAGGAGGAGCTGATTGTTTCTCGAGAGAAGGCTTTTTGCTTCGTCCGAGACGAGGAATGAGAATTTTCAAGCTTCCCCCCCTTTCTTGCCCATGCGGATGCGCGGATCTACCCACATGAGGAGTAAATCACTTATAAGCGTGCCGAAAACGGTTAGCAGACTGAGTACCATGAGCATGGATCCCGCAAGATACATGTTTTGTGCCTGCAAGGCGCTAAGGAGCATGGGGCCAACCGTGGGCAGACTCAGCACGATCCCGACAATAGCGCCACCGGAAACAAGTTGCGGAAAGATCATGCCAATACCGGAAATGAATGGGTTCAGAGCGAGACGTAGCGGATATTTTAGAATGAGTTTGACAGGACGTACACCCTTCGCGCGTGCCGTAGTGACATAGGGTTTGCCGAGTTCATCGAGCATATTGGCACGCAACACGCGTATCATGCCGGCGGTGCCGGAAACACCGATTACGACCACCGGAATCCAGATGTGCTGCAGCAAGTCGATAAGCTTACCGAGATCCCAATGCGGTTGCATAGCGTATTCGGGGGAGAAGAGCCCGCCTACGGGGAGTCCGAGGATTGTGGAGCCGATGTACATCATTACAAGTGCCAGCAGCATGGGGGGCACACACATGCCGATGAAACCAACAAAGGTGAATACATAATCGCCGACCGAATACTGTTTTACGGCAGAATACAGCCCTATGGGGATGGCAACAATCCAGGTAAAGATGAGCGTAAAAAGGGAAATCAGGAGAGTGAGCATGATGCGGTCTCCTACCAGTTCGTTGACGCGCTGACCATCTTCCATGCTGCGTCCCAAGTCGCCTTGCAGGAGACCGCGGTCTGCCGAGTCGAAACCGAGGAACCAGGGTAGTCCGATCCAGCGTACATAGCGCATGGTGGCAGATTCTTCCAGATGGAAAAGATCTCTGAGTTCCTCGGCCTGTTGGATAGCGGCTGTGTCTCCGTCCATTTCCAGTTGCTGGATACGTGTGCTGATAAAGTCGCCGGGTGGTAGCTCAATGATGGTAAACACGGCTACGGACATGACAAAAACGGTTGGAATGAGAATAAGAATGCGTCGGGTAATAAAGGGATGCCTTACGATGAGAAGGAGGGCACCTAACAGGAGAATGCCGGTGAATAAGAAACGTATGATGCCGCCTACACGTTGTGCGGCATCATTCGCGTCTTCGGATAAGATCGGTACGTCACGTTGCAGGGTTCGTCGTGGGTCGGGGTCAACCTCGGTCATGAGCCGTTGGATCAAGGCTCTGGCGCTATCGGATTCGGTAGGACTTTCAAAGAAATAGGTTTCAACCCCCGCATTGGCCGGTGTATTGAAAATGTGACCGGTGATAGCGTTGCGGGGGACGTTGCCTAAACCGCGTTTCACGATGACCAATTGCGGTGTGGGAGTGGCGATATTAATCGTCCATAGGTTTTCGGCAGCAATATCGAGAATCTGAAAAAAGGAATCTTGTTGTGCTTCCAGATCCTGCGCGGAAAGAGCATCGCGCAGCAGATACATGGTCTTGCGCAGAGGATGATCTTCCGGAGGTTCAATCGCATGGCCTCGTTCTCGAGATGCTTCGGTTCCATGCATCCCGCCGAGCAGGTACCATGCAGCATAACCAGGCGCATAGAATGAGTGGTGTTGCGTGGGAACGAAGTTGCGGGGTTCGGTAAGCGGCAAAAATTCACTTTCTCCCGTCCATACGGTCATATCATGTTCCTGGCCCGATTGTTGGGCTTGCCATAAGTTACGGGAAAGGAGTTGCGGGATGGCTCGGACGCCGACAGCACGCCAGTCATCAACGATAAATTGGGAGGGGCCCAGGCCGGTAAATTCGCTCATATTGAGAAAGAATGTCATACGCGTGCCATCGGGAAACGTGCGATACCCTTCGCCATCGCGTTGTGTAAGACCAATCTGGTCCAGCAAGGCATTGGCTCGTTCCGGATCGTAATCGATGAATGCCTGGGCAAGTCGGGGATAATGGAAGGGGGATTCCGGTCCGGGGTCCAATTGCGCCGCTTCGACGATGCCATCGTATTCGGCCTGAATAATATCTTTGCGATTAATAGCGAGCGAAAGGGCTTGGCGAAATTCCGGCTTGTTGAGAAATTTGTTTTTCCAGGCCGTTTCCGGTTTGTCGGCATCAATCCGTCGGTTGAGGTTGGGAAAGATCACGAAATTCGAGCGTTCCCCGCGGAACCAGAAGTAGACATCGTATTGTCCGGAATCGCGATTTGCCATGTAGAGGGTGTGATCTTCATAGCGGATATGACGCATTTGCATGGTAATGTCACCTGCTGAAGCGGTCACGGCTAACATGTCTTCAGAGCGTAGATCATTAACCACCCTGTCGATATAGGGGAGTTGATTGCCCTCGGTATCCACAACGGGATAGTATGGATTGCGGACAAAGGAAAAAGGTGGCGACGCTTGATGCGTGCGCATAACCCAAGGGTTCATGCGGGGGTGTTCGGGGTTGCGCAGATCTTTCAGGCGAAAATAGGCCGATCGTGCGGAGGGGGCATTTTGCGCATTCATCATTGCCGCGATCTTTTCAGGGTCGCCCTGCTCCGGGTGAAAGGGACGCAGGTAATGTTCGGGCGCCCAGAATTCTTCCTTGGCTATGACTTCCGGAAATTGCCCGTGCGGCATGGGAAAATGGAATTTGACAGTATAGTCATCGATCATTTCAAGTTCACCCATTTGCCCCCAAACCTGCATCTGGCGAGGTGTCCCCTCAAAATGCAGGATTTCGTGTTCCCACCAATACAGGATATCGCGGGCGGTAAAGGGATGTCCGTCTGACCACCGCATGCCACGCCGTAGGTGCACGGTATACGTTTGCATGTCCTCGGAAACCGTCCAGCTTTTGGCAAGATGTGGTTGGATCGGATAGCCAAGTGGTGACCAGCGCGCGAGGCGTGCGCCACCGATACGCCAGTTCATCACGCCCGCATCGCCTTCAGAATTAATGATGCGGTACCAACTGCCGCCGTAATTACCAATACCATCGACCCCTTGTATGACGATCGGCTCTGGACCAATCCTATCGGCAAGTGGCGGAAGTTTCTCTTGCTCCACCAGTTCCGCTAGCAGCGGGGACTCGCCGCGCGGGAACCAGACGCCCTCCTCGCCTTCGCTGTAATCGACCTCCACATGTAAAACAGGGAGATCTTCGGGGTCAAAAGAGGTATCACGGGCCAACTTCGCTTGCTCGAGCTCGTCAGGGCTATAGTCCGGTAACGGGGCATGCAAGTCCGGGCGCGCCAGCCGTGCTAGCACAAGCAGTATCGCCGTCATAGCTATACCAGTCAGGAAAACCGTCAGTACAAATTTTGTTATGGCTCGAGATACGTTCATCACTGTTTGCAATCCTCTGCTCTACATCTTGCTAGTTCCTCAGCGCGGAAGCATGCAGCCCATTGTCCGGATTCGGTTTCTTGCAAAGGGGGAGGGTTTCCGGGGACATCACAAAGGCCCTTTTGAGCAAAGGGGCAGCGTGGGTGAAAGCTGCATCCGACCGGAGGCTTAGCTGGATCCGCCGTTTCCCCTGCCACGGCGGGGCGCAGGCGTATATCCGGGTCGGGAGAGGGCACGGCAGCCAACAAGGCCTGCGTATAGGGATGATAGGGATTCGCGTAGATTTCGTCGATGGAACCGAGCTCGACAACTTTCCCGCAATACATGACTGCTGCGCGATCGCAGATGTGTTTGACCACGCTGAGATCGTGCGCAATAAAAATGTAGGTGAGTTGTAGCTCTTCCTGCAGGTCTTCCAACAGGTTGATGACTTGCGCTTGCACGGAGACATCGAGCGCGGATACGGCCTCGTCTGCCACGATGAGTGACGGATTCATGATCAGCGCGCGAGCAATGCCGATGCGTTGGCGCTGCCCGCCGCTAAAAGCATGGGGGTAGCGCGTACGATGCTCGGGTTTCAGTCCTACGCGGGTGAGCGCCTCGACGACCTTGTCGCGATGAACGTTTCCGCTGGCCAATTGATGGATCACGAGCGGCTCCCCAACGATATCACCTACCGTCATGCGCGGGTTAAGCGAAGAGAACGGATCCTGAAAAATCATCTGCATTTGCTGTCGCAACGGCTTCAATGCACCGGAGGAAAGGGTTGCCAGGTTTACTTGCTGTCCTTGATGGTGAAAGAGGACGTCACCAGAGGTGGGTTCAATGGCGCGCAGGATGGCGCGCGCTGCCGTTGTTTTGCCCGATCCGCTTTCGCCGACAATACCCAAGGTCTCACCGGCAGCTACATCGAAGCTGATATTATGGACAGCGCGCACTTCACCGATCTTACGACGAATCACCCCTTGGCTGCGAATGGGGAAGAATTTGCATAGATGCCGGACGGACAACAATGGAGTGGGGGACCTTTCCGCTAGAGAACCGTTGTTTTCCCCTATGGCGCGATTATGTTTATGATCTCGGATAGGGGGTGCGGTTGATACCCAATCGCGTGTCCGTGCAGCGGCCTCCACAACTTTTCTCACTAGAGGGGTTGCGGGTTTTTTTACGGATTTCTCCGAACGTTCCTCAGCTTCGATTTCGCGCCAGCGCACACAGGCCGCTGCATGCTCTTCTGTGCGCGCATCCAGTAAAGGAGGTGTTCCAACATCGCACATGCCCGGTTTATGGTACGGGCAGCGCGGATGAAAGGGGCACCCTGGGGGCAATGCACCCGCGGCGGGAACCGATCCCTTGATCGAACTTAAGCGGTGTTGATCCGTATTCAGCCCAGGCAAGGAAGCAAGCAGCCCTTTGGTGTAGGGGTGAATGGGCTTTTTTAGTACATCGTGAACGGAGCCCTGCTCCACAATGCGGCCGAGATACATGACGGCTACATCATCAGCCGCCTGGGCCACAACGCCCAGATCATGCGTAATGAGGAGTACTCCGGCGCCGAGATCGTCACGGACTTTGCAAATCAGTTGCAGGATTTGTGCCTGAATCGTGACGTCCAGCGCCGTAGTCGGCTCATCGGCAATCAACAAGCCCGGATTGCAAACCAGTGCCATGGCAATCATGACGCGCTGCCGCATGCCACCGGAAAATTCAAAGGGGTATTGCTTGAGGCGACTCGCAGGGTTGGGAATGCCTACCTTGGCAAGCATTTCGACAGCGCGCTTTTCCGCTTCTGCTTTAGAAACCTTTTGGTGGGTTAAAATGGCTTCGCAGACCTGATTGCCGACAGTGTGGACAGGACTCAGTGCCGTCATGGGTTCTTGGAAAATCATGCTGGCGACACCGCCGCGCACATCATACAGCGCTTTGGCATTTTCCGATAATCCGAGAACCTCTACCGCATCTTCACCTTCTTTACCGCAAAGATGAATGTTGCCGCCAATTATCTTTCCGGGGGGGCGAATGAGACGGAGAATGGAAAGCGACGTCACGCTTTTACCGCAGCCACTTTCCCCGACCAACCCCAGTATGCGTCCACGCCCAATCTGTAGTGAAATGCCGTCTACAGCATCGACGCTTCCTACTTCGGTTTGAAAGCGAACCCGCAAATCCTTGATTTGCAATACCGGAGGTGGCAACGATTCAGGCATATTACATAACTACTTATGATGCAGTGCATGTCCTATGCGCGTCGCATGCGCTATGCATCTGACATCAAACAAATGAAATGTTTTTATACGCTTAGCAGGTCAATAAATCAAACAGAGATTTTTCCTGCGCTTGAAACTGGACTCTTTTGGGTATTTTGGCATACTTCATCCGCATGAATACAAATACGAATACACTTGAGACAATAGTAAACGATTTTGACCCTGAAAAACGCCAAGCGGCTTTGCAAGCATTGCGAAACGAGCCTTTGCCGGCGGGTGCTCGTTCACATGCCGGCATGGTTAACATGCATATGCATTCCTTCTTTTCCTACAATGCGTACGGATGGTCGCCAGCGCGCCTTGTTTGGGAAGCCCGCAAAGCCGGCTTGCATGCCGCAGGATTGGTAGATTTCGATGTTTTGGATGGACTGGAGGAATTTCTAACAGCCTGTCGTGCCCTGCATGTGCGTGGCGCGGTCGGTCTCGAAACACGTGCCTTCTTGAAAGAGATGGCCGACAAGGAAATCAGTTCCCCCGGGGAACCGGGCGTCACCTATATCATGGGGATGGGGTTTCCGCACCTACCGCAGGCAGGCTCCGATGCTGCCGAAAAACTGGCCTTGTTCCGTATTCAGTACGACCAACGCAATGAAGCCATGATTGCCCGCATTAACGCTGTATTGCCCGAAATTGCGCTGGACTACACAGCCGAAGCCAAACCATTGACTCCAGCTGGTGGTGTGACCGAGCGGCATATTGTGCGTGCATACCGGGAAAAAGGAGAAGCCGTATTCAAGGGCGCACCCGAAAAAGGTATTACCTTCTGGAGCCGCGTGTTAGGCAAGGACGCAGAAGCGATCAAAGCACTGCAGTCCGATATCCCCGCCTTTGAAGAGGCCATCCGCGCAAAGCTAACGAAAAAAGGCGGCATCGGTTATGAGGCGCCCTCTGAAAAAACCTTTCCGCCTGTGGACGATTTTATTCAATGGGTATCTGCTAACAAGGCGATTCCAATGGTAGCATGGTTGGATGGTACCAGCGATGGCGAATCCGATCCTGCCGCATTGCTGGAATGCCAGGCAAGCAAGGGAGCCGCTGCTTTGAATATCATTCCAGATCGCAACTGGAATATGAAAGATCCGGCTCAACAGGAAATCAAGGTACGTAATCTAGCGGCCATTATTAAAGTGGCAGTCGGTTTGCAGTTACCCATTAATATTGGCACGGAAATGAACAAGGACGGCCTACCGTATGCTGACCGACTTGATGGTCCCGTACTGAAACGCTTCTCCAGCTTGTTTTTGGAAGGGGCGCATGTCATGGTCGGACAAACCCTGCTAGCACGCTATGCAGGTTGTGCATTTGGTTCCTCTGATGCAGAGGGAGCCTTCGGAAACCGCGAAAAGCAAATCAAGGCATATGCCAAGATTGGTGCAGCTCCAGCAGTGAGCGAGGATGAGAATGCCCGGCTTGAACGGGCCACCCCTGACCAAGCTATCGCGATACTGATGGATCGTGCCAAATGATAGGATGGGGTAAGTCGGGACATCGGTGTAGCTTTCAATGCGGGAGATAACTTTTGGAAAAACGATCCCACCGGGTTCATCCCGGTGGTGAAGGAAGTTGTGGGGAGGCTTGTGCGTCCCCGCGCAACGTTTACCTCCACCGCCCCGACTCCCTGCGAGGTCGGGGCGGTGGGCGGTGAAATCATGGGGTAGGTAGGAGTTTATGTTTCAACCAGTATTAAATAAAATTGATTTTGCAGTCATGGAAGAAGATGTTCTTTCTTTCTGGAAAGAACACGAAACCTTTCAGAAAAGTCTTGAGCAGCGCAGGCAAGGGGAGCCATTCGTGTTTTACGATGGGCCTCCTTTTGCGACGGGCTTACCGCATTATGGCCATTTGTTGGCAGGCACGATCAAGGATATCGTTCCACGCTACCAAACCATGCGCGGACGCTACGTGGAACGTCGCTTTGGCTGGGACTGCCATGGATTGCCCATTGAAGCACTTGCACAAGAAGCGCTGGGGCTGGCAGGCACAACCGCAATCGTGGATGCAGGCATCGATGTTTTCAACGAGCAATGTCGGTCCATGGTGCAAACCTACGTGGAAGAATGGCGCAAGACCGTCACGCGCATGGGGCGGTGGGTCGATTTCGATAACGACTACAAAACCATGGATCCCGATTTCATGGAGACGGTTTGGTGGGTATTCAAGCAACTCTGGGATCAGGGACGCATTTACAAGGCACATCGCATCATGCCCTATAGTTGCAAGCTCAGTACGCCCCTTTCGAACTTTGAAGCCAATCGAAACTATCAGGATGTACAAGACCCATCGATCACCTGCCGATTCCGCCTGCGCAATCAGGCAGATTGGCCCGAAACCTATTTTCTCGCCTGGACGACCACGCCCTGGACATTACCCTCCAATCTGGCTTTGTGCGTAGGCCCGGATATTGATTATGTTTGCGTGAAACACTCGGATGATGAAGAACGCTACATTCTGGCAGAAGCACGTATTTCATTCGTCTTTGGATCTCCCGATGCCGTGATGATTGAAAAACGTATGAAGGGAACCGAGCTCAAAGGGTTGGCGTATCAGCCCTTGTTCGATTTCTTTGAAGGGCACGCAAACAGTTTCAAGGTGCTGGAAGATGACTTTGTCAGCACAGAAGACGGCACCGGCATTGTCCATATGGCACCCGCCTATGGCGAAGATGACTACCGAATTTGTCGCGAGGTCGGAATCGAGCATGTTGACCCACTTGACGCGGAAGGTGTTTTTACCGAAATGGTACCACCCTTTGCCGGTATGTATTGCAAAGATGCTGATAAAAAAATCATCAAGGCATTAAAAGAGTCTGGCCTTCTCGTGCATCAATCCACCATTCAGCATAGCTATCCATTCTGCGAGCGCACGGATACGCCTTTGATCTATCGCGCGATCGATGCATGGTACGCTCGCGTCGAGGATATCCGTGAAGATATGATGACGAACAATGATATCGTGCACTGGGTACCCGACTATGTCGGCACCAAGCGTTTTGGGAATTGGTTGGCCGATGCCAAAGACTGGAATATTTCACGTAATCGTTTCTGGGGATCCTGCATTCCTGTATGGGTTTCGGAGGACGGAACCGACAGTATTTGTGTCGGTTCGATCGATGAGCTCGAATCCTTGTCGGGGCAACGGGTCACGGACCTGCACAAACATATTGTCGATAAAATCGTGTTTGAAAAAGACGGCAAAGCATATCGCCGCACGCCAGAAGTACTCGATTGTTGGTTTGAATCCGGTGCCATGCCATACGCGCAAGCCCATTATCCGTTCTCCAATAAAGAAACATTCCTTGATCGGTTTCCGGCCGACTTCATTGCCGAAGGGTTGGATCAAACGCGCGGGTGGTTTTATACCCTGATGGTATTAAGTACGGCTCTCTTTGGGAAACCCGCGTATCAGAACGTCATCGTGAATGGATTAATTCTTGCCGAAAACGGACAAAAGATGTCCAAGCGTCTCAAGAACTATCCCGATCCCGTTGAAGTCATTCATCGCAATGGGGCAGATGCCGTACGTTTGTACATGATCTATTCGCCTGTCGTGCGGGCCGAGAACCTTGCCTTCAGCGAGGATGGCGTAAAACACATTTTGCGGGACCTTCTCATTCCGCTCTGGAATGCATACAGCTTCTTTGTCACCTACGCCAGAATCGATAACTGGTCACCACAACAGAAGGCTGATACCACGAGTATCAATCCATTGGACCAATGGATATGCAGCTCGTTGCAGACTTTGGTAACGGATGTAACTGCCGCCATGGATGCATATGATCTACAAAAGGCTGTGCGTCCCTTTGTCCATTTCATTGAGGATTTAACCAATTGGTATATCCGTCGCAGTCGTCGCCGGTTCTGGAAGTCGCAGGATGATTCGGACAAGGCAGATGCCTACGCTACGTTATACCGCGTGTTGGTGACGTTATCCAAAGTCGCCGCTCCGTTTGTACCGT
>PXBF01000032.1 GCA_003567005.1 PVC group bacterium
AGGCCGTGATATACGGTTCCCGCGCAAAGGGCACCCACAAACCAGGCTCAGACATAGATCTCACCCTCTTCGGAGAAGATTTGACGTCTGACATACTCCGGCAAATATCATCCCGTCTGGAGGAGGCGCCCATCCCTCACACCGTTGACCTTTCCTTATATGCACAACTCGACCACGAAAACCTCCGCGAACATATCAACCGCGTCGGCCGCCCCTTCTACAACCGCCAGCAACCATAAGGTTTGCACGCGATGGTGCCAATGGTTCTGCCAAACGTACCCTCATATCTATTGAACGATTGGGATCCTTTACTCGTAATACGATCTCACTGTTTTGCAGAAGCAACCTTAATCTTTCGCCTTTATCTTTCGCCCTGCATTTGAAACGATGAAGGTACTGGCTAGTAGCGGCCCTTAGGCTGCCGAGATGATGCGGAGACGAAACTTTTGGCAGGTAGGGCGAGGCGTCCTCGCCGAGCCGTTGTCCGCAGCTAGCGCATCTTTTTTCATGGTCAGGCGCAGGTCTTTCCATGAGCTGAGCATGCCCCCTCTACGGTCACGACTCACCGGGTATCCTACTTCGCCCAAGGCTTCGTAGGACATGGCTGGTTCGCTCCACCAAAAATGAAGATAAACAGTGAAGGTACAGCTTAGGAATCCGGGGTTTCGGGAAATATCGAGAACGCTTCTTCGATCCAATCCGATGGCAGATCATGTACGCCTTGGCGAAGATAGTCCTGCCACCAGTTGGAAACGCCCATGAGGTCACCCTTGCTATAACGATGCTCATGTATTTCCCGCGATTGCGGATCAAACCACACTACATCCAGCGGAAAGTCCACATCAGCCGCACTGATCCGCGTGGAGTCAAACGCCAGACACCCGACCTTGAGCGCGTGATGCATGCTATCCTCATACTGTAACGTGCGATCCAACACAGGTTTCCCATACCCCGAAGCACCAATGATATAATAGGGCGTACCCTTCCCGACCTCGACCCAATTACCCTGCGGATAGATCATATACAATTTATGCTCATGGTCCCCCGACAGTTGACCGCCAACCAGTGCATACATGTTAAACGTCAAACCACTTTCCTCTAATGCGGCACGATCTTCTGCAGCAGCTTGTCGTATCTGCGTGGAAAAAGCATTGACGGCCTTGAACAAACGATCAAACGGTTCTTCCTGCTCGGCAATCAGCTCGTCAAAATAGGTTAGTGATTTATCGCGTACCGACCGCAGTCCAGACGTCATCAAAAACATGCTGCCCTGCTCTTGACGATATACCGTTACCTTGCGTGCTGTAATGCATTCACTGCCACTCGTGACGCGTGTATCTGCTAACCCCACCAAGCCCTGCTTGACCTTCATCCCAAGACAAAATGTCATGCCTGCCCCCCAGCGGAGCGATCCTCTGCCGGCTTCGCCTGAACCGGCGCAAAATAGGTGTGGTATAAATCATCGTCCAATTGATTCAGTTGCGACTGCATCCCATCTAAATACGTATGTAGGCCTTCCTGCATAATTTCCTGTACGCTTGAATAGGCCAAACGAGAGCGCAATTTGCCGAGCCGCTGCATGGCCCCATCACGAAAATACCCCTCTGCTGTACCGGTGATTGAACGTAAACAAGACTCAGCACGATTCAAACAATACAGCGCGGCACGCGGGAAGGTCTGCTCTAACAGCAAAAAGGCAATGATACGTTCGGGATGAATTTCCCCGTACTTACGGCGATACATTTCAAAGGCACTGGCCGAACGCAAAAGGGCTGCCCACAAGATATCATTGATGGCCAACCCCACCCGATCCGTAGAGGGCAATAGCAAAAAGTGCTTCACGTCCAGTAATCGCGTGGTTTGATCCGCCCGCTCCAGAGCCTGACCCAATCGACCAAATTGCCAGGCCTCATCATGCGTCATCGCCACTTCCGAGATCCCGACAAACAATTGCGATCCCAGCTTGAGGCGCGTAAAGAATTCATGCGGATCATCAAACACACCGGTTTGACGCGATAGCTGTGAAACAAACAAATACATCCGGTTGATCTGCTCCCACATTTCACTCGGTAATACCGAGCGAACGGCACGGGCATTCTCGCGCCCCATCTGCAAACAGGATAGTATCGAGTTGGGATTCGAACGGTCGAAAGCAAGATACTGAATGACATTATCTTTGGTGGCGGTTTGATAGGTAGCACGAAACGCGCCACCAGAACCACTGATATCTACCAAGGGCTGCCATTGATCCTCTTCACTGTCAACCAGATCCAGACTCAAATAATTATTCACCTCCATCGAACGCGCTACATTCTCCGCACGCTCAATGTAGCGACTCATCCAGTAGATCGAATGCGCAACACGACTTAACATGATGCACCCCCCTCTGGTTCTGAGAGAACCCATGTGTCTTTACTACCGCCCCCCTGCGAGGAATTCACCACCAGCGAACCCTTTCGCAAGGCAACCCGCGTCAAACCGCCCGGCAACACATTGATGTTCTCCCCATATAAGATATACGGACGCAAATCCACATGGCGCCCTTCAAATCCATTGGGCGTGATTACCGGCACACGGGAAAGCGAAAGCACCGGCAGAGCAATGTAGTTGCGCGGTTGCGCACGAATCCGTTCCGCAAACGCCGTACGCTCGGATGCACTTGCGTCAGGTCCGATCAACATTCCGTACCCGCCGGACTCATTCGCACTTTTCACCACGAGTTGATCTAGATGCGCGAGCACATACTTCTGGTCTTCAGGCTCATCACACATATAGGTGGGAACATTCGGCAAAATCGGATCCTGCTTGAGATAGTACCGAATCATTTCGGGGACATACGTATAGATCACTTTGTCATCCGCAACACCAGTTCCCGGTGCATTTGCCAGCGCCACGCGTCCATTACGATATGCCTCAAAGAGCCCCGGTACACCCAGCACCGAATCAGACCGGAACGTTAGCGGATCGATGAAGTCATCATCAATCCGACGATACAACACATGCACGCGTTGCAATCCTTTGGTGGTTCGCATGCATACGTTACCCTGATCAACCACCAAGTCACTCCCCTCCACCAGTTCCACACCCATCTGTTGCGCAAGATACGTATGCTCGAAATAAGCCGAATTAAAAATGCCGGGCGTTAGCACCGCTACTACGGGATCATCTGTCATATCCGCAGCCAAAAGCTTCAGCGTCGCCAACAGCCGACTCGCATAGTCCACCACAGGACGCACAGCCGAAGCCTGAAACACATTGGGAAAAGAGCGCTTTAGAATCTGGCGGTTTGCCAGCAGGTAAGACACGCCCGATGGGCACCGCAAATTATCCTCAAGCACATAAAAGGCACCATCTTGATCACGCACCAAATCCGTGCCAGTCACATGACACCAGACCCCGCGCGGTGGCTCCAACCCCTGACACACCGCCCGGTAACTGGTTGCGCCAAGCACCTTGTCGGAAGGGACAACACCATCTTTCAGAATATGCTGGTCATGATAAATATCATGGATAAAGCAGTTGAGTGCTTCCGTGCGCTGGATCAAACCGGATTCGATCTGATGCCATTCGTGCCCCGCAATGATCCTGGGAATAATATCAAAAGGAAAGATACGCTCCACCTCATCAGCTTCCCGAATATTAATCGTGATGTGTCCCTTGCTGTGCCCCGTATATACGCGCTCCTCATCGCCTGCCGTGCGCCACATGTCTGACGCTGGTATGTCATCCGCCTTGAAATCAAAAGACAGCGGCGGCGAAAAGCCATCGGCACGCGTACCACGCGGCAACCCCAGTAAATCCAGATCATAAAATAACCGCCGCTTGGCAGCCTCCAACCGACACCACTTCTCCATATTGCCCGGCACGGACAAATCCGGGATCGTGTGATTGTAGCGACAGCAATCGCAGTACGTCTCGCCGACGCCTTCATCCGACACAACCACGCAGCGGTTACAAACATTATACGCATGATAATTGTGGCACAGCGCCAGCCTTGCACCACAGTCCGCATGTCCACAACGCCAGAGGCCATCCGCCTGCGCTTGCAAAGGAGAGATCGAATAACATACCGGACAAAAGCCCAGTTTTGCCTGACAACGCAAACACACGCTATTATCGAAAAACAAAGCCTGTCCGCAACTACACGTAAACGTCTTCATAAAATCATACTTTCATCCAGCGACCACAAGACAACAGCCGCAATCGCGATCCAACAACGAGCCCCGAAAGTCGACTAACATCTCGCAAGATAACATGTCACCGCCAGCTTTAGCGAACAATCACGAACAAAAAACCGATTAGTGCCGCCAGATAGATGGTTAAGAATAAGGCAATATCGGGAAAGCTAAGGCGAAATTCACGGATGCGGGCAAGCCAGGATGCCTTGCGAAGTCCGAAATAATACACGGCACCAGCCAGCAATACGGTTACAATCCAAGCTACGAATTTGGATGGATACGCAGCCCCTTCAAGA
>PXBF01000086.1 GCA_003567005.1 PVC group bacterium
AGGCCATGAACCGCGCCACCATAGGTGTCACGGTTCATGCTCCAATACCCCTCCGTCCGTGTCATGCTCTCTGCGAGCGTCAGCGGAAATGCCAGCGCATTCCCACATCCTGCACAGAGCACGCCACGGACTACGGGAATGGTGTCGCCCCGATTTCTACGAATCGGGTCGACCTCAACGCTTCGCTCTGTCTCACCCCCACGGCACTGCACCTGCCAATGCAGGTTCATGCCGTGCCCCATGCGGCACACGCACCGCACCAACGCTTGGTGCAGGCTTGTGCGCCGGGTCACCCCGATGAATCGGGGTTCCGTGGTGTCGAGCAATGCTCAACTCTTTCTGCTTCTGCCACCCCTTCTTGAATCCATGCTCCAGCACACCAAGTGCCGTCCGCTATAGACCCTCGGCCTGCGGCGGAACGCCGCACAATGACAAATCTCTGGTGCGCGATTGAAACGGGTATCCCTGTAATTTTATGGAGCGACTGTGCTGCTTGTTCAGACGTTCAGGAAACTGCTGTTGGATTCGAAGTAAACATGCATTTTATGATTCTGGTTATATTGGCATTTCCGCTGAATTGTTGTAAACTTGCCGAAGCATATCGCTCAAGGAAGAATATCGCCATTGTCCGTTCTCAAGCCGTGCTGATGACACCGTGCCGAATATGCCGTAGCGGCTTCGTTTCATTCGTTTCTGGCCCTTTTGTATGTCTTCAAGCAGAGGGCTTACAGCACGGAAATGCTCCTTCTTGCGGCGGTGCAAACCGTCTGGTCGGACGCAGATATTACGAATCACGCCCAAAAGAACGTCAGCAGCATCCAGAATTAACCAATCATCGTCTGGAACGTCCTCGCCATTGATCTGGCATTCCGGAGACAACGAACAGTAGTCACGGAAGCGAGTTGAAAGTTTACTAAAAATCCAGTTCCGATCGAGGGGGCGATTATATTGCCGCTCGCGGTCAACAAAGATGGACCGTAAGACCATAGGGTTGTTGTCATCATGGAAATAGTGACAGGCTCCTTGAAGCCCCATTCGAAATGTTAATTCGATCTTGCGGGTCTTGTCGCCGACCGTGTCCAGATCGGCATGCCCATTGATAATTTGGAAGACCGCCATGCGGCAGCCTGGGGGCCTCGGGAATTGAAGGATGGTTTCGCGGTTTGGGTACCGCGAGCCAAGCGTTCGCCCTGTCGTGTACGGTAGCATGCCAGCTCCGCGTTGCACTTGAAATGATGAGGCCAGAATTGAGAGCCAATAATCTGCCATTTTGTATCCAGCAGAACTACCCCGGATTTCCTTATAGGAACGATCGTTTCTCTTATATTTACTATTTTTCAGCGCTTCCTTCAGTGCCGCCAGCAGCATTTCCCGACTGTCAACCGGCACAAACAGGAAGACATGCCAATAACCGGGTTCTTTGGATTCGTCATGATAGACGATGTATTCAGTAGGATTGATAGCAGCTGCCGCATGGCCAAACAGATCGGGTGCCTCATCGTTCATGTCTATGTCGCCAGTGCTTCGGCCGCACTCGTCACTGTTTTAAAATCGACACCGATGGCTTCAAAGTGTCGCTTGCCGCACTTGATCTTCTGATTCTCGGATGTGCGGCGTTTTTCATCGTCAAGGGTGCTCTTCGTCTCGCGCACGAGATAGACCTTACTGTCCTGTTCGGCCACAATGGCCCAGTCGGGATTGTAATCGCCGATGGGTGTATCCACAACAAACCAGCGGGGTAGTTTGACAAACAGCCGAACATTCTCCATTCCATCAAGCTGACGCGCGAACTCATGTTCGACCTCGGAATCATAGGGAATGTAATCGTACAATGTCTTGTCTTTGCTCTGCACCTCGTAAAGATTGGCGAGATAGGATTCAACCTCATCTTCCTCGAAAAGGCGCATCTCGTATTCCTGTCCGGCAATATGTTCGTACTTGATGCCGTCCACAATCATACCGTGCAGCGTGCGGTTAATGGCCTTTGCAACCTCGGTCATGAATGCCTGCGGGTTAACAGGGAAATCCGTTAAACGACCAGATTCCTTGAGGATTCTGACGAGTGTATGCCGTGTGAGTTCAGTCTCACGTTGTAGAAATGCAAGAATATCAGGAAGGGCTTTCGGTTTAGGTGCTTCGGTGGTGCGAGCCTCAAGTACCCGTCCGGCCTGTACGCCTGCCTTTGTGACTTCCAGTTCTTCTCTGGTTGTTGAGATCGTAACCGCGCGAATCTTTTCCATATCCTTGATCCGCAGGGATGCCCGTTTGATGAGCTCCTCGGTATCAAACTCCACGGCATAGGCGGTTTTCTTGCTTATCCGTTTCCATAGCTCTTCGAACTCCGGCGTGAGCGTGACCTCTTTCTTGAAGCGGAGCGTGCGCTTCTGCCGTGCGTCGACGATTCGATTACGGAAGATATATTTGCGCATTTCATCAAGAATATGGGCTCTCAATGGTTCATGCTCTGCTGCCACTTCGAGCACAAATCCTTCGCGAGCGGGATCAAACTTGGCCTGAATATCGCCCTGCGCATCAAGATAGCCCTTATCTTTCAAATCCTGCCATATCTTCTCGGATGCTTCCTGACCAATCGGCTGCTCCCGTTCCCCATCTGGTGCTGGCTGGACCAGTTTGGCAAAGGCGGTCTTCTCGATGCGTCCGAATTTGATCTGGCAATCTCGTTCAATGTCGTCTTGAAGACCACGGGCATACTCCTCGAAAGTCTCGCCCGCGATGACCGTAAGACGGTTGATCGTGTCATCATAAACACGCTCACCATCCTGATTCACAGGCAGACGCAAGCCGCGCCCGATTGTCTGACGTCGTTCCCTTTCCGTGCCCATTTCCCGCAAACTGCAAAGTTGAAATACATTTGGATTATCCCAACCCTCCTTCAGCGCGGAATGGCTAAAGATGAAACGCAAAGGTTCCTCAGGGGAAAGCAGACGCTCCTTGTCTCGCATGATAAGGCTGTATGTATCCTCATCAGCCTGTGTGTTGCCACCAGTATCCTTCAATACCCCCTTCTTGTCGGATGAGAAATAGCCATTGTGAAGGGTCTCAACCGAATGTGTGATAAGACCTTTGTAGAGTGATTTGCCGCTGATATCTGCAAAGGCTTCCTCAAACCAGTTTGCGATCTTTCCCTTCTGCGGGGTTCCGTCGTCGGCGTAAAGCCTGTAGTTCGATACCCGATCAATAAAGAATAGCGACAGGACTTTGATCCCCTTGTCCTTCAGCTTGAGCTCCTTCTGAAGATGGCGCTCGATCGTTTCCCTGATCTGCGCCTTCATTACTTCATCGGTCATGCCGCCTTCTTCCTCTCCTTGGCGAATCAGTCGGCCATTATTGAATTCGATATGCTCCAAACCGGGCTCTGCGCTTATGTTCGTAATGATGAAACCATGCTGGTACTCGGAACGTGCCGTGTTGCGCGGTGGTTGGTTTGAACGCTCGAAAAGGTCGTCGCCTTGTTTCACTGTGTAGGTCTTCGCCTTCGGGCCGTTCGGCGTATCAACGTTGATTGTTATCTTCGCGTGGGGTGTTTTCGCTCCCTTGGCATATTCCACCTTATCCAGCCGGACGAAAACATCGTTAAAACTGTCATCGGCTTTTACCGATGATACCTCAATCCGTTTACGAGACGCATGTCATATGCCTTGATCGGGTCGAGCTTGTAAAGCAGGTTGTAGGGGTTGATGTGGGTGGCCGAGTAGCGGAAACAGGCAATCGGCTGCAATTGTTGGATAGCCCGGCGTGATTTTGGGGTATTGTCAACGCTTTGCGGTTCATCGATAAACACAATAGGCTTGGCCGCTTGGATAAACTCGATGGGTCTCCGCCCCGACATCGCGTCCCGCTCCTGATGGATGATGTTTAATTTCTTGCGCTTCTCATCATCAAGCTTGGAGTAATCCACGTCATCCCCGGCGTCTTTCTGGAATGCCTGGATATTGATCACCATGATTTGAATCTGATTGCTCGTGGCAAACTGCCGAACCTTCCCCAACTTCTTGGAGTCATAAACAAAATAGTCGAGCGGCACATTATCGTAAATCCCGGCGAAATGCTCCTTGGTGATCTCGAGGCTTTTCAGCACGCCTTCACGGATCGCGACACTAGGAACCACGATGATGAATTTTTTGAATCCGTACTTCTGGTTAAGTTCAAAAACCGTGCGCAGATATACGTACGTCTTGCCAGTGCCAGTCTCCATCTCAACGGAAAAATTCGGAAACTTATAATATTTGCTCTCTTTCGATTCATAATCTTCAAGAAGTGCCGTTGATTTTGGAATATCGTTTGTCTCTTGCACCGCTTGCGTGTTGTCGAGAACGCGATTCGTATCGATAGCGAGGCGGTTGCCAATGCCGAGCTCTGTCTGCTCAAGCATATCCATCTGCGTCGTAAAGCTCACCTCGAACTGGCTCTGGTTCGA
>PXBF01000019.1 GCA_003567005.1 PVC group bacterium
AATTCCGACGGGATCGGTGACTCCAGTGTATCCTCTGGTTCGGCATCAGGTTTCAGAATCGCCCTTCGAGATGTCCGTCCGGTGAAGGAGCCCATGGGCAATCCGACAACAGACGACGCCAACGACTGACGCTATGCAAACGGCAACATTGGCTAAGATAACCAGTTCATCATCACGGAGTCTTACGCTCTGACGATCGGAATAGGCCGCGACGACAAAGATCGACATTATTGCGAAAGCCACTCCAGTCAGCAGGAGATGAAACGCTCGGCACTCAGGTGTCGAAAGGCTTATCGCAGATGTCAACAACACGAAGATCGGGATACCAAAGTACATCACCCCAAACCACGAAAAGACGGACGACGCGGCTATCAGAGACACGAACGAGTTGACTTCCAGGTTTAGCACGGATCGACCTAGGTCTTCGTCTGGCCGAACGCAGTTGAACTGAACCGCGGAGCTGAGGCGGCTTTGGGGTTTCTATGGGGCGCCCCGCTCCGTACGATGCCATCGTAGGCAGACTGGGCGGCGAATGTCAACTGGGCCCAGGGTGGTTGGGAATAATCAATTTTCCTATCCCTCGTGTTCCAAAGGAAGGGAGAGAGCCGTGAAGACACTGGTGTACGGTGCGGGTCCGCTGGGATCGCTCTATGCCGCCCGGCTGTACCAAGCCGGAGTGGATGTGTCGATTCTGGCCCGTGGGCAACGACTGGCCGATCTGCGGGAACATGGGGTGATCCTGGAGGGCTCGCATTCCGGCCAGATCGAGACCCACCGCGTGCCTGTCGTCGAGCAATTGGGTGAGGATGACCCGTTTGACCTGATTCTGGTCGTTATGCGCAAGGACATGGCTCTGGAGACCCTGCCCATTCTGGCCAAAAATCGGCATGCCCAGACCATTCTGTTTTTGCAGAACAACCCGTCGGGCTTTGACCAGTACATCGAGGCGTTGGGCGCCCAGCGGGTGATGGTCGGCTTTCCCACGTCGGGCGGCTGGCGCAAGGACCCCGTCATGTGTGTCATGTCACTGAACTGGTTGTATATGCCTATCGGTGAGGTGGATGGTCAAGTGACCACTCGCACGCTGGAGGTTGCGTCAGTGCTCCGGCGAATGGGCAAAAAGATGCAGGTGCGCCGCGATATCGACGCTTGGCTGGTCACGCATGTCCCAGCCGTGGTTGTCTTTCTTGCGGTGTACGCCGCGGACCTTGATGCGGAGCGTTTTGGCCGTACGCGCGATGCCATGTTGATGGGGGTGCGCGCTCGCGCAGAGAGCTTTCGAGCCCAGGAAGCGGCCGGTATCCCTGTCAGCCCGCGCCTTTTCAAGCTGCTGCCCTTGGTGCCAGAGCCCATTGCTGTCGCGATCATGCGCAGCATGGCAGGCACCAGGTTCTTTGAGGTCGGTGTACTGGGGCACGCTCGCGTGGCCCGGGATGAGATGGTCCATATACTTGAGCAGTACCGCGAGCGGATCGCATCGGGCGGTGTACCCGCGCCGACGTTGGATCTCATGATAGAGCATGTCAAGGGAGCACGGCCGTTACTGCCCGATGGTAGTTGCACAATGCCGATGAGCTGGAAAGGAGTCTGGATCTGGGCCCTGGCCGTGCTCTCATGCGTCGGCTTGCTGCTATATGCTATATAGCCGCCGACATTAGATAGCTGAGGTTACTATGACCGATACAAACTCGGAGCCTAAAACAGAGGAACCCATCGCACTAATACTCCGTTGGCGCGGTGCCGATTCGGGCATCCGGCCACGGAAACCGCAAGGGCCTTGGGATACCGCGACCACAGTGGCGTAGGCCGCGCGGTGCGTCGCGTCGAGCAGGCCACGCCCGAGCTTCAAAAGACAGTTCAAACGCTCGCAAGACGCCTCGCTAATCCCTAATCCCGGTCTGACCCCACTCGGGCGTACCACTCGGGCGTACAATTGCCATCTGCTGGGAATGATGATCTTCCCGACAATCCCACCCCGGGGCCATTGACATTCGCGGCCCAGTCTGCTTACGATGGCATGGTGCGGGGTGGGCGCCCCATAGAAACCCCAAAGCGGCCTCAACTCCGCGATTCAGTTCAACTACGTTCTGTCCTTCTGGCTTCCGGTTTCCGTGCTACCCGATAGCAGGCCCACCTCCGGAAGCCAGCAGGACAGAACGCTTAACGTTACATTCCGAACTGAGGCTCGATTATCACTTGCACGGAGAGGTCACAATGCGTATCCGCGTGATGAGCTGGAACATGGCGGGGGCAAAGTTACTCGACAAGCTCGCCGCACCGCCCGACCCCGTTGCTGCGCAGTACATCGCTGCATACGGAGAGGTTTGGAGGACTGGTATCCGCCAGTTCCTCACAGTCCCGGGAAACCAACCGGAATACCCCGATGTCATCCTGCTTCAGGAATGCATTGGTTTTGAAGACCACTCCCCCAATCCGTCGGGTCGTTGGCAGACGGGTTCCGCGATCCTTGAAGGCATTTTCCAGGGCTACCGGGGATTCTTCTTTCCCTCTCTCAGCAGCCGCGAAACTCCCCATCCCAGAAAATGGGAAATGTACCAAAGGGGCTGCGGGGTTCAGAACTTACTTCCTGACTACGTGGAAGGCCAACAGGGATATGGGATTTGTATTCGCGACCCGTCACAGTTGCGTAAGCTCTACATCCCGTATCGCGACCCCACGACGGCGCCATCCAACGCGGATGTTCCGGGCGGCAACGCTTACCACCTGTGCTTCGAAAGGACAGCGATATCGACGGGTGCCTACCTGGGAACACGTGACACCGAGCCCAGGCTCGCGATTCGAGGACGCCTGTTCATCGACTCGGGAGCGGGCGAAGGACGTTACATCAACTTCCTGAATGTGCACTTGACCACGCTCAGCGGAGAACGCACGGGCAAAATCCGCATTAATCGCCGTGCCGCCGCGACGAGAAGTCAGCAGGTGGAACTGATTCTCGATAATATTGTGTCAGCGTACCAGGAGACCGCCGAGTATCGTGTTCCGCCGGTGGCGGAAGACAGAAAGGAAGACGTGTGGTTAATGGGTGGTGATTTCAACGCTACCCCCGATACGGATGAAATCGCCACAGTGAAACGCGCGGGCTTTGTCGACGGCACGACTGACAAGAGGCTGACCGATGCCTATGGCACGCAACTCAATCACCAAATTGGCACCAAGTGGTCTCTGGATGATACCACGCGTCCTGCCATCGTATTGGACTACATTTTCTGCGGATTGGAAAGGATCGCGTTCCCAAGCGGAAGGCTTGATTGCGCTGATTCCCGGCCGCCCTACCGGCCGCGATTCCCAGGCCAATTCGCGGATTTCCAACCCGACCACGCGGTGATGTTTTGTTCGTTCAATATATAACCGCCCCTGATTGAGGAGTGTACCCAAAGGATGCCGGCGAGCGGGGGTAAGGGTGGTTGCCTATGGTGACGTCTTTCTGTCCCCGACGGCTGATCCGCATCGTTCGGCAAGGGAGGGACTTCGGTGGCTCGTGCATGCCGGATCGCCGGGTTGTTGCTGATTTGGGTCAGCGTGGGCGTGATCACCATCTGCCAAACGGGGACAGCCAGCGTTTCGAATCAGAGTCAGGTACGAAGAGCCACGGTTTTAAGTGCCCCCTGTAAAGAATGAAATACTAGTTAGTACTATTGCGAACTACCCTGAAAGTGCGGCGTCAGGCAACAGCTGGGTGTCCCCATTTCGCATCCTTTCCACAGGGACCGGCTTTGAATGACCGCCTTGAAGTGGTGTTGAGACAGCAAGGCATGTACCTGGTTCGTATCCGCCACCTTCTCGCAGGCCGAGGTTTCGGTCTGATTTGGGGGAACGTTGGACTGGACGTCGTCCGGAATCGCCGGCAGGGTCTCCCCGTCACCCGCGCTTGTGCCGGTGATCTCCCTGCGGTTCTTCGCTCGTGTCGCGGGACTTCTCTTGGCTGCAAGCTGCAAAATTCCAGGGAATTTTTACCAACTCTGCGGTGAAGCCGACTTTTTCCCCTCATTCCACGGCTTCAAAAAAAGCAATTGCGTACAACGCAACCGGCTCGGATCCGGGGTTGCTTGACGCCGCCGCGGGGACTTTGTGTAATGGCGGACGCCGGAGATCTCCGGGCGTAGCATCGGAACTCACAGCAGAGGAGTACGAAGATCATGCGATTTCCTGGTTTTTTCACACTTGATTGGCGAGTTCTGGGGGGCTGGATCGGAGTCCTGGCACTGGCGGCTGCGACCGGGGGGGACGCGGCCGAACCGCAGGAAACGGTGGAGCAGATCCTGTCCGTCAGTGGTGTCCAGGGCGGATTGGTCGTCCATGTGGGTTCGGGCGACGGGCGTTTGACCGCGGCCCTCCGCCCCCACGACCGCTTTCTGGTGCATGGTCTGGATAC
>PXBF01000143.1 GCA_003567005.1 PVC group bacterium
AGGACATCACCCGCCGGCAAAGACTTTTATTTTGCTTATCCCCTGTATAAAGCTCATGCCCCATGGGCTTTCTCTGTCCGGCCCGCTTCAGCACCAGAAGCAGCTTCTCCCGGCTTATTCTTCTGGAACGGATCAGGGGCAGGAGTCTGTACTCCCGGTCTGAAAAAAGGCATGTGCGCAGCCCTCCGTTGGCGGTAATGCGCAAACGATTGCAGGTGGAACAGAAATGTTCGCTGAGCGGAGATATGACTCCCAGGCGGCCCAGCCCGTTGCCGGGCCGGAACATTCTGGCCGGGCCGTGGTTTTTATCCAGAATATTAACCGGGTTTAAAGCGATGATTTTTCCAGCAGCCTGCAGAAGTTCTGCTGAAGGCCAGTAGTAGTCCTTTTTCCAGAGAGTCTTTTCTCCAATGGGCATGAATTCTATGAAGCGCACATCCACAGGCCTTTCTACAGCCAGCTGGATGAAATCATCCAGTTCGTCGTCATTTACGCCTTTTAAAGCCACCACGTTTATCTTTACTCTGATGCCCTCTTCCAGACAACGCTCGATACTGGTCAGGACGCTGTTCAGACTGTCATGGCCGGTGATGCGTCGGTACTTATCCCTGTCCAGAGTATCCAGGGAAATGTTCAGGCCTTTAATGCCGATATCCTTCAGGGTTCTGATCTTGCCGGCAATCAGGGTGGAGTTGGTGGTCAGCCTGAGGTCCAGCTCGGGCAGTTCATGTTTTAGCCGGTGCAGAAAATAGAGAATATCGCGGCGGGCAAAGGGCTCTCCCCCGGTGAGCCGGACTTTCTGCACCTTGAGTCCGGACACACTGTGCAGCAGATAAAGCATATCCTCGTAGGTCAGGATATTTTTATGCGGAATAAACCTGGTCCCCTTGCCCGGACGACAGTAAAAACAGTTGAGATTGCAGCGGTCCGTAATGCTCAGGCGCAGATAACTTATACCCCGGCCATAGTTGTCCTGGATCATTTTCGACTTGTTTCTCCAAGTATTTACTGAATAAAAAATTATGCCGGACCGCTTTTATGCACAAATGTTCCGGGCCTAAGACTCAAAAAGAAAATGGGAGCGGACCCGATTTTGCAGTATGGCCTGACAGGCTCCGGGCAGTCTCAGCGTCTGCTGCTTTCCGAGCTTATACCAAGATCCTGGATCAGGCAACCGCTCCCTTTGCTTTTAAAATCGCTCTTTTTTCTTCAGGACATGTCCGCTTGATCGGTTGCTAGGCTTTTTCCACCCGGCATAAAAGAGCTGAATGAGGCCAGCTGCCGATTTCCGGACTGCAGTGCTCGGCATCGACCGGGCAGAGCATGTTCGCGTTGGATTCAAACACCCCGAACAGCTCAGGCTTTTCTTCCTTTCTTTCCGGAAACCACCAGCCGTGCTGCACGTCCACCATCCTGGGATGCATGATGGTCGAGAATTTAAGACGCATTCTTATACTTCCCTTGGGGGAACTGACTTTTACCCACTGATTCTCTTCCAGCCCCAGGGCTCCGGCCGCATCCGGATGCATCCATGCCAGGGGATCCGGGACTCGCTCTCTGGCGGATTCGAACTGGCGCTGCTCGGAATGGTACATGGGCATGAACCTGCTGCCGGTGATCAGAATGAAGGGATAGTCCTCAGCCAGATCAGGACTTCCTTCCGGGCTCCAGAGAGGCTCCTTGTATTCAGGCAGAGGATCGCACCCCAGCTCTTCAAAAATTGAGGAATAAAGCTCCACCTTGCCTGATGGAGTTCCGAACCCGTATTTTTCATATCTTTTGTATTCACGCCTGCCGAAAAAGCCGTAGGTCTTGTTCAGTTCTTTGAAGGTTACTCCGGCAGGCTCCAGGACATAGTCATAGGCCTCTTCCAGGTCTTTCCAGGGCCAGTCGTTTTCCTGACCCAGACGCAGGCCCAGGCCTTTATAGAACTGGTATGTATCCCTTCGTTCGTACAGGGGTTCGATTCCCGGAGGACAGGTCATGCAGAACCCCCCGGTGGTCCAGAGCTGAGGCTGCTCCACTGTGGTTGCCGAAGGAAATATATAGTCGGCAAGGGCTGCCGAAGGTGTCATGTAATACTCCATGACCACATAAAGATCCACTGCCTTGAGGGCCTCAAAGGTCAGTCTGGTGTCCGGAAAGGCCAGAAGCGGATTGTTGGCCACGCTGAGCATGGCCCGGACCGGATAGGGCCTGCCGGTGATGGCCGCATTGAATACGTCGCGCAGGTGAGCCGTGCATGTTCTGTACATGGACGGAGCCCCCACATAGCCGGAGGGAAGTTTTTTATTGTTTTTAACGTTTCTCTCCCAGCCGGGGAATCCAAAAAAAGGATAAGTATCTGCTCCCAGCTGCTTGGCCCTCTGCTCGGGACTGATGGCTTCGCTGGCCACCAGATCGAACTCCCCTCTCAGTTTTCCGGTTTCCGGAGACTGACTGAATATTTCTCCGCCCGGGACTTCCAGATTGCCGGTCAAAGCCCTCAATATGGCTCTGGCCCTGGCGCACTGGTTGGAGTTTACGCCCTGCTTGTCCAGGCCGTAGCCGTAAGGAATAACCGCGGGGCTGGTCCGGGCGTAAAGCCTGGCGGATTCTTTGATCTGATCCACGGAAAGCCAGGTTATCTGCGCCACCTTCTGCGGAGTGTACTTCTGAACTGCTTTTTTAAGCTCTTCAAAGCCGGTGGTCCATTTATCCACAAATTCCCGGTCATACAGGTCCTCAGAGATGATCAGATTAATCCAGGCCAGCATCAGGGCCAGATCCGTACCCGGCCTTATCTGCAGCCACATGTCCGCCATTTCCGTCTCCGGAATCCTGCGCGGATCGATGACGATAATTTTCGCACCCTGTTCCCGGGCATGCTGCAGGGCCGGGTACGACTGCACCGGGGAGGATTTGGCCGGGGATCTTCCCCAGATGACCACGCATCTGGCGTTGCGCACATCTCCCCTGGCCATGCCCCCGTAAGTGGCGTACTCCGTGGCATAGCTCGGGCACATGCAGATATTGGCCGCGCCGCAGATGTTGGGCGATCCGAAAAGATTGTAGAACCTTCTGCTGTCCCAGTGATGCGTACGGCTGGTGCCGTGAGTGAAGGCCAAAGTTTCCGGCCCGTATTCATCCCGCAGACGGGAAAGCTTCTCTGCCGTTTCATCCAGGGCCTGATCCCAGCTGATTCTTTCCCATTTGCCCTCTCCGCGTTTTCCCTTTCTCTTCAAAGGATAATTAATCCTGTCCGGATGATGGATGTGTTCGGGCATGAGCAGGCCTCGTTCGCATATAAGCCCTCTGGTCACAGGATGATCGGGATCTCCTGTGACCTGCACCACTTTGCCCTCCTTCATGTGCAGTAAAATGCCGCACCTTGGATGACACAGACCGCAATAGCTTCTGCGGGTTTCATCCTTATTCCGGGTGACAAGTTCAGGATCATAGGCGTAAAGCGGCATGCCTGCTCCGCTGAGAGCCAGACCTCCTGCGGCCACGGCTGAGCAGTGCAGAAATTTTCTCCTGTTTAGCTTCATGAATCCTCCAGGGTTTGGTGTCCGGATGCTTCCGGATAGTTATATCTATATTGCATCTGCTGATTTACTTTATAAAGCGGGCTTAAAGACAGTTTTAAATTAAACCTTAATACCTGCAGGCAGGAAGGTTGGTTTTTCAGGTTCAGGTTGACTGGAGCAGCAGCTTGAGCATAAATGATTCAAGCTTAGCTTCTCTACAGGTCTGTGGAGTGCGAGGAGCAGACCCGAACTGGATACAAACACATCTTTTTTTACGGTTTATTGTACCTGGTTAGTCCGGCTTTTTCAAGTGCAGACCGAAATCTGTATATCCACAGGCACTGCTGATTTATCTTCATCCGATTAGAACTGGTAATTTTTTCCAAACCTGCACAAGGAGGAAACATGTCCGGGATTCAGTTTAAAATCGACCGCCGGCAATCTGTTTTTCACAGTCCATTGCAGAACATGGAGCTTGCTTTTCAGGAACTGGAAGTAAGAACCGATCCGCTTACCGGACAGATAAGCGTACTCAATTCCGGTCTGGCCGGAAAGTCCCAGATCCTGTTTCCGGACACTGATTACGACTATCTGCTGCAAAGGGGGGAAGAAACCAGACAGACCTGCTTTCTGTGTCCTTCCGACTGGCGAAAAAACACCCCTGCCTATCCGGAGGAATTCCTGCCTGAGGGAAGACTTGAGCATGGACAGGCAGCGCTTTTTCCCAATCTTTTCCCCATCGGGGCCTATCACAGTGTAATCCGCCTGGGAGATAAACACCTGCGCATGCTGAATGACTTTCCGGTACAGCTTCTGACTGACGGATTCAAGGTCGCCCTGGAGTTTGTACGCAAGTGCCAGGCCTA
>PXBF01000075.1 GCA_003567005.1 PVC group bacterium
CGTTGCAGAGGGACAGACGATCTATGCGCAGTGCGCGAACGGGATGTTGGTTGTTCCCCAGAAGGGCGAAACGCGAACGCTGCGATATCGCCAAGAGATTCCCGGCGATTTCATTGCCGGTTATGATGCCTTACAGGGGAAGCTGTATACTGTGCTGACGCACGCGCCTTACGATCGTTTTTCTCGTCGCGGCAACAGCATGGCTGAAATCGATCCGGTAACCGGAAGGAATAGAATCGTCTTCTCCCGCACCTCGCAAATCAGAGGAATGGGGGATCTGAATTTTGAAACGATATCAGGGATATTTTCAGATCGTTACAATAACAGTGTGTTCTTCTCCATATGGGGAGGCACATCGGAAACAGGAACCTATCAATATTTCCCGACACAAGAGACGGTATCAAAGTCAGAAATGGAATTTGGATCCGGTGAATTCTGGCGGCGGCGCGGAGATGTACTAATTATTCATTTTATTACCTTTGTTGATTTCTACGATATCATCAAGGGACAAAATCTGGCGAGGATAACCCGTCGCAGGAATCACGGTAGGCTTCTTAATCTTGCCAATCTGGCCTTTGCATGCCAGGTCGGACAGGGAGCAATTGTTCAGATCGGTGCGCAAGCGTATATCGAACCCATGTATTATCCGCCGGGCAATGGCGCACCGCAGAAACTTGGCATCATGTTGTTTCCACACAGCCAAAATCCACCGCAGATCATCGATGCTTTGATGCATGAACGCGGATTGCTCGTGCTGACACCCGAGGGACTACATCTATCCGAGGGTATGCTGCGACTCCATAATAGGGATGATAATAGCTTATGAAATTTTTGTTCCAAATCATGTTTAGCCTGCTTCTGGCCTGTCATGCTTGGCCATGTCCTGCAGAGGGCGCACGAGTGGCATTGATGCCATCGGGCGATTGGCAGACGGGACGTCCTGCTGGCTCTCTAGCTGCACAGTACGTATCTAAATACAATGCCTCGGAAAGTAATGGCACGTTGACTGATAAGGGAGTGACAAATAAGGATTCGATGCCGTTCGTTACAGCACTGGTCTCGGATGCGCCATCGGCGCTGACGGATGTGTTATTTTCTTATCTCTCTCAGTCTCTAACTGCAACATTTGTAGATCGCGAGGAACTTGCGCGGTTGGCCGAGGAGACGAATCTTATGACGCTAGCAGGCCAGGATCCGATAGGGCTTGGCTCGCTCGTCAAAGCAGATGCCGTGATAATTGCCCGACAAATCGATCAGTTCCTGTTCGTTCGGATCGTCGAAACCGTCAGGGGACAAAGCCTGTATTCAGCCGTTGACGAGGCTACGGTCGATGGAGCTCGCAATCTGGCGAGTTTGTTGCTGCTTCACATTGAACATCGTCGGGCACTTTTCCGTTTAAACCCCGAAGATCGACAATACCTAACGATCGAACGATTTGAAGTTCACCCCCCCCGTTCGCAAGCGCCGATCTTTGACGTTCTGGAAGATCTCCTGAGTGTACAGATGGCGGCAATACCAGAAGTCGTTGTTCTCGAACGAAAGGCTCTACCTGCTATCGATTTTGAACGATCTCCTATTGTTGAAACGGGATCAACACCGTTGGCCACTGCCGATTGGCTGTTGCGTGGAGTGCGCGACGGAGACACGGAAAGGATCACGGTGCGCCTGCAACTACAGACCGTGGGCGGAGAAAACAAATGGGTCAGCGATGACTTTGATCTATCGCCCGATGGAGTCCGTGATGCTCTACCCGACATGATAGCGTGGGCGGTACAAACCATGCAAACTGGGCTGCAAGCACAAGAGAATGAGGCGATCCTATCTACTGAAGCGGCCGCACGATACTTGCTGGGGCAAATGTATCAAGCTCGTGAACAACCGCACTTTGCCATTGAACAATTCCGAATCGCATCAGTTTTCAGCCCAACAAACAGAGACTATGTGTGGGCCTTGGCAAATGCTCTGGCGAATGCTCCGGGCGATCGTTTTACACGCATGAGCCATATGACAGAAGCAATGGACATCTGTCAGTTTGTACTGAACACAGATTCCGTTCCATTCAAATGGGGCCGCAAGCGTTGGAATCGAGAGCCGTCTCTCCCGTTTCTCGGGAGTCTTTCATCTTGGGCGGACGAAGCCGAGAAAGCTGTAGTGGTCCGCTTCAAGCATCGGCTAAGGGATTATCTGGAATATGCGAACTTGTGGAATCCTGAAATCGCAATGTTCTGGTTCGACACTCCCGAGGAAGCAATCGCCTATCTCAAGGAGATCGATTACGAGGAAAACCTTAGTCCATGGCGTTCGGGGCTCGGTCAAACTTTTCTGGCGGTACCGCATTGGGATGCCGTGCGGGCACAACAGTCTTTGATCGCGTATCTCGAGGATATCTGTACGCGCCGCGACGATCATTCAAAATATGCAGCACTGATGATTCTGACCCATTTGCATGGTGGGTTTGGCGAGAATCCGACCAAAAACGGAAAGGCCGCCGTGCGCAATTTGTTTACATGGCTCGGTGAAAATCCTGATGAACGCCACAAGCACATCATACCCGGTTTAATCAGTCGTTTCCTCTGGCCGGGATTTTCGCATATGGACCTATCCTTTCAAAGGGAAAATATTGGGCCACTGATGATGCCACGGGTATTCGAATGCCCTAACTATGATGGCGTCGAGGATGCGCAATGGGCAATCTCTGCATACGCTAGACTCCAAGCCGCCTACCCTGACGACCAAGATCTTAAAATCGAAAGTACGCATTATCTTAATCGGATACTAGAGCGCTATTCGCCTGAAAGGTCGGCAATCAACATGAATGCGCGGGAACGGATACTTACTTTCCTGGAACGGGAACATCCTGGTCTGATCATGCACGTGCGCCCTGAACTCGCCATGGATATCGACCATGTCGTTTTTTCCGGCCGCGAGTGGCCGCTCGTTTTCAATTTTATCGACGATGTGCCAGATGCGTACCTGACCGCTTTCAAGTCCCGTGTAAACACGGGGTTTCTTGGCGATCCAGGGTATCTCTGGTTGACATGGTTTAATACGCGCACATTCTGGGTGCTCGCTCAGTTCAACCTGCATTCGCAAACAACACAGTTCTTTGTCAATCGGAATTCCACCCGCCCTCGCGATCTGGTCTATTGGCGTGGACGTTTGTTTCTGGTGCGCATGAGGGAAATCCATTATGTTGACTATGACAAAACAAACGGCATCCCACGTCTCGAATCGCCAAAACCAATCAAAGGCATTCCGGATGGCGCTGAGATTACATGCATCGTGCCAGGACGTGACGCGATTTATATAGGCACAACGCCGGGAGCCATATATCGATGGGCACCAAGCAACAAGGTTGCAGAAAAACTGGTTCATAGCGAAACCTTGACGTCAGGGCCGTTAAACGACAAATCCCCCTATAGCGTGGATAAAGGGCACCTCGACCCCGAGACTGGTTCCATCGATTTTCATATAACACCACAGCTAGCCGAACCGCGTAAGGGGTGGTGGCGTTATCGTTCTGACAGAAAACCGCCATGGCAGTGGCGTGCTGAAACAGGCATCGGAACCCCCATCAACTTGCCCGGTTGGCGAGTGGATTTCCCTCTTGGTATGCATACTGCAGATCTTCAGTTTATTCCGCAATATGGTGCCCCTATTCATGTGGCGAGGGCATCGGGCCTACTTAGAAGCTCAGTGCATTGGAACGATAATGCCGTCATCTGGATCATTCATAACGTAGTACCTTATAACTGCAAATTGCCTAAAAGCAGGGTCAAGGTTTACATGCTTGAACGACAATATTGGCCGGACAGGGAGCCTAGGTGACAAGGGACGTGAACGCTGTGGCTCCCAAACCGAAGGTACACGACGCATAAGAGTGAGATATTTAAAGGATCGGTTATACATGAATAGATTGTGCAATGTATGGTGGAACGCGCATATGTTGCTCGTGTCAATTCTGGTGGCACTAGTTAGACCGGGCAATGTTGGCCGAATGTTGGAGAGTCTCACATGAAACAATGCGTATTTAATATCATAGCAATTCTATTGGCCGGTTTGAGTCTTCCGCTGCATGCAGACGATGTGCCGGGAGCTCAACCGCGGCGGATTTCGATTGTCGATGTTGGCATGGAGCAGAACGTTCCTGCCGCTCTAATCGATTTTCTGTACGTTGAACTATCCCAGTATCCAGATGTCATTCTTCTGGAAAGGCAAGAGATCAATCGACTGCTACAAGAACAGCGGACAGCATTATTCGCGGCAGACGGCGAAACCGATAGCGCGGTGGCAATCCAGACAGGCAAAATCTGGGCTACAGACGCATTTCTCATGCTTGAATCGATCCATGGTGAAGACCGGCGCAAGCATCTTCGCGTTAGACTGGTTGATGCATGGCATGGCCTGAAGATACATGAATACACGTTTATCGAGCCAGAGGATGATGCATTCGAAAGTACGGCGGCATTTGTCGCTCGCAATGCACATGCACGAATTGGCGCAGTAAAACGCGATGCAGCAGATATGCTGCTTGTGGGCGTCATGGGCTTTGAGAATGTCGGTCTATCCCGTCAGTGGGATTATCTCTCTGAAATAATCGGATCCATGATCGAACAGCGCATTGCGAGAAACCCCGGCATCATTCTACTGGAACGGCAGCGCGTAGGCGCACTACGGGAAGAACGGGAGCTTGTACACGAACTTCCCGAGGCGTTGCGTCCATCCATGATTTTGATTGATGGCGAATATGAGTTTCAGCATGCGGGTCATGCCTTGACGATTCGAACGCGATCGCGCCGTGATCGCAAACGCATTGGCACAACGGAAGTTCAAGGCTCTCTTGATGACCTCGCGCAACTGACAGAAAAAGTCGTCAATGCGGCACTGGAAGACATACCGACCGCACCATCTGCGCAACCAATGGATCCGGCCTGGGAGGCGGACATGCTCTTACAGCAGGCATTCACAACGCGTGACTATGCGCGTGCGATGTCTTCGGTGGAAGCAGCCATGATGCTAGTTCCAGACCGCCAAGACGTTAAGTTGGCCTATTTGCAATTGTTATATGTGTGGCGTACTCACACGCCGATGATCGAGGAAGATATACACTCTCCTGATGATCCCGGTTTACGTGATGAAGCCCATGACCAAGATGACGGACTTAATGCATTTCTGTGGCATCGGGCTCGGCGATATATCACGGTTCTTGGCGATGTCATCAGAAACTGGCGTTCTGAGGACATCGTTGCGCTCCAGTATTATGCGCCCGGATATGAATATTTGAAGATACCGCGCAACCAAATACCAACTCATTTCTATCATGCAGTTTTCCATTTGCCCACAATGCTTAATTTCTTATCTGCAGAAAATGTAAAGAATGAAGAAGTGCGTGAATTCCTTGATGCCGATGCTAAACAAGTCTTGCTTAAAGCAGTGGCACGCTTGGCGCATAAAGAAAGGGGAATGGAGCGTGGGGCCTGCAATAATGCCTTATTGCTACTTCTGCGATTCTGGCCTGAGGATGCGCTCGCGCATATGGAAATGGCTCGATCGCGCTTTGGTGATGACTACCGGTTCCGCTTTGTGAAAGCCTTCTTGAACACCGAAAATCCTGCAGTGATTCGCAAACTCGAAGTCGTATTGCAGGAATTGGCCGCAAGCAATGATCTCCATGAGCGTAGAAGAGGAAAATTTTGTCTCGTCTATCTTGCGGCTCGCCCCCAGGATAACCAGGATTTTGATGAGGCAAGAAGACGTTTCGAGAATTACAAAACCTTTTTTCTGGGCCAACTCTCGCATCGTGACTCTGACTTCAATAATCCTTATTGGATACTAACGCTATTGCGTCGGTCACACAACTTCCTTCGAGAGTTCGGTGACTATCTTTACTTTGAGGACAAAGAAGACAATTTGCGATACAAGGCTGAGCAGGTCGAGGAGATTCTGGAACATGCGCTTGCTCACAATCTTTACAAGCGGCATACATCGTGGTCGCGTTCCGGAGTTGTTGCCTTGATTTTGGCACAAGCAGGACGACCGGAAGCTGCGTACGATTTGATGCAGCGGATCATCAATCATCTGGAACGGATGGTCGAAGAAGAAGCAGGGCTCCGTCATGCGAGCTATACGCGCTACTTGCTTGAGCGTCATAAAAATCTCGCGAGAAATTTGTTGCGACAGCATCCTGAGCTTGAAAAGCATATTACGCCCCCCATCGCCGATGACGCACTTGCGGGGGCTGCGGCTGTCACGGTTCTTTCGTACGAAGACATCATGTCTGCTGTTAGGGCGCGGTATTCAGCACACAAAGATCTCCGTCGTTTGACGCCACACCGGATCGTGGTGGGGGAAGATGTTATGCAAATTCTGTGTAACGAAGGGGTTTTTCGAGTTCGCAAAGCAGACTTCAATGTCACCCGTTTTGACCCCGCACCTGCAGGAAGCAGCATACCGCAACGGGGGCTTTTTGTTGCCGAAAATGGCGATCTCTACACGTATGACCCGAAGGGCGTTGTTGTGTTTCCCGCTGATGGAGAACCCAGACTTGTTGAAGGGACCGATGCAGACACTATCGGCGAAGTGAGCGATATGGATATCATGAACCGCACGCTGTACTTGGTGGTGGACGATTCTGAATCCCTTATCGCTGTGGATCTCGATTCCGGCAAACATCGAACCATACTGTCATCACGGAGAAACATAGGGGGCCAAACCTTCCAGTCCGGCGAAATCTGGAGCGTTGTGGCCGATAAGTATCAAAACCGGCTACTGCTCACTTCCTCTGTTTCTGGTCGTTTTCGGACGCGGGCTTATAATCCTGTTTCCGGCGAACTGACAACTGGCAATTTTTACAGTGCCGCGCTGCGTAACTACAGAAACGGCAATGATCTGGTCGTCGCCGACTTCCGAAGAGTGTATTTCTGGGATCTAGCGCAAGACAAATACACTGCTCGTTTTGAAGCAGCGAGCCACCGATTTGATTCCGTTTACATCGGGAGCTTCTGCCGACTAGGAATCAATATGTTCTGCATTCATAAAACTCCCTTTATGCAGGACCCCAGAATTGAACGATTTTCTAAATATGGTGGAGAACCAGAGAATATGATGCCACACTTTTTCCCCAGTAAGGAGAGACCCCAACCAACAGCGATGGATATGGCGGCTTATGGAGACGGTGATCTGTTGTTGCTCATGAACGATGGCCTATACGTTGTTCGTGATATTGTGAAGAAGTTGGCAGCGCGCGAGCAGTTTTTGGCGTCCCGTGCGCAGCAAGGCGCCAGTGTCACGCGTGAAGAGTCACAGAATGAAGCAAACATGCGCGCAGTGGCCAATGGCAAGGTTGACAAAGAACATGCAGATGAAGTGCTTGCGCATGACGCGACAGATGACGAAGCGTTAATCAACACGCTTGCAAAACGCCTACAGCAGGTTCTCGAAAAACCAGCCGAAACCATATCCGATGAGTTGGGCCAACAGGAAGCCAAACGGTTTGCCGACAAAAGCAGACGGCTATTACGCAGAAACCTCCACGAGGAAGCACTCTTGGCTGCCGAAATTGCACATGCCTTGAACCCGACGGATATCCCACTTCAGGCCATGCTGTGTGGTGTTCTGGAAAGCGTAGCGGAAAGGCATGCACAGAACCGGGAGTTTGAACGTGCATTGCAAATCATGGAGCGTACCTGGACATTCCGGAAGCAATGGAAGGATCGCGGCGATTCCCGTTTGGCACCATATCCGCAATCGAGTATACGAGCATTGCTTGAGCGCAAGCAAAAGTTGTCTTCTGAACAGCAAGAACGTTTCTTGCAGATTAGGCGACTCTATCGTGAACGGTGGCTTTCGAATCGCCGCAGACGATTAGATCATGTTCATCTCTGGGCCGAAACCCCCGAGGAGTGGATGGATACGCTATTTGCCTTCGGCAAAGGTTATCCGGAGGAATTGACATCTCCGGTTTTCCGTCCGTTGGTACTGGCCTTATCGAAAGACTATAAGCAGAAACTGATGGCACTGAATAAGGAACGGGCAGCAAAAGGGGATCCTCGCGGTTTTGTGGAATGCATCATGCTGGCCCACGAAAACCCGGATGTTTTTACCGATGCTGCTGAGAGAATCACGCGCAATATCAACCAGCTCATCGACATGGCAATTGATGACAAGAGTGATACAGGCCTGTTGATGTATGCGTCATCCATGGTTCGGCAGGCAGCAATGAGACTGCCAGCATCCATCGTTCGTCCCGCCATGCAACGCTTACAAAACGAGGCCAATCAACGACGGGTCGTTAACGCTACAATCATTGGATACTATGCAACACCTTATTGGGGAGGATCAGCGGAGGCTTATAAAACAGCCGCACAGAATCTCGTTGCGGGGTTCGTGCCAACTACCAATGTCTACGTCAATAGCGACTTTCGTTTTGAGTATTCAACAGGTTTTCCCACTGACAGCGTACGCTTTTTTGCCTGGTGTAAAATGCAGTATGAACGCACAACAAACCGGGAACTTGGCTTCGACCTATCACCCGCACCAAGTGGCCCGCATTGGAAACAACAAAAAAAGATCTTTGAACTATCCGAAACCGAAAGACGCAATTCGGCCATCCAAGGGGTAGTCCAACAAGACAATCTTGTTTTTCTCGCAGTGTTCCGCCGAGGCCAGAATCCTAGAACCGAGTTAATCGAGTTGGATCTGGATACAAAAACACAACGGGTCGTCTCATCCATTGTGGGAGGGATCCCACCTGATTATCCGCATTTTAATCCAAGTCTATTTGACAAATATCTCTTTCATCTTCATAGAAATATAATGTCCGTTGGCAAGCACGCCGTCTACTTGCCCGGGCAAGGCGGATTGATCATCTTCCCTCGAAACGGCGATACTCCCCTTGTGCTCCGCTCGGGAGAAGAACTACCTGATAGTTCCGTCATTTCGGTAATCGAAATCGATCAAGCTCTCTATCTTGCCCTTGACAAAAGGGTCGTGAGTGAAGGGGGCGCTATAGAATCCATGCGCGGTATGTTACTCCAAACGGATCTGAACGGCGGCAATCCGGTTGTCATTGCGAGTAGCGAAAGAAAAGAGAAGCTTTCGACACTGGATAATTGCGAACCATATTTCATTGATGGTTTCATGCATGACGAGAAGAATAGCCGCTTGTATTTCATCATCACGACTGGTCGCTCAGGATCGATGCTTCGCGGAATATGGATGCTAGACCTAAAAAGTGGTGAAATCATGCCTGCTATCAAAGAACGCACCGCTCTTTTTTCATATTTTGCCCCGCAACAAAGCGGGGATATCTGGTTTAGTGGTGGTGATCGTAGAATAGAAGTCATGTCCTGGAATCCCGTAGAGCAGAAGACGACCAAAGTTATTGGCAATAGCGGTTCTCCCCAATTCTGGCTGGAAACGGCCGCCAACCCAAGATGTTCTGTTATCCTTAATGATGTAATGTATGTGCGTGCTAAACAGCCTATGGACTATACCGGACACGAAAGATTACTCGCCATAAATAAGAGGAATGTGAAAGACGAAAGTCCAATGCCTGTAGCCTTGGAACCATTTCGAGAGACGCCCCCCAACTCCCCCATCTTCCTGCAAGAATGGCAAGGCAACCTCGTTGATGCCGACAGACATACCCTGTGGCTACTGAAACCAAATGTACGTGACAAGCAAGACTAAGCCGCATTTTCAAGAGATCGGTTATACATGAAAGTAATACGCAAAAGATGGTGGTATTTGCTACTGTTGCTCGGATTAACTGTGGTGGCACGCACACCTGTTCAGGCCGAAACACATATTGCGGTCGTGGGGGCGACGCGGCAACCGCAAGAGCTGGCTACGGTTGAACTGACAGAAGCACTGCTTACGCAAGATGACGATATCATACTGATTGACCGACACGAAGTGGACGCACTACTGGCGGAACAGGATCTCTCGCGCTCCGGCGCCATTCTAGAACAACATGCCATACATATAGGCATGCTACTGGAAGCATCTATCTTTGCGGTCCTGGAAGCCGTCGAGGAAGAAAATGCACCATGGCATGCCAGCATCTTCGATGCCCGCACAGGCGAAATGCTGGCCAACACCATTCTACCTTCTGATGTCGAATCCCACGATTTGGCACAAGATTTTGCCGAAACCATACGCCATGGTCTTGGCACATACCATATTCCCCGGGAAGATCGCTCACCCGTGGCAATCATGGCAATCCGCAACTCGGATCTGGGTGGGGTCTGGGATGCCTGGTGCATGGGAATTGGCCGGTTACTGGAACACACAATCCTCGATACCCCCGGCACAACCTTGCTGAATCGCCGTCACTTGGAATGGGTGAATCGCGAAACCGACCTGCAAGGCATTGCCGCAGAACTGATGAGCTCTACGCTACGGTTATCGCTAGAAGCACGCCGCGGCGACGAACGCGGCAGCGTTCGGCTTGTCATGCAAATCGAAGATGGCAGCGGCAATGTCCTTATCGATAAAGAGATCCAAAAGAAGGAGATGGATGCTGCTGCCATTGCCCAGGAACTAACCAATGCCTTCCGTTCCTGGATAACGGGCACAGATGTGGACATTCCCCTATCATCTGATCCTTTGGCTGAAGCAAAACGATATATGGCCGATGCAGAATATTTCAAGGCGCATCTATCCAGTGGCGCTTATCAGGCCGCACTGGGCGCGGCCGAAGCAGCTTTGGCACTCGCCCCCCTGGACAACGACATCATCAACCGCGCCATTGGTGTACTCCTCATGCTGGGCAACGATAATCAACCATCCGATCTCCATGCCATCTGGCGCTGCATCGACATCAGCAAGCAACGTCATCTGCGATCGATCGCAAAAAAGGAAACGCTGCAAGCCTACGTACCTGATCGCGTGTATGAAATGATTCAGATGCTCTTCACCCTCCAACGGCGTATTCAGCGGGACGACCTGTCCGCCGAAGATCGCGAACGTATGATGGACGCCATAGAAGAAACCAGACTTCAATTGGAAGCGTGGGTCTTTGATACCGTGATGGAATACTATTATTCGCGAACCGCACCAGCCCCATTCAACACGATACGATGGAATTTGATGAAACTCGTTTCCCGTATGCATTGGTTCACCCCCGAATCCAATGTCTGGAAACTCATCACACACGGCTACCCATTGTTGCTAGAAGAATATGAGGACAAACCTTTCGAGCACCAAGGCACCGTACGCCACAACTATCGCCAGCTTGCCCGGCTCATCGTGCTTGCCAATGGACAAAATCATACATCTACGCTTGGATTTCGTATAGACACCTTCCCAACCCAATTCAAACCAACGGATGAACACCGGCGCAGCATGCGCCCCCTCTTTGAAAAAATGATCCAGCATCCGGACCCCATAGTGAATGCCTATGGACACATCGGAATGCTGGCTCTCGACAGACATCTCAACGGTTTATCGGAAACTGAGCTTGTCGACCGCGTGCAACAACTACAAGAAAACTTTCGACAGGAGATTCTTGCGCCGCGTCGAACCCCCACGCAACGCTATCGCAATGCCATATATGGCGCAAAGCGGGATTTGATTGATCTCTTTATTGATGATCCGGAAGAACGTGCGCAATGGCACGAGGAGATGTTTGCGTTCATGCTCGAAAACCGGCACATCGACTTCTGGACAGCCTTCGGAGCGATCCACCCAAAAGAAATCCGCTTCCGGCACTACCTTGCACCCAATACCGGAACCTATGCTGGTTACCATATCGAATTCTTCCGGCATGATATCGAGGACAGGCCAGTAGAAGACTATCCGTTGCTACTCGCAAGGGCACAGCAAATTGTAGACCTTATCGAAGAGGGAGACTTTACGGGAATCGGTTTACACTGGTATATCGAGAGTCATGGCTCTTTTATTCGTATGGTTGAAGACGTGATCGACAACCTGTACCAAGCCAGACCCGATCTACGGCCAGAACATGAGCTCGCCTGGATAAGAGCCGAAAAACTATACCCGCACAGCCCGAATAGCGAAAAAATCTACGCTATTGCTGGCGTTCGGGACGATGCGCTTTTCGCAGTGGCTCGCAACAAAAATAATCCCATGATTTCACAGACCTTGCAAATTCCGCTGGATGGATCAGCACCCCGAAGCTGGGGCAAACCCTTCCATCACGAGATGGGAAAGGATACGAACTCCTATGACGCAAGTTTCAGCGGTTCCGGCGGCGTGTTATTCGTGGATGGTTCCGCGTTCGTGCATTTTCCCAGTCATACAGACGACCCCTTATTCTGGTCACCGGAAAGCGGGTACCCTGCAGAAAATATCACGGCTGTCGGAGAAGCACATGGTTCCTACGTACTCGCTCTCCAAGGCGGCTACATTCTGGGACGCAGACCGGTAGACAACACATGGCAACTCATTGCCTCTGCCCGAAGACCCCAGAATGACAATGTCAGGCTGGATGGTTTCGAGCACAACGTCAAACAGATCATTACCGACCCCGAGCGCAATCGATTGCTCCTTGTCATCCAAGCCCATCGCCGCATTGATCAGGCTGAGGCAATAGACGGGGTCTGGGCCGTTGACACGGAGACACTGGCGTTTACCCAAATTCTCGCAATTCCGAGGCAAATCATGCGTTCCGCGCTGACAGCAGATGGTAAGATCATGCTTCATGCCTGGCGGGGCTCAGACCGCACATTGCGGCAGCACACCCATCAAGGGATCGTGCTATTCAATCCCGTAACAGATAAAGCCTGGATGCCCTATGCCTTGGGAAATATAACCGGTGGCATGGGGCCCGCCGTACAACATTCGAGCGAGACCAGACAATATATCCGCAATATCACGGCAGGCATTCACTTGGCTAATGATACCTTATGGATCGGAAACCAAGTGCTCTTGCCCGACAGTACGGTACGCTTGTTACCAGCCCTGCCGGAACATCTGCAAGTGAGTCATCGCCGCAGATTAACCTACCTGCCGATTCCGAGCTCTAAAGCTGCTATTGCCATCCAGGCTTTCCACCGTAGATCCGCACCTGGCAAATGGAATATCTATCTGCTTGAACTTGAAACATCTGCAGAACAGGAATAAATAGCCAATTCCCTATACCTATTGTCACCGGGTGTTAGCCCGCCTGCACCATGTCCATAACGATCTTTTCCCATTCGAACAGGTTTTCGGGGCGATTGTTGCAGGTGCTGATATCCTTGAGCACGATGTCACAGGAACAACCGTGACGCTCCACGGCAGAAAGAATTCTGCTCATTTCCTTGCGCAGTTCCTGCGGATCCGTCTTCGCCACTGCCACCGCTGCGGGATTGGGCTTGATCGCCATCACATACCGATCACCCATTACCTCTGCCGCATGATCAACATCTGCCCAAGGAGTAATGGATATTTTTCGTAAATTCGGAATCTGCTCCACAATATCGATTTTTTTGTCCAATGGTTCGCAGCAACCATAGTACACGAGCCCACACTGACCCACCGTTTCCTTCATGTAAGAAATATCAAACTCTTCATGCATATCCTTCGAAACATGCGCAAAGATTTGCGCCGCACCACGTCCCCATATATCTTTGCGTGTAGGTGCACCACCTTTATAGTCTGCCGAAGGCAAGTCTTTGGTTCGCGCAGCGGTACAATGCAAACTATAAGGATCTGCATCCAAAAGGCCCAATGCTTCCAACTGATCCAACTGGCACTTTTCTACATCGGTCAGCTTACGCACCATCTGGTGCAAAAATTCCGGCCGATCAGCAAGATCGATCAACAAATTGGTGACCCCGCGATATCGCGCCACGTTGTCCCATGTCACAACCCCAAAATAATCGCGTCCTTTCAACTGGACAGGAATAACATCTCCCACCAGATCATGAACCCTCTCATATCGGTCCATGGTGGCCGCATCGTCATAAGAGATTTCCGGCATCCGAATCTTTTCCAGATCGTCTTCTGTCGCCAGTATGTCATGGTACTCGTGCGCCATAATGGATTGTTCTTCGCCGCCCTTAATCGTCGTCTCGTCAATCACAAGACCATTGCCGGTGGAATGCACAACCTTGCCAACGCCTAGATAGGGAGGCACAATCATGTCGGCACGCATCTGCTTGGCCTTAAATAGCGTCCGACGAAATTGATTTTCCAATTGCCGACACAAAGAATCCTCGCAAACCAGTTTCAAATCGTCACAAGCAAGCTCTCCCCACGGCAACTCATCGATCAAAACTACGGGACGCGCCATCTCCAGATCATTAACTTTTTGGTGCAATTCCAGCGTTTTTACATTGCGCTCGCTATTCGCAAGTTCGGCATACTGCTTTGCAAGCTCGCGAAGTATCACTCTGTCATGCATTCGGTACCTCTCCTTCTTAAAACTTCATGATAAAACACCGTGTCATGGCACGATGAGATCAATCTCTTTCCACATTGCCAGACTCAGCAACGAAACATACAGCATCAGATTACCGAACCAGATGATTTTACACAACCGCTTCCAAAACGATTTAATCCTTGTCATGGCGTCTCGTATTTTTAAGGGTAAGGTTTTGCTAGGCATGGTCTATCGTTATACGATTTGTAAAAACGACTGTTCTGGCAATGGACATAGCTCATAAAAGATACATGAACCAAAAAGGAAACGTTATGCAAAAGTTTTGGCTCTCATTACTAGCGATTGCACTCATTGGTTGTGCAATGGACACGGAAGAAGAAGTCTATGAACCTGCCGGAACGGGAGGCTACGAAGGACCGCGCGTGCAAGCACGCTTCGCCTCCGGGGAGATCGAGGGCGATTTCATGACCGTATGGTCCCGTAACTTTGCCGACCATATGCGAGAATGGTCCGGCGACCGCATCGACATCGAAGTATTTCCTTATGGAACATTGGGAACCTCTGGCGACATCAATGAACTCGCCCAGATGGGCGTCATCGAGTTTGTCTTCTCGGATTATGCCTGGATTAGCTCCTATGTGCCTCAGGCACAAGTCCTTTCCCTGAATTACTTGTTCCCCGCTGAACGCGTGCCCGAAACACTGGATTGGATCGCCCGCAATGGAGAATTTCCAGAATTGCTCGAACAAGCCTTTCGCGCCAATGATCTCGTACCATTAGGTGTTCTCTTTGAAGGTTGGCAGTGGGTGTCCTCCAATAACCCCATCAGGACCATTGATGATATCTCGGGGTTGCGTTTACGCCTCATGTCCTCTCGTATCCTCGTGGAAACCTATCGCGCGTACGGTGCCAGCCCGACACCCATGGCATATGGAGAAGTCTATAGCAGTTTGCAAATGGGTATGATTGATGCCCAAGTAAACCCATTGTTCGCCGCCTACAGCATGAACTTCTATGAAGTACAGGATTATTTCACACAACTCTACAGCGAGCCGTTCCTAGGCATCCCAACCGTTAATCAGGATTTCTTTGATTCCCTGACACCAGAAGCTCAAGCAGAAGTACGCCGTTTCTGGAAAGATGCTATCATTCCCGCCGGTGAGTGGATTGATGAACGCAACGAGTCGGATCGCGAAAAGATGCTCGAAAGACGTCCTAATCTCGAATTCAGCGAACTCACAGAGGAAGAAAGAGAAGCATTTCGTGAAAAAGCGGAAACCGTATACAGTGCTTTCCTGCGAATGGGCGGCGAAGGAGCTGAAGCAATTCTAGAAGCATTGCAGCAAGATATCTCCACCGCCATGCAGGAACTGGGAATAGACTGAATATGCAGGATATACTCGTCAAAAGTTACAAGGGAATGATGCGCAGCTTTTCCGTGCTTGGCAAAGTGCTCAATGCATTGGAGGCTACCATTATCGCGGGCAGCGTAATCATCATGGCTGTTTTGCTGATTGCCAATGTCATTGCCCGCACTTTTTTCAGTAGTATCTATTTTGCGGATGAACTCTCGGAAATGCTGGTTGTCTTGGTAACCTTTGCTGGTGTCAGCTACAGCGTGCGCAAAGCAATGCATATTCGAATGGGAGCATTTCTCGATGCCATGCCCCCAAAATGGGAAAAGGCCTGCATTATCCTCATTTCCCTTTTAAGTGCTATTGTAATGGCCGTTATGACGTGGTTTGCCTGGCAATACTTGATGAATGCATACTCGCGCGGACACCGCACACCGGCCCTTCGCATCCCGCGCTGGACCTTTTACACCGTCATTCCGTTTGGCTTCGGCTTAGCTTCGATCCACTATCTGCGCACCATCGTGCGTAATTTGAAAGAAGACGAACCCTGGCAAAGTGCCGAACAGCAAAGCGAATACGAAGAAGAGCATCCGGGAGCAGCCGTATAATGATTCTATTCACGATAAGTCTGGTTGTCATGCTGTTGCTGGGCGTACCCTTTATGGTCACCTTGCTCGGCTCTTTGATGCTATATATTTTCACCTATTCAGGCGATTCTGCCCCACGCATCATGATGACGATGGTGCAGCAAGTAATGTCCGGCATCACCCCGCCTGCATTAGTATGCGTACCTATGTTTATTCTCGCGGCTAGCATCATCACCTCCGGTAAATCCGCCACCAAACTCATTGACATGATCAAAGCGTTTGTGGGGCACCTGCCGGGCGGACTTCCTATCACCACCAATGCAAGCTGTACTCTTTTCGGTTCCGTATCCGGCTCCACACAAGCTACAGTCGCTGCAATCGGGGGAACCATGCGTCCTATGTTGCTGCAAGCTGGTTACCCCAGCCCCTTTACACTTGGGCTTATTATCAACTCGAGCGACATTGCTTTTCTGATCCCTCCCAGCATCGGCTTTATCGTCTATGGCGTGGCCACCAATACGTCCATCGGATCCCTTTTCCTCTCTGGCGTTCTCCCTGGCATCATGATCTTCTGCATGTTTTCCTTGTATTGTTTCATCTACTCCAAAATCAAAAAAGTAGGCGTTTTGCCGAAAACACCCTGGGTAGAACGCTGGAAGGCCGTTAAGCAAGGCATTCCCGTCATGGGCTTTCCTATCATTATCATCGGCGGTATATACTCCGGAATTTTCAGCCCCACAGAGGCAGCGGCTGTCTCGGTTGCCTTTGCCATTTTTCTAGAGGCAGTCGTATATCGTAGCCTGACACGTGCATCACTCCTAGACTCTACGTTGCAAGCTGGCGTTATCACGGCTGTCGTATTTATTCTGGTCGGAGCCGGTCAGGCCTTTTCCTGGATGATTGGGTATCTGCAAATTCCCCAACAAATCCTACCGCCATTATTTGGTGCGGATCCCTCCATGCTACGCGTCATCGCGATCATTGTCGTGACCTATTTCGTTGCATGCATGTTTGTTTGCCCGATTGTCGCAATCTTCGTGCTCAGCCCCATCTTCCAACCATATGTCGTAGCTGCTGGTGTCGACCCCATTCTTCTCGGAACACTCGTTACGCTACAAGCCGCGATTGGTTCTGCCACACCCCCCTTCGGCTGCGATATTTTTACGGCACAGATCATATTCCGGCGCCCCTATCTGGAAGTAATCGGGCATGCATTGCCCTTCTTGCTGATCCTAATATTGGCAACCATCCTTCTGGTAGCCTTCCCGCAAATCGCCCTCTTCCTACCCAACCTCGCCTCGTAGCCACACATCACCTATACTATCTCTTCTATAAAGCAATACCAACAAGGCCCTATTCATGCAGAGCAATCTTTACACCCCACCCCCAGGTCCACCGCAAACATCTCCGCCGCAAATATTTGCAAAGGTTGGATTGCAAGCACTGTATGCTATGGTGTGGATACAATATCAAGAGCTTTCCCGATCAAACATCGCCCATATGTTTCCAACCGATGAGGACGAGTTACGTGCCGCATCTCAACGTAATGCTGAGTTTATGTGCGGTATTCTCGGAGGACCGAAAATCTACCAGCAAAAATATGGTCCCCCGCAAATGCGTCGCCGCCATATGCCCTTTGCCATCGACGAAC
>PXBF01000060.1 GCA_003567005.1 PVC group bacterium
CATGTATCATCAAATGATGCGAAGCTTCCAAACCTAAGCTGTACCTTCATTTGTGACCACAAGATGTTGTGGTTTCTCCAACGATCTATCACAATATGTTTGAACGTCCAACATCGAACATTCAACGTCGAACATCGAATGAAATGCTTCCGTAATTGGACGTTGAATGTTGGACGTTCGATGTTCGATGTTCAAATTCTCCCAAGTTTCAACATGCATCATCTGGGGGCACCCCTACTGCGCTGCGACACCCAAATTTCAATCCTGCATCATCCGGGGTCGGCGATCTGGCAAGCGCGCCAGCTTGATCGATAGCGTGAATCAGATCTTCTCGCCCGCCCCGTCATCCAGTACCGTATCCTTCGCAACGGCGCCACTTCCGGGATAATCCAAGGTATAATGCAACCCGCGACTCTCCTTGCGCGCCTGTGCGGAGCGAATGATCAACTCTGCAACCGCAGCAATATTACGCAATTCCAACACATCGCCCGTTACCAGATAATCGTGGTAATATTCACGGATTTCCTGCCGTATATTCCGAATCCTCCGCGCTGCCCGGTCCAGTCGTCGATCTGTACGTACAATACCGACATAATCCCACATACATTGCCGAACTTCATTCCAATTATGCTCCACCACAATTTCTTCATCACTGGGGACAGCACCATGGAATTGCCAAGGCGGCAAGGAAATGCGTTTGCCAGAAAAGAGGCTAGCGGTTTTCTGCGCGACCGTCCGAGCCATCAAACGTGCACATACAGCCCCTTCCAGCAAGGAATTGCTTGCCAGACGATTCGCCCCATGTAACCCCGTACAAGCCGCTTCGCCAACAACATAAAATCCCGGAATAACGGTCTGCCCATCAACACCTGCCATGACACCACCACAAAAATAATGCGCAGCAGGCACGACGGGGATCAGATCATGCGCAATATCGATTCCGAAACGCTTGCAGGTACGGCTAATATTCGGAAAGCGCGTGTGCACAAACGCCGACGTCTTGTGCCGAATATCCAGATACACACACGCCTGACCCGTGGATTTCATTTCGTTATCTATCGCCCGTGCCGTGATATCGCGCGGCGCAAGGGCCCCTCGTTCATCATATCGATGCATGAAAGGCTCCCCCGCCGCATTGACAAGAAGCGCCCCCTCCCCACGAATGGCTTCACTGATCAGAAAACTTTTGGCCTTGGGATGAAAAAGACAGGTCGGATGAAACTGGATAAACTCCATGTTGCGAATCGGGCAACCCGCACGCCACGCAAGTGCGACGCCATCAGCCGTCGCCACATCCGGATTACTTGTATATAAGTATGTCTTGCCGCCACCACCAGTCGCAAGCACGATAACAGGGGCACGCATGGTCGCAATTTTACCCGTAGCGCGCATTAATACGTAGGCCCCTACACACCGATTTTCATCATCCAGCCCCAACCAACTGGTGGTTATCAGATCAATCACCATGCAATGCTCGATAAGCGTAATATGGGGGTTTGCCGATACGGCACGCAAAAGCGAGACCTGTATTTCCCGCCCCGTCAAATCACCTGCATGTAATACGCGCCGCTTGGTATGCCCCCCCTCGCGACCGAGATCATACCCCCCACCGTCACCCTCGGAACGTACACTGAAACGAATCCCCGTCTGAATCAGTTCCTCAATGCTAGCAGGACCTTCCGTCAATATCTGGCGAACGATCCTTTCATCACATAAACCGGCGCCCGCATCCAATGTATCCGCAACATGGCGTTCTATGCTATCCTCATCCGTCATCACGCAGGCAATACCACCCTGCGCATAATTCGTATTGCTTTCAAACGCTTCACGTTTGGTCAAGATGGCCACGCGCCCCAAGCGGCTCAGATGCAAAGCAGACAGGAGACCGGCAATGCCGCTCCCAATTACCAGATAATCAAATTCTTGACTTTCCATGTTGATCAATCAGCATCAAGTGCCGGAACCTGACAAAATTGCCGTGTGAAAAATGGATAGATTTGCATCGGATTGCCATGCATCAACGGGCAATCCAGCTTTCTGACAAAGCGCACGCAGCGTCTCTTCCCTGGTCCAGCCCTGCTCCGCCGCCACCTCAGGCAGGAAGACCGCACGGCACCCATGTTTTTCCAGGATAATGCCATGCACGCCTGCCGTGAATTCCTCTGGCCCGGAAACCGGTTCAGGTAGGCTGAGAATGGAAAGCGTAATGCGGATAGAAGCCAATTCATCCGGTTGCACCGGCCTGAAACGCGGATCTCGCAATGCCGCCGACACCGTATTGTCATGAACAGACTCGTATAGAGGTCCCACGGGTTCAAGCGTTCCGATACAACCACGCAAGCCTCCATCCAAAAGATGCAAAGTAACAAAACTTGCGCGCGGCTCACGTAGCGCTGCCGTCAAGGCATACCTTTCCAAGGCAACCCCTTGTTCCGGATGACATACACAAGCCGATAACGTGTCGTCGGCAATTTGAAAAAGACATCCACGCTCGGATGGTGTCAAACCGGATTGCCAGTCACTTTGGCTACTCTCGCTTATTTGCATGGCATGCCCCTCTACCGGACCTTGGCACCGTGCGCAGCACCGGGCTCCACCGTAATCACACGTAATTGATCCTCACCATCCGCGGCCAGCAACATCCCTTGCGACTCCACCCCCCGTATCCGTGCCGGGGCAAGATTGGCAACAATCACAACCTGTTTTCCAACCAGATCCTCGGGAGCATACGATGTCGCAAGCCCTGCAACAATCTGTCGTTTCTCCGCTCCCACAAGCACCTGCAAACAAAGCAACTTATCAGCACCCTGGACTTTTTCGGCCGACTCGATCTGCGCCACCCGTAGATCCAAGGAGCCGAATGTATCAAAGGAAATCAGCCCCTCCGGCAAAGCCGACGCTTTCTTCCCGGATTTGCTGGAAGATGCTGGCTGGCTTTTCGGCTCGGGAGAGGTCGAGGCCTGCTCAAACGAAATTCTAGGAAACAAGGGTTTGATGGGTTGTAACGGTGTACCTACTTTCAACTCTCCCCAATGACTCAAACGCGTGTAATCAGGAGCACCCGCAGTACAACCAAGTGCCGCACGCAGCACCGCCATCTTTTCCGGCATGACGGGATACAGCATGCCGCTGACCATGCGCAATGTTTCCGCTGCACAATAAAGCGTGGTCCCCATCAGACCCCTTGCCGCCGGACCCTGTTTCGCCAATGCCCAGGGCTGCCGCAACTCGAGATAGCGATTGGCCTCGCGTATCGCCCCAGCCAAACCCGATATCCCCTGATCCATCCGCATGCGCTCCACAGCATCGCGCATGCCGATTACGGCAGCAACCGTTACCTCTTGCAAATATTTTTCCTCTGTCGCCAATGCGCCCGGCGATGGAATCTTCCCGTCAAAATGCGAAACCGTCATACGCACAACGCGACTCAAGAGATTACCGAGATCATTCGCCAAATCTGCGTTGTATCTCCGCACGAACCCCTCCTGCGTGAAACTGGCATCCTGCCCCAACACCATCTCGGCCATCAGAAAGTAGCGAAAAGCATCCACGCCATAACGCGCTGCCAGCTCCATCGGGTTTACAACATTGCCTGCGCTCTTGCTCATTTTGTCGCGGCCAATGAGCCACCACCCATGCGCAAAAATCGTCTTTGGCATGGGCAAACCCATCGCGTGCAACATCGTCGGCCAGTACACCGTATGTGTCGTCAGAATATCTTTACCAATCAAATGCATCGAAGCGGGCCACCACTGCCGGAATTGTGTATCGTCTACCCCATACCCGATCGCACTGACATAGTTCAATAACGCATCAAACCAGACATACGTCACAAAATCCGGATCAAAAGGCAGTTCAATCCCCCATGACATCCGCGTTTTCGGACGCGAAATACAAAGGTCTGTCAAAGGTTTACGCAAAAAACCCAACGTTTCATTCCGACGGAAATCAGGCTGGATAAAGGATGGATGTTCCTCAATATACTCAATCAACCAGTCCTGATATTTGCTCATACGGAAAAAATAATTCGTTTCTCTGATTTTCTCTACCGGTTTGTGACACCCCGGCTCCGGACACTTTCCCGCATCCAAATCCTTCTCAGTGTAAAAACGTTCGCACGTCACGCAATACCAACCGTCGTATTCCGCACGATAAATCTCATCGCGTGCAAAAAGTTCTGCCAGTACGTGCTGCACGATTTTCTTGTGGCGTGGCTCTGTCGTGCGAATAAAATCATCATGGGTGATATCAAGGTGCTGCCACAGGTCCGTGAAACGGGTTACATAGGTGTCAACATGCTCCTGCGGCGTAACACCCCGCTGGGTCGCTGCCTGTTGAACCTTTTGACCATGCTCATCCGTTCCCGTTAAGAAGTGCGTGGGAATACCCAGTAAACGATGATAGCGCGCCAACACATCCGCCAATATGGTCGTATACGCATGACCAATATGGGGTTGATCATTCACATAATATATCGGTGTCGTTACATAAAAATGATTTCTTTCATCAGACATATAAGCTCCGCAAGCTACCGGATTCCCTTTTTCTTGTTTTCGCGCACCGTATCATGCGGCACATCTCAACCAAGTGCAAGGCAACAAAGACATTTTTGCGCCAACCGGCAAGTTCATTGTTATCCAACACACGTAAACCTGCACTTCAGCCCACACGTACCCCCACTCTTACACCTTATACCCTTACTCCACTCGCATTCTCTAATCGCGCAAGAAGAGATTGGTTTAAGCGTAACCAACAACGTGTGCGTTTATGTGTACGGTCATGTGTGCGATCAAGTGTTATTTCTACGTTTTTATCCTAGTGTATCTCCCATTAATATTGCCACACAGTTTTTCCCGTTTCTTGTAGTGCAGGATCCCTTGGTCAAACGTAGTTTTACATCGCCAAAGACACTTCTCAATTGCAGCGGGACCGATCTTTTTTTTGAGGCTATGTAACTCGGGCATATGCTTTTTCTTTTGCCTCGAGCTTCCTTTGTAATCTGTCCTGCAATCTTTTGCGAAACTCTTCCTGCATTTCTTCGTGCAGCGAATCTTCCTCCTCCATCAATTCGTTTGCCCACTTGTCATTCTCTTCATTCATGAGTCTGTCCCTTCTTTACACATGTTCATCACGCTAGTACATCTTTCCTTGAATATCTTGCGGAACTGGCGGAATGATGACCGATTGCCATTGATTGCGAAGCGACCAGGTCGCGGCACAACCAGCGGCAACACTCATGCGCCCTGCCAGTGGTGTTGCCAACGGACGTTTGCCATCCAGAACCATATCTACAAAATCGGCGCAAATAAGCGGATCCGCCCCACCGTGTCCCCCTTCCGCTGGCTTCACGTTAATTTCATGATTTGCCAGATTCTGCCAGCGTCCCGAACGGTTACGCATGCGCAAGATAACCTTGCTGGTGTCGTCCAGATTCTCGATGCGGCCCTCTGTGCCGATAATCGTATAGTTGCGGCAGTAATCGGGCGTGAAATGACATTGCATGTAACTGGCATGGATGCCTCCATCCAGTTCCATCATCATGATGCTATGATCCTCGACATCGACTTCCTGTCGAAAGACACATTGATCCATTGTATTGCCGCCGAGCCGGTGCTTCTTCGGGAGCTGACATTCAACGCATTGGTCCTTTTCGGGACATTCGGGACAACGCAAATCATTGGGCTTGTCACCACCATAGTACTGCAAGGCACCGCTGGCGGCAACACGCTTGGTGTATTGCCCCGTTAACCAATGAATCATGTCGATGTCGTGCGAAGCCTTCTGCAGCAATAAGCCGGTCGAATTGCGCGACGAGGCATGCCAGTCATGATAATACCAGTTGCCCCCAGGTCCAACAAAATGGCGTACCCAGACAGCTTTTGGTTCCCCGATCGAACCGGCATCGATGGCATCCTTCATAACCCGGAAGATATTCATGTAGCGCATGTTGAACCCGATCATGAATTGCTTGCCGGAATCCACCCAGGCACGCAACATGCGGTCGCAACCCTCCGTCGTGATCGCCATCGGTTTCTCGGTGAATACATGTTTACCCGCCGCAAAGGCATCGCACACATATTGCTCATGCGTAAAATCAGGGCTCATCACCGCAATCGCGTCGATATCCTTGCGATCAAGCAGTTCGCGGTAATCTAACGTCGTAAAACCACTTTCGTTCACATTACGATGGAACCAGCCCAGCGCCGATTCATGTACATCGGCCGCGCCAACAACAATAGATCGCCCATTGGAATCATGCCAATGCTGCGCCATTCCGCCGCGCCCCGCTGCCCCAATGACCCCAATCCGCAGTTTCGCCATGACAAGCCTCCCCCCTACTCATCGCTTTGCATCCACGCCACCCACCGACCTCGCGTCGGTGGAGGTAAACGTATTGTCCAACAAGCATTTTCCACTCAACTTACTGCACCACTGGGACAAGCCCAGTCGGATCGCCACTCCCCACAGCATATAGCTATTCCAAAATGCTGTTTACAGGCGAACCATCCAGAAGATACGATCCACTGGACATCGCGCTCACCATTTGCAATCTGGCCGGTTTGCCCCCGCGACCGAATCATTCAGGCGAATTGCTTGTCCCGCTTGCACGCGGTGAAACTACCAAACAGCGCGGTTGCGCCCTGTCCACTATTGCGGCGTAACCACCAACATCATATCGCATATGCGCGTCAAAGATCACTACAAGTTGATCATTTACGAGGGCTACAGATGGGAGGCCCAGCTGATGCATATTGAAACCTGGCAATATCTTCCTCGCCAGATTAGCCTCGCTATCGGCCATCTCCCGGCAACGAGTCACCAGACACCGAAGCACCGCCTTGCCCTGTTCTGGAATCATCATATTCCAAGAATACCTTAGCTTTGAGCATTCTACTTGTAGCCCTTGAGAAAACCCTTTTCGGCCTTGAAAAGCCGTTCGGTCATTGCGCGGATCTGCGCAGGCGTACACATCGCCGAGGTCAACGGATCGAGCATCAGGGACTGCGCCGCAAGTTCCTTGCTCTTCTCGATGGCTGCTTGTGCCCCGAGATCGAACATGGACATATTGCTGCGGCAAATAGCTGCCATCTGTGGTGGCAGATTCCCGAAAGCGACGGGATTGATCCCATTGCGATCCACCATGCACGCAACCTCTACACAGCCGTCGTGAAGCAAATTCCCGATCAGGGGCCCGCCCCCGTTCCGGCTGTTCATCACATTCCCGTAAATCCGGTATGGTACATCCTTCTGGTGAGCTTCGATGATCCATGAAGCATACTCCCACGATCGCCCCCACCCTTTCTTGCGTTGTTCATCAATGGACTTCTTGCCGCTGACAACGTCCTCGCGTCCCTTGTCCACATTCCGGCGCCACTCCGGCCAGTAGTCGGCGTAGTACGATGATGCGCCTCCATATTTGCCACCAATGTACTTCTTCATCTCTTTCTTGTGGGTACGGTAATACGGCAGATACTCGCTGAGATGCCCGGAACTTTCTGTGATGAACGCCCCGAAATGCAGCATCATGTCCTTGCGCACCAGGTCACCGGCATCATCAGGATTGAATGGTTTGCCCGCCAGATCCTGCCGGGCCCTCCGCATCAGCTTGGGATACAAATTCTTGCCTTTGTGCTGCAGTTTTGTGAACCAGGCCAAATGGTTGATTCCGGCACAGGCCCAATCCAACTCCTCATATTTGACACCGGCGCGTCTGGCCAGCAGATGACTCGTCCCCTGCACGGAATGACACAACCCGACAACCGGCAGCGGACTGACCCGCCCCGCCGCAAGGCATAGCATGTTCATCGGATTCGTGTAATTCAGCACCAAGGCATCGGGACAAAGTTCCTCGGCATCCCGGAGAATGTCCAGAAAAACCGGTATAGTGCGCAATCCCTTGAATAAGCCACCCGGTCCGATGGTGTCTCCTATGCACTGGTCCACGCCATATTCGAGTGGAATATCGTTGTCGAACCGGACACAGTCCACGCCGGACACCTCCACACAACTCACAATATAGTCGCTATCTTTGAGCACTTCACGCCGTTTGGTCGTAGACGTCAGCGTCCACCCCGGCTTACCCAGTTTCTCCAGCAGAAGCTGGATGAACGTGTGCACCGTTGCCAGCCGCCGCGCGTCAATATCGACGAGGCAAATCTCACCGCCTTTGCTGCCTGTAATCTGCACAACATCACTCACAAGCCGCGGCGTAAATCCACTGCCGGCACCGAGCATGGTCAGCTTGATCGGGCCGCGCATCTCACCGGCCAACCCCTGCTGGGAATCGGCATCCCGGGTATGGGCAACATGTCCCTCATCCATTTGTTTTTTCATGATACTCCTTGATCAACGATAACTTGCGTCACCCTAGATGTGTTTACCTCATATGTGGCGGGTTGGCAGAAGCGGGAAATGAAACCGGCAGATAATAATCCGAATCCTTTTTGCAACGTCTCTGCGCAAAAAGAATATCGCGCCAGGCGGCCACAAGCCCCGGTGTCATCGCTGGAAGATCGGCCTCGATCACTTTGCGCAAGCGGGGCAGATTGTAGAACGGAACGCCCGCATACATATGATGCTCCACATGATAATTCATATTCCAGTACAGAAACTGAAAAAACGGATTTAACCGCACCGACCGGCAGCACAGGCGGTGATCCGGCACATTCGGCTGCATCCCGGCATGCTGAGTGAAACCGATCAAAGAACCCAGATAATTGGCATAAAAGGTGGGCAGCGTAACAAGGAACAACAGAATCCATTGCCCGGATAACACAAACAGGATCGCAAACGCGAGGTGCCCTACCAAAAGATACCGCGCCCAAATGGTACGCTCGCGCAGTACGCGTGGATCACGGAAGATCCACTTCGGCCAGACGCCCCTTGCGATACCACGACACTGCCGGACGCCAAGCCGGATCCGGTTCCAAAGCGCCAGCGGGTCGAAAAACACATTATAGATCATATTTTTCAGGGTCATCGCCTGCGGAAGCTCCACTTCAAGATCGCGATTCTGATAGCAGGTCAGCTTGTGGTGCCAGAGATGACTGGCCCGGAAGCCTACATGATCCGACCAACTCAGGAATGCAAATATATAGGCAAAGATACGATTCAAAGCGGGCGTCTTGAATACGGAATGGTGCGATAATTCATGCGTAGCAGCATTTGCAGATGTAAACGTCCAGAATCTTGCATGAACATAACAACCCAGGATGACCCACCCCCACGCTTGTTGAAGCCACGCATAATACGTCAGCCCACCAGTCAAAAGCAGCAACCCCAAAAACAATCCAATATGCAAAAGTGCTCTTGCATCACTGCGTGCGGTCAGTCTCCGTAATACATCCTTTTCAATCGGACTGCGATACCACTGTATCGGTGGCTTATCGCGGGTATCTTCAGCTTGCATTTCTTTCCTTTCATTCATGAGTCGGCGCGCATGATCTCTACAATTATTATCTACAGATTTCAATTTGTTGATTCTGGAATTTTCGCAGCATCCTCACCTGTACCCCCCTTTTCATAACGTTAGCAGTCTTCAAAAAAAGAAACAACATATGGCACATCGAAAAATCGCTTTACTTCGGGATCGAGCCCAACGATAACGATTCGTAATTCCCTTCTTTACGCCAGATATCCAGCATACGATCGTATCGGCTAAGGTCCATGCCCGTATACACACAATTGCTCGTGCTAAAAACATAGCCACCGCCGGGCATGCCCTGGGCAAGTGCCCTGCGGACATCTGCGGCCGCCTCCTCGTCGCTTCCCGTCTGCAGCAAGGCGCAGTTTACATTTCCAATTAAGCATACTTCATCACCAACCAACCGCTTTACCTCGCCCAGGTCAACACCCCCCTGCGGGTCAATGCTATGCAGGGCATGTGGCTTGGAAGCTACAAGCGCATCAAGAATCGGCATGATATTGCCGTCGGTATGCTTAATCACATAAAAGCCCATCTCGCGGTATCCTGCAACGAGTTGAATCAGATATGGCGTTACAAACTCATCAAACATCGCCGGCGATAAAAACGGATTGTCATTAAAGCAGTAATCCGAGCATAAACAAAAGCCGTCCACCGTTCCCCATGACTTGATTTGTGCCCCACGCGCCAAGGTGGAATCCACGCGGCGCTGCGCCTCGCTCTTCATTTCATCCGGCTCATCGGCCAGCTTGGTAATGAAATCCATCATATTGCGACCGCTCGGCAATGAATAGGTGGCATCGCCATGGAGGGTAATCAAGTAATCCATACCGGAGATCTCGCGTACATGCTCGATCGAAAGCCGGGTATCCTCCTGCTTCCATTTGCCGGGCGAATGGTAAAGCATTCCCGATTGCTCGTAACACCGGGCGACAGTCACGTGCAGGTCGGCAACATCCTGCCGGTGTAGCGTACGCTCCCGTTCCGACATCTGGTCCCATTGCCAGAATTGCCGCTGGGATGGATGCAAGCGCCCGAACGCTTCCATCGTGAGAAAAAACTCCAGCTCAAAATGAGGTACGCGTCCTGCTGGCGGCCTGCGCTCCAACGCTGCAATAAAAGACTCTCGCGGTGTCATGCCAACATACTCCTTACTATTTCAAACCACTTCCAGACCGTCGCGATCTGGCAAGGCTGGAAACGGTGCTGTAGGCAACGTCTGATACCAGTAAGCGACAGAGCAGATATCATGCTGCCCGGGAAAAAATCTTCCTTGGCTGCGCCAGCCAAGCGACTGGATGGTCACGCATACGTTCTGCTCGAATCGAACAGGATCCATGATATGCCAGCGATACATCGCATGACGATGCTGGGAGTTGTATGTTCCATCGGGACGCAATACCTGATGCATCCCCATGAAGGGGGTCGCGTATTCTACATACTGCCCGTCGCACTCCCAGTTATAGGCGCCACCGAAATAATCTTCCGTGCCGGTTCCGCAAATCGAGGGAAAGTCGACATCACCATCCATGTAGAATTTGATCTCGCCTTCGCCCCACCAGCCACTGTTATTAATACCCCATCCCATAACGGTGCCCACATAGTGCCCACGGCCCTCAATCCCGTCGATAATCGTGTAGGGTTCCATGTAGGGCACCGGATTCGTCCGCCGAAACTGCGCGTGGAAATAAGCACAATCCTCGGGAACATCCGTCAGCGTGTAATTGATCTGATGGAAACAATGTCCGACACTCTTCGGATGCCTGTTTTCGATCGTGACACGACAGCTCTGCCGGAAAGGCATTTCCCAAAAGCAGTTGAAGCCACGGTTAGGGTTCACACAAACGGGCAGGGACTGGAGCCTGACAAGTGGACCTTTTGTATGCCCTTCATCATACTTGATCCATGGAGCACCGAAGAAATCGCACAGCGGCACCTCCACGGAAGGTTGCGTTTGCCCATCCCAATAGATGCGCAATATGAAATCGCGCGTCACCGTGCCCCCAAACCACATGCTCTGCAGTGCGCCCGGGCCGGTTATCTCTGCAAGTGTATATATCTATCCCGGCTGAACGATAGCACATGGACGACACTTCCAGCCCACGCCCAGTTCACGTGCGGCACTTCCAGGCTTGGGTTCGGCCATGCCCCCTTTACCTTTTTCTCCCGTCGGATTCTCCGCACTAACCGAACGCGTCTTTGCATCGGATAACCGCGACAAATTTCCAAGCCCCATACCCAACCCATGGAATGTAGACATCCTCACCCTCTATTTATCATTGTTACTGACTCATATCTCCGGAACCGGCCTTGCGCCCCTCAAAGGTGAAGCCTACCGTTTCTGCGGTTTTGTAGACTCCACGGTATGGTCCCCAGCGACGCTTATGGCGCATCCGCACAGCGATGGTGTTCTCTCCGTTTCGCAGCATACCGAGACCAAAATCCGTAAAAGGAGCATAGGTCTGCCCGATGCCCCGATGCATTTCATCGATTTTGGCCACCAATTCCCCGTTCAAATAGACAACGACATTCGCTTGCTGGAAAAACCTTCCAGACAATCGCAAGCCATCAAAAGCATTCTTGTCCTCAACGGTAAACGTCCGCCGGAATAATGCCGTATGATACATCGTCCAGGAAATCGGCAGCACAGCATCATTCCATCCCTTATCGTCGAAATCGTTTGCCACCCAACTTTCCGGTGCATGCGATATGTGCTCGACAACCCGCATCTTCCAGTTACGGTCAGTTACCAGATCTATCCACTTCCCGGTTGCGTTACGGTCCTCGAGTTTCCGTAAAGCCCCGTCTGGTTCCCTCCGCGGTTCCCGCTCGACCTGCCGGCGATGTGCAGCAATAGCACTTCTTCCATCCGGTGACGCGAGCACGGCAAGAATTGCCTGCAATTGCGGATCATCAGGCGCAACAACCCCCTTCAATTGTGGCAACTCCAGACTGGCGTAAAAATACTTGCCCTCTTCTATGAGCCTCTCCGTTAAAGCAAGATCATGTGCAATACTCGCCTGTAGTGTCCGCACGGATTCCAGCAATTGATCCATCACGATCCTGTCCGCAGGAGCCACCGTATGCGACTCGCGGTGCTCGACAATCAACTGCTCGCAAAGCGCATAATTGCGATCCCGATGGGCGGCAACCGCTGGCTCCAGAAAAGCAGGAATATCTGTCCCGAATGCAGACCGTGGTGCACCGAGAATCCGTAAGCGCCTTTGCGACGCAACATACGGAGTAGCATACGCGATACCTATACCGCCACGCCCGACCTGATTAAAACTGCCATCGTGCCGACGGAAGAGTTCCCGCCACCAAGTCTGGTTTTGCATAAAATGCTTAAAGCCCTCTTCCCCGCTGGACCAGGCACCGATCGGCGTCCAGTAATTATTGAAAAACATTCCGCCATGGCCATGCCGCGTGTTATTGAAAGCATAGACGGATGTCCGGGCACAAATATCGGCTGGCTGGTGATCATCTAGGAGCCTGAACAGTGCTGCAGCCATACTCACAGTTCCATTCATCGTACAGAGCAAACCGGCCGCTTCTGCATCCGGATTCACGGGAATGGGCGCAGTCCTTCGCAGGTTATGATACGAGTATAGCAGAAATGCATGCTCTGCCCGCCCCTCACGCGCATGATGAATTCCTCGTTTCAGCGCCAATTCGTCGATTTCAAGACCGGCTTCCAATGCCAGTTGCATCCCTAACACGCAGGCCATATTGACGTGCGGCAGTAACCCGTAGCCGGACTTCCAGCGATTTGGATCTGCCGGATAGCGGTGGCGCCAGCCCCCCACCTGCTCTTCGGTCTGCGCCGCTTCCTTATACGGGGGGGTTTCATCTTGCGGCTTCAGTTGCGATTCGGCCGAAAGATCAGCCAGATATTTGAGATAGGGTAGTACATTTCTATCGCCAGTTGCATGGAAGTATTCTCCAAGCAACATGGAGTCGTGCCCTGTATGCCAAGGCCTCGAATCCATGCCTGATGTCACAGGCACGGGGTTCAGCCGATCGAGCATGCGATATACGGCACGGCGAACCAACCCCTGATGTTCGGGATTTCCAGACGCCAGCAAGAAAAGCAGGTCTGTATGTAAAAACCCATTCGATTCAACCGGCATGCCCGACTCCGGACGAAAACGCACAGAAGCCCAGTTTTCTGCATTCCGTACAATATTCCGTGACTTCTCGCAGTAGAAGGGTTTCGTATCGCTATAGGACCCCAGCACCTGAAGCGTGAGTCCAATATCGAGCAGATCACTGCCGCGGCGGACATGCAGTAAGAGATTCCCCTGCCCCTCCGCTGACTCGCTGAACGTAATGGCGTCCGCGAATACCCGATATTGCGCATCATCAGCAACATCTGGACCATCATCAAAGATTCTGCCGTTTACACCGTAAATCAAATCGCCTGGCTCCAGCTTCCCATCTGCAGGCGAACCGATTTCGACATTGATCACGTAAATATTGGGTCCGAATGGACTCGAGTAAATACCAGTAGGACCTGGACGACGGGGAATAGGTTCAGAGTCCCCCGAAGCAAGATTGGCGATAAGACCATTGATGATTGCAACATTGCTTGCGCCCCACTTGTCGGCCGTCAATCGATATTCCTCTGGTAGATCGTCCTCCTCGCGGGGAGGAATCCAGGCAAATTCCCAATACCGATCCGTTGAAAATGGCAAAGCAGGCAAATCGGCGGCATTCAGTAGGGTTGGTTCGGGAAACGCATTCCAATTGTAACGGACAAACAGGATCGGCCCATCACTTTGCAATTTGATAGTCGATCCTTCTATACGGGCTGTGGCTCGCGTGAAGATTCTATCAGGTCCAGCCGTTTCGAATTGATCAAGCCCATCACCGATGGCATACAATCCTTCCGCCGTTCCCTCCTCGAAATGAACTGTCGCACGGGATAGGTCCGTTTCAACGCGCTCCACCAGAGGTCCCGAAGCCGTAACATCTGCTTTCTGATACACCGCACCCAGCATCCATTGCCTGCTGCGCTCCGCCAGCAACTTTTCATCAGCAGGTTGCCCGCTTTGCGGTATATTCCGCATACCCGGAAGGATAAGACCTAGACCCTGCAATGCGGCGGTACGCCGATGGAGCTCTCGAATTTCGCGATTATGAGCCGCATACACATCCAGATCCGATCCCGGTGGTAATATCAGTCCAATCGGCAAGCTCTCGTTGTTGAATGTACGCCGCCAGTCCGACGGCACATACGGTAAGGTAACTGGCGTTACGCGGTACCCGCTCTTGAGAATCACGTAATTATCGCCCCAGGCAGCGTTCAGCTCCACATTATCGGTTGATTTCCCGAGCCGATCCAATTCACGGTAGGCGATAAAAGGATAGTCGTTCCCGAGCTGTAGCAAGATGCCCTTCATCGTGAGATTACGCAATGGATGGATCACGGCATGGTACCCCCCCGAGGGATACATGGGATTCTGCAAAGGATGTAATCCCAGCGAAGGTTTCAAGGCATCCGGATTCCGTGCAAGTTGGGCTTCATGATAGGCATCAAGATCGCGCTGGGCTTGTCCGCTATCACGGGAATCCGCTTGCTCGCGCATCCAATCCGGCAACCAGCGTATTTCCCTATCATCAGGGTACGACGTCATCGACGCTTCGATTGCACGCTCACTCAGCCAGCCAATACCAAAATGATGCTTCATGTCGAGATCGATAATCCCGATGGGGACCTCCAAGTCGTTGACCAAGTCACGTCCGAGATAAAAGGCCGCAGCAGACATCGCAAGCGCCGTCTGCGTGTCAACTTCCTGCCAGCCTTGCATCGAAGCTGGATCCAAGTTCGTCCGAAGGGTTTTCGACGGAATCGTTTCGATCTGCATCACACGCAACATCGCACCGGGAAGGTCCGTCACAGCACTTTTCCCCTCAGGCGTCCGCCCAAGCGATACATCAATGTATGCTTGCCGCGCAAACAGCCATATATCGCCCACAAGTACATTATGCAGGCTGATTTCCTTGCCGCCACTTGACGTGATTGAGAGAGTATGAGGCGATGCCTGTGCAGACATCGGCTCCAACCTTGCAATCCAGTTGCCCTCAAAGTCTGCTGTCGTGGCAATTGACTGTCCGGCAAACTGCACGGTTACATGCTCGCCCGGATTTACCGTTCCCCATACCTGGACAGGTTTATTGCGCTGCAGCACCATGTTGTCCGTGAACACGGAACTCAACTCCAGCGCATGCCCGGCACTACCAAGCAACAATACGCCTAAACATACCCCACATATCCTACGCAACATACCCATCTCCTTCATTTTATCAGCTCCACCATTGCCTCGGCAAATGCCTTGCCGATCTGTCCCAGGATCTTTGCCGACCCCAGATAATGAAATCCCGCATTCGACACGCCAGCAGCATGTATTGCCTTTTCCTCTGGCGTCCAGACGGTGGCCTCATATGCCGCCAACGCCTCGGTCAACTCTGCCCCCTGCAATCCATGCTTCATGGAAAGTTCGGTTCTCTTCATGTTGATCCGGTTCGCCCTGCGACTCAAATCTTCAAGCTGCGCATCCCAGAAATCCGCCGTTTCGACTGCTTTTACCGTACCTTCGAATTCCGGTTTGCTTGCAGGAGCTGCCATGGCCTGCCTGAATTCACGATGCTGTTCCGTGTGCCCATCAACCCCCAGCACACCAATGACAAACGGCATATCCGGGGCGGCCAGATCCGTACGAACATCACGGATCAACTGCGAAAGAAGCCAGCTATACATATCATAGCCACCTGGTTGACCTCGACGGGGGTATGCATTGCCGTCAACCAGATCGTTCCACCCCTGAAACCAGACAAAACCCGCAATTTCATACCCTTGTTCTGGATCGTAATCAGGATACACCCGCTCAATATCAGCCAGAACATGTTGGATGTATTTAATCATCAGTCGATAATACAACCCCTCATCTTGGGCCTTTTCCTGCCGCTCGCGTTCCTGCTGCCTGAAAAATTCCGGAATATCCGCCCTACCACCCGGGAATGCAATTGCAGCGAAGTCAATATCAAATGATTTGATGTTTCCATCACGCCATCGCGCTACCGTAAGCGTCCAATCGACTTCGGACTTCATGACTTCATTCCAAACAACACGTCGCCAATGATCCCTTGGATTCTCCGTCAAGCCCTCGCCATTGATGCCCACAATAACGTCACCCTTGCGCAACGGAAAGTCATCCACGTCGGCCCTGATATCCTGGCAGATATAGATAGGATACACACCGTTGTGCTGGCCCATATCTGCTCCACGCAAGCCCTTGTACAAGAAAAATCCTGGCAGACGGGTAAAAGGATTGAAATGTTCCCGGCTCGGCACAAAGCCTACGGGTATATCCAGTGAAGCGGGGATGGGCAGCGGATCCGGCTTCTGAACATCCTCAAGTTCCGGATCCACCGGAGGTGGCGTCCATTCGCCTGCACGCGGAGGCCGGAAATCAAACGAGAGGCTTTTTCCGCCCCAGGCCGTTTTAATCAACAGTATCGGTTCCCGCAAAGCCTCATGCATATAAATACCAAACGTATATTCAGGTCCGATCTTGGGTCCATGCCGCTCGGCGCCAAAGCCCACATTGAGTGGTCCAAACAGTTCCTCGGTTACGGCTTCGCCTCTGATCGATGCTATCAACACGTCGTCTAACACGCGCGGTTCGCCATCCGGCCCAAGCATTTTTTCCAGCATCGGTGCTGTGACCGGATCCATGCCGATATGGTCAAACGTCCGCGCCTGCGCATGCCCTTCCATATTCGATTGTCCAGCAAGAATAAACACTTTCAATGGTCTGCTTCCCAATGACATCGTTTCCCCCTCCACCGCCTGCACGCAGCATATCCCCGCCAACAACATCGCCATCACTATCGCTTTCCTATTCATTATCACCTATCCAGTTCCGCAATGTACTTCTAGCTTGTCTCGATTCCCAGCATTCCCACCGAATCACACAACATTTCAGTTAAAACATACCACACCAAAGAGTGGCAACAAACCCACATTTTGCGTTCACAAAGAAACACAATCCCGCCATACTGTATACGCCGCGAATGAAGGCAAGAAAGGGAGCTGCTGCTTTGCAATGCAAGATGATGCAGAGGTGATACTTGGGATTATTTACTCGTAATCCGCTCTCGGCGCCCGCTCTCGTGATCCGGAAAAAGTCTGTAGCCTGTGGTCTTTCCATGAAGTTACAACCTAAGAAGCGATCCGCCCAGGCTTGCCATGCTGCTCAGCATCCTTGTTCTGCGGATTATACCCGATGAACCCGATATTCTTGAAACCGCGATCGTGAAAGTGATCTGCAGCCAATCGCCCTTGCGCGGCCAGGTCCTGCAACACAGCAGGAA
>PXBF01000002.1 GCA_003567005.1 PVC group bacterium
ACATCCAGGAATTCCATACGAATCTTGCCGACGGAATTACCTATTACCGTGAGCTGGTACCCACGCTGACAGAAGAAACCGCCGAAGCGCAACAAACCATGCTCACGCAACTCGACGCCGCCAGCCAGCGCCTTCAGGAAATTATCGACAGTTTACTGCCAGAGGAAAAGCGCCACAAAACGGTAGAAATTCCCGCTCTGCAATACGAAGATCCAGACGCGGATATACCGGAAGTTGATTTGTCCGACCCGAATACAGAACGCGTGACATTGCTTGTGGCCTCGCATAGCGGAAACGGCAAACACATTGCCAAACGCATCGTGGCGCAAGGGGCACAATTAGGGGTCGCGGTAAAAAGGATCAATATGGGCACGTATGAGCCCGAAAACCTCAAAGAAGAAAAGAACCTGATCGCTATCATCAGTACGTATGGCGAAGGCGATCCACCAGCCTCAGCAGAAACGCTTTTCGAATACCTCCAGAAGACAGATGGGCCTTCTTTGGAGAATCTGCGTTTCTCCGTGCTGGCTTTAGGAGACAAAAGTTATATTCACTACTGCAAAGCAGGCGCCGATCTGGATGCCATGCTGGAAAAGGCAGGGGGACAACGCATATTTGAGCGTATCGATGCAGATCTGGATTTTCATGCAGCGGCCGCACAATGGACCCAGGGCGTCTTTCAGGCTCTTGTTCCCCACAAGGCAGGTGAAATCGACGTGCCCGTGGAAATTCCGCCAGAGGAGGAAGAAGAAGGCTATTCTCCGCACAATCCATTTCTGGCTACCGTACAATCAAAGGTAAAACTCAACGCGGCAGGATCCCCCAAAGAAAGCTACCACGTTGAATTAATCGTGGATAATCCAAAATTAAAATATGTACCGGGCGACACATGCGGCGTGCTCGCCGAGAATTCCGATTCGTTGATTCAAGCGGTATTATCCGCTTTGGATCTGACCGGCACATCGATTGCCGAAACCGGTGAACCGTTGGCAAACGTACTCAAAACGCGGGAACTCACCGTGCTGATTCCATCCGTATTGAAACAACACAATATACTTGCCAAAAGCGCAGAAATAGATGCCATTCTGGCTGACGAACACCGCCTAAAGGAATATATGCATGGTCGGGATTTTCTTGATCTAATATCGGATTATCCTGCCACCTACACACCAGAAGACGTGCTTAATGTTTTGCGCGTGGCCCCACCCCGCCTGTTCTCCATCACATCAACACAGGTGCGGCATCCCGATCGCCTTGACCTTCTAGTCGGTGCCTTGCGCTACACATCACTGGGACGGGAGCGCGGAGGAATGGTGTCAACCTACCTGGCCGACCGTGTCGGCGAAAAAGAACGCATCGCTATTTTCATCCGCCCCAATGAAGGCTTTCGCATGCCCAAAGAGCACTCCGCATCCATCATCATGATCGGAGCTGGCACTGGAGTTGCCCCCTTCCGCGCATTTATTCAGGAACGCGCCTTGTTGCCACATTCCGAGCCCGTGGGTAAAAGCTGGCTCTTCTTCGGAAATCCGCATGAGGATAAAGACTTTATCTACCAGGAAGAATGGAACGAATATCTGAAAAACGGAACCCTGACGCGCCTCACTACAGCCTGGTCACGCGATCAGGAACAAAAAGTGTATGTACACCACAAGTTGTTGGAGCATGCCGACGAAGTCTATGCCTGGATGGAATCCGGTGCCCGCATCTACGTCAGTGGCGGCCAGGACTTGGCCCACGACGTATTTGCCGCCCTTGTTGAATGTGCTGCCAAGGCTGGCAACCTATCGGAAGAGGAAGCCAAAGAGTACGGCAAACATCTCCGCCGCACCGAACAATACCTCGAAGACGTCTACGGCTAAAGTCAGACTACAGACCACCAGAAATTCGCAATACGATCAACCCGCCGCCGGTCTGCTTTGAAAATGAGGCCTTATCCTGATTGGGGAGAACGGGGACGGGGAGAACGGGGGGAGAACGGGGACGTTCTAGGTAGTAATCTTTGCATCAGTGAGTTACGGCTTAATTTGCACACCATAGCCAGAAAGGCAGGCGGTATATACCAGAAAATTATAGAGCTTGGTATTAGAAGTGCCGACTTTGCCAGAGTCGTTTGACGATGGGGTGTTCAGGGGCAATCTGGTGTGCCATGGAGAGGTGTTGCTCGGCGGCATCGTAATCTTCTTGGTTATGGTAATATTGCGTGAGCGCAATCTGCCATGTTGTCAAGGCGGATGGATGTGTCTCGTCCGGGATTGCCGTGGATTCTATCAGTTGTTCGGCTTCCTGCTTGCGGCTTTGCAGTGTGAACAATTCCAGCAGCAGGGCTGAGGAAAAGAGGTAGTCCGGGTGCTTGGCCACGATGTCGCGTAAAAGATTCTCGGCTTCATCATCACGTTCAAGATTCAACAAAGTGTAGGCTCGGTTGTGGCGTGCCGGGAAGAACTCGGGTGCCTCCCGCGCAATTGCGGCGAATTCCTGATCCAGTTTTTCCCATTTTACCGTGCGATCTTGTAGCATCCTGACGGCTTTCTGATACCGGGCATCCAACGGTCGCGGCAGTTCTCCTCCATACTTGATTTCAGGGTTTAGATAGCTTCCCGTAGCCTGGGCTTTGGTGTATCGCCCCCGAATGTAGATTTCAATTTCCTGATTATTCTTGATTTCTCCACGCTGCTGCAGTGCTTGGAATGCCTGCATGCGCAACGCATCGGTACCAAAAGTGCCTTTGAGGATCTTCCACAGCAGTGTCGATGCGTGGGGGTGCTTGGCCGATGTAAGTAGTCCCATTGCCGCATCGTCCCCATTGAGATCATGGTCGTTGAACATGGATTCAGCTATATCGACGGCAACCTTGCGCGATCCCCATTCCTGTTCATCCCCTTTAATGGCAGCTTCCATTACCGCAAGCGGACAAATTTCGTATGGTGCGAGATAAGGCCAATCTTCCATGACTGTATCCGGTTTTCGCTTTTCACGTAACCAGCCTGCATACTTGAGTGCCAAATCTTTTCTGTGATGGCTGAAGGCTATTGCCAGCAGGTCACAGCGTGCACGCTTGATATCGCCAAGGTTTGCGGCACCCACACCAGTATAAAAGCAAATATCGGATTCTTTTTTATAGGGGCTCCGGTCTGCAAGTCGCAGAATGTCTTTGTGGCGTTTGAAACGCGCCAAGGTTTCGCAAACCTTGACGCATGCATCCAAGCTGGGCATTTCCATTGTAATCGCTTTATTGATGACTGCATCTGCTTCTTTTTCTTTTCCCTTGATGTAGAGAAACGCAGCGAGGTTTGCCATACCAAAGGGATTCTCCAAGGGCGACAGATCCAGGCTTTCCTTTTGCACTCCGGTGGCTTCGTCCAATTTGCCTGTAATAAAAAGACACAATGCCCAGTTGTTTGCCGGCGTATAGGCAAACGGTGCCGCTGCATGGGCCCGCTTGAAAACGGGGATGGCTGCCTTGTATTTTTGGGATGCCATGAGTTTGAGACCCTTTGCGCAAAGTTTCTGGCTTTTATCAAGGTCGCCCACGATAACATCCTCTGGCGTTTCGAGCGGTGCCGGATCTTCTGTTTTCTTGGGAAAGAAAAGAAGCGGCGAATCATCATGCTTCGCTTTCGTTTCGCGATCTTTTGGCTGACAGCAAAATTTGTATTTTTTGCCACTGCCACAAGGACAAGGGCGATACGGATTATCTTTATCGTTAACCATGGCAAGACCTCAAATTGACGATGAATGGCTGGAGAACCGTATCAAGCCCGTTCTATCGGCGTACAGGGAAAAATGACAGAAGGAACAATGGGGACAGGATGTTTCGTGAGATCGCAGAAAGGATCAATCACATCCCCTCCATAGGATTCTCGGATTGGAACCAGACAAGTTGAGAAAATTTGTGCGGTGACTGTTCATGACGTGGTTTTGTGTTGCTCAACAGGAGAGGCAGTGACGCGGCGCGTGCTGAACGCAGGTGTTTGGTGGAGCGAAGAAATGCTTCGTCTACAAAGATGCGCGCGCCCCGCGTATGTTGTGTGTCCCCTTTTGGGGAACTCATGGTTGCAGGCCGGTCTCCCATCGCAGGGAGACGGGGGCATCACTTGCAAGATGCTGGCGAAGGTAGTCTTCTATTTTTTCATGTAACAGCAAACTCATACGGTGGCGAACGGCTGGGCTTTCCACGACCGTGTAGAAATGCAGGGGAGTGGGCTGACGTCGCCAGATGCCCAGGAAGCGAGGCGCGGCGGGAAAGCCCTCTTTCGCGAGCCCTGCAAGGACTGGCTCGATTCTCTCGAAAAGCTGCTTTGCTGACGCTTCCGGATCACTTGCATCGACTTCCCATACTTCTCCCCTATCTGCCCCCCGCACCAGCAACTCAACCTGCACACGTTCTTCATCATCCCCACGAAGAAGAAGCAAGATGTCCGGCGCGATGCGCGCACCTTTATCTGTGTCCATCGAGACATCTGAACCTGCGCCACCGTCCTCTTCGTCTTCGCTATCCTCCTCTTCGTCTTCGTCGTCCTCATCTTCGTCCTGACTGGTATCCTGTTCGGCAACAACTTCCTGCGGTTCTACCGTGTCGTCCGCCGCGGTCTCTGCCGCATCTTCCGGCACTTCTGCTGTTTCCTCCGCATCAACCAAAAGCGTCTCTTCTTCAGCCGTCTGGCGCACAGTGTCGAAAAACTGCCGGACAGCCCGATCAAGCGCTTCCTCGGTGGGCGGTGTTATATCCGGATAATGGGGATGTTCTTCCACATGCCCAGCCCATATATCAACAAGAGCTTGATGCCAATCAGCATGCAGTTCTTCATACGTGCGTCCTGCTTGGACTTCTTCTTGCAACTGTGCGGAGCGATCTCGCTCCAACTCTCGCAATGCCGCGAGTTGCGCCTGTACGGCCTCGTACCCCGCCCGCACCAAATCATGGATTTGTGACAGCATCCGGGTTTCATTTTCTTCGAGCAACAAATCCCGTTCCACATCTTTCGGCACAAGCTCCTTTTCAAGAGAAGCAAACCAAGCAAGAGCTGGATCAAGTTCATCCCACACCTGGCCGTTGCGCGCAACGATGCCCTCCAGAACGGCATCCGGCAAAGTCTGCATATCATCGAGAACAGCTCCTTTGCGAGACCACTGGGCAGTGGACAGCGCATCGCGAACTTCCGGAAATACCTCATCTAGCGTCTCCACCACCCGTGTTGTAAACGCAGCTCCCGCTTCGGTCTCCCGATCCTGTAACTGGGACGCAAAATGCGGCTTCGCATGATCAATTTCCCCCGCGTAACTTGACGCAACAGGTGGAATCAGTTTTTCGCGATAAAACACCAGTGCAAGATTCCGGCTGGCATCACGTGATCGATGTGACTGCCAGTCAGCGCGTATGCGTTCAACCAACGCATCATCCGATATTTGAATCAGCGGCGTTTCCTGAACATAATCGCGCAGTCGTGCGCCCTCGGTCTTGACCGCCAGATCCTCAATATACTTGCGCACGCCCGTGAATACGGGCACATCATATTCTTCCGATACGCGATCTACGGTTTGGGCGGAAATATCAGCAGCTAAGCGCAAGGCAGCAATTGCCGGAACCTCCATTTTGCGGTCTGCCGTTTCAACCTGCTGCAAATACTGGCCACGAATCCGATCTGCTTCCTGGCGGGCAAGACCCCGCGCATAAGCTTCGACTTCCTCAAAGAGCGGCATGTCGTCAAGACCAACAAATGGTGCCAGCCAATCCCGCAATCCCTCTTCCGCGACGGCAGGCCACGGTCGACCGACAAATCCCCCCCCGCCGAGCGCAAGCAGTTTTGCATCCAGCTCATCAAAGGCCGGTTGCTGCACACGCCGATCCAACGTCGCGCGCATGCTCGCAACCGCCAATTCGCGAGCCTTCTGATAAAGTTCTGGGAACACTTTTTCCTCAAAGGTAGATTGTTCTTCGGCCATGCGCTGTGTACCCCGCTCCCCGAGCGCGGCATCCCAATCTTCTGCGCTGACTGGAAGGGGCGACTGGTTTCGCGCCTCCTCGAGCATTTGCTCGCGTAATGCGGTCAGCCAGGCTTCCTGCCGTTCTCGGGCAATCGTTTTCGTTACCTTTTTGCTTTTGCTCTGGTGACGGTGCGTTTCCGGATCCTCCTGCATAGCCGTGCGTAACTGCTCGCGCAGGCTCGCAAGGCGTTCCTCTCCAGGAGAACCCAATGCCGGCAGCGCCTCCCAAAACCTGCGGGCGGCAGTATGCACAGCCAATTGACGCGTTGCACGGTCACGCGCATCGGTCGTACGGCTACTCACAGGCTGTGCATACGAAGGTACCACCGACATAATCAGAGTTATCGCCCCCCAAACACACCAACCAACATGGCCCCGTAACGATTGCTGCATACTTACTCGCCTCCATCTTCACCATGCGCCCGGACAACCCCATCAAGAAGCGGAAAACCTCTGTCTTCCAACGCATCGGCTATGCGACGCATCTGTCGCGCCATGCGCCCATCACGTAGATCATCATCCGGCGGCAAGCCTGATAGTATCCGACCCACAACATCCCACTGCGTGGCCTCAATGGTATCTGACCATCGTTGTGCACGCTCTTCCAAGTATCGCAATGCAAAGGCCCGCCGCTCCGGGGTAACGACGAAATCATCCGGCAAATGATCCACGTCTGTAGCATCCGTTTCCCGGGGATCATGCAAAGGGAAAAACGCCTCAGCGGCCGATTCCTCGGATGGCTGGTAGTGCAACGCTGCGCGATAGAGCGATAACGTGAACGCCTCCATGTCATTCAAAACACTTGCGGTCGAGAACAGGCGGGACAGACGCGTGTCATCAGGCCAATTTTCCTCCCAGCTTATGCGGCCAGGGTCTTCCAGTACATTGAGCCCGGCTGCCTGCTCCCATTCTCCCAATACCTGTTCCATGCGTAAAATGAGCTGCTGTTTCCACAGATCCAGCAGAACCGCACTCTGCGAGCGATCCATAATGGCCTGACTCATCGTGATCAATCTTGTGGCAATGGCAAGAATCAGTACGAGCGGCAGCGCAATCTGCACAAGGACATCGTTGGGGCTCAATCCAGAGACAAGACCACCGCCGCGGTTGGCCAACTGCTCGATTTTTCGCATGTCTTCTTGCTCGATTTTTTCGGCAGACATCACTTGGTCCCTCCAGCATCATTGGCATAAAGGGACAATGCCCGGCGCAAGGCATCGCGGTCCTGCACAATCACGGCGCGTCCCTCCTCCAGTTGAACAAGCACTTTCTCAAATGCCTGCCCAAAAGCATCCAGACCTTCGCGTTGCACCGCAACAACCGCATCAAGCTTGGAAGCAATGACAACATCTGTTTCCTCTATCGCGGTCAAGCTTTGCCGCTGTGCCTCTGCGGTAGTTTGAACGGAAGACAAGGCATCCCGCATCTCCACGGTACGCCCTGCGGTATGCGAAATATCAGATTGCATCCCTAGCACGGCTTCCTTAATGGTATGCTGATCTGCAAGCGTTTCCGCAATCGATTGTAGCGTCACCTGCAGCTGCGCCACATGCTGACACAGCAAGGCCGAAGATTCACACTGCCGATCCAGTTTTGCCAATAAGGCATCCGCCGTTTCTGGCGACAGTAAGCTCGTCGTTGACCGAGTCACCGCCGCCAGCGCTTCGAGTTCTCCTGTCAAATGCGCAACGGTTTCAGACAAACTATACCGGCGTTCTTCTGTCTGTAAACCCGCTGCCCGCCGGAATATCCAAGCCAATGGGCGTGCCGCAGCAAACGCACCGAGAATACCCACGAGCGAACTCAGCAAGGCCGTTGCGGTTCCTCCCAGCAAACGATCCAGGGATTGCCGAATGGAATCCTGCGAAAGCGGCTCGCCTGCCAGATCGGAAACACCACTCAGATCCAGCCCGATCATCAGACCATACAACGTGCCGACCAAACCCAGCATGACCAGAAAAAACGCAAAATGCGGTGGATAGGGATCCGCCTCCAAATCGACATCTGGCATATTCGTGCGATTCCGCAGACGCAACATCCGAATACCCTGTACGCATGGAAACGCCAGCAGCAGGACAGGAACCAGGGTACTGATGGAACTTAAATCCGCCGACAGCCACTGCGCCACTGCGTACCAGCGCGAAGGTAGCATTCGTTCCAGTAGCTCTGCGGATGGCACAAATACTTGCACAGCAGCCTGAACATTGACAAGCCACAATAGGAAAAGCGGAATCATGGCCAGACCACAAATCCACGTGAGCACCTGCAGCGGAAGTCGTTCCCTTGCTTTCATTACAATCTCCGAATCGCCGATCTTGTTTAGAATGTCAAAAAAAGCTAGCAGATCACCAAATTACCATAGGATAATAGCAGGTCTAATCGCCTGCAAACAGAGGTAAATCCGCTACAATTTCACGAAACCGGCGCAACCCTTCCTGTAAAGTTGGCAGCGGACAGGCATAATTTAAGCGTACAAATCCTTTTGCACCAAATGCCGAACCGTGCGAAAGCCCCAAACCATTCTTTTCAAAATGTAAGGATGGTTCACACGGAAACTGCCGACTTCGACAATCAATCCAAGCCAAATACGTGGCGTCTGTTTCCGGCATCCAAAGCCCCAGATCTGCAACCGTATCCCTTACCAAACCCCGATTCCTGCGCAGAACCTGAATCAGCTCCGCATGCCAATCACCTGCATGACGATACGCCGCCTCACCTCCCGCATAGCCAAAAACATTTAGTTCCGTGACAATGCCCCGCGCTGTGCGCAAAAACGTTTTGCGTAACGTTTGATTCGGTATCACGGCAAATGACCACATTAATCCCGCTAAATTATAGCCTTTACTCGGCGACATAAGCGTTATCGTACGTGCCGCTATCTCTGGAGATACCATGGCCATCGGAATATGCTGCAACTCCGGTTCCAACACCAAATCGCAATGAATCTCATCCGAACAAATGAACATATCATGCTTCAGACAAAGCGCGGCCAAGCGCTCCTGCTCAGCGCGCTGCATCACCCAACCAGCCGGATTGTGCGGGTTACAATGCAAAAACAATTTTGCCGCCGGCTTGGCAAAGGCAGTATCCAAATCATCCCATGGCATCTCATAACGTGTGGCACCCTGTATCAACGGCACATCCACGCGCGGATGCCCCGTAAACCCAGGCGCACTTAAAAAGGGAGGATAAATGGGAGTAGTCGTCACCACCGCATCATCCGGCGAAGGCAACATCCTGCATGACAAATTGAGCCCCACCACAAGCCCGGGCAACCAGACAAACCATTTGGGTTCCGTTTCCCAACCATAGTCACGCTGCAGCTTTTCCTGCACCGCCTCCACCGCCCACGGGGGAGCATCTGCATACCCAAATACACCATGATCGACACGCTTGTGCAATGCTTCGAGAATTTCAGGGGCTGACCGAAAATCCATATCCGCCACCGGCATCGGCAAATAGGCCGCATCCGGATTCCGATTCCATTTGCTGCTGTCGGTCCCCCGTCGATCAATCACTTCATCAAAATCATACTTCATGTCACACCGCCCCTTGATTCATTCATCTCTACATTGTTACTGTTATCCGCATCCGCCTCCAGCAGCTCTCATTATGGATGCCCATACGTCAAAATACCGGCTAAAGGCGCTATTTTAAACGTGTTTCTGTCAAGTTTTGCGGCGTTTGTCCTTCCGACTTTAGGCAGCTGCCTCCATAATGAGAATAACGGGTCTGCATCATCCGAGACACCTTGAAACAGCCTCCACTCGACATCATGCCGATGGCTTGGTCCGTATCACCGCCTCCAGCACCAGCCCCTGCAACCCTCCACCTGTCGCCACTATCCCTCGATTCTGCGTCAGCTCTCGTCCTTGCGAAAAATCCAACGCTTTACCATCCATATCTGTTACCTGGCCACCTGCATGCTCCACCAAAAAGGCCCCTGCCGCATGGTCCCAGATCTTTTCTGTATACCCTTTCTTTGCCGGTAGACGCAGATACACATCTGCATCACCCCGTGCCACCACTGCGTACTTGCATTGGCTATCGATCTGTACAGGAGAGGCCTGCACCCCCAGATCCTCCGCAATGCGGCTGGAACGACTCTGCGCTGTATGCGCCTTCTCTACCGATTCACAAAATACGGCTTCGGAAAGCTCAACGGCTGACCGTGCGCGAACGGATTGCACATCTTGCGGGTCCGCGATCGAACGCATCAACACCTGCGTGTCTCCTTGCGCCGCATCCAGCAAAACCCCGCGCACCTGACCGTCCTCGTTCAAACCATTCACGGGCAACGCCGGACACCCCAATACCCCCAGCACCACCTCACCATCTTCTATCAAGGCTAACGCAATAGCATACTGATCCCCGCGAATAAATCCTTTCGTTCCATCAATCGGATCTAACGTCCAGAAGCGTTTCCCTTTACCTCCACGACCATCGCCTCTCTCCAGTAAATGCACAAGGCGATCCATCTGAATCCCGGGTATGGCGGTCACGAGAACATCCAGCACCGCTTCCCCTAGCATCGTGCCATCTGTACCCTTGAGCAAATCGGCATCCTCCTCTCCGACAATTTCGTCCTTCGGATACATGCTTTCAATCATATCAATGATAATCGCTTGCGCCGCAAAGTCCGCAATCGTCACCGGAGACCGGTCATCCTTCTCATGAGCATCATGGGCAGAAAACCCAGCCCGCACCTGCTCGCATATCGACGCTGCCCGTAACACCGCCGCTACCGCTGTGGCACGTTCTTTCTCAAACATCTCCTTCCCCCTCTCCTTCCCATACACCGCCGAAACCGTCGGAAAACAATTCCCGCAAACCGTAATCATTGTTTCACGGCATGGCAACCCATCAATCACAACTTGCAGATCATAGTAGCAAGGTGTAGCATCAGGACCTTGCAACAGATCACTGCGACTTGTGTGCAGGGCTGAGTCCAACAAGAGAGGTTTTTTATGTCTAAAGTTACATATCGACGCAGCCGACGCCCTGGCTGCTTGACCATGGTTTTTATGCTGGTCGTGATTGTCCTAGGCGTGATCTGGATCCATGACCGACTCGGCGGCCAACTACTCCCCGGCTCACGCCCCTCTATCAGCGAAAAACGGCATATGGGGAAAGATGCATTTCCCGCCTTGACGGAAACATGGTCAGAAGGACGGGGCGACACGAAAGTCGTTAGAATCCCCTTGCACGGCATGATTCTACTGGACACCGAACCCGGCTTGTTTGGCGGAATTCGCGGGGCCGATCTCGCACGTCGCAGCATCCGGCGCGCCACAATGGACCCCGCCGTCCGTGCCATCATATTGGAAATCGATAGTCCGGGAGGCGGCATAACAGCTAGTGACATTCTACATCAGGAACTCCTGCGCTTTAAACAAGCTCAACCTAACCGTAAAATTGTCGCCCATTTCGGTGATATTGCTGCATCAGGAGCCTATTATATTGCTCTCGCTGCAGATCATATCCTCGCACACCCAACCACCATCACCGGCTCCCTGGGCGTGATGATTCAGACGCTGAATATGCACGAACTCGGCACATTGATCGGCATTCGCGACGTCACCATAAAATCAGGCGACAACAAGGATCTGTTGAATCCGCTGCAAGAAGTCTCCGAAACACAAATCGACATGTTGCAAAATGTAGTGGATGCGATGCACACACGTTTTAAAAACCTAGTGGCAGAATCCCGTAATCTACCCTTCGAAACGGTAGCCGAACTGGCCGATGGACGCATTGTCACAGCCGCAGACGCCAAAGAACAGGGCCTTATCGATCAAATTGGCTATTGGGATGATACCGTCGCCCGACTACAACAGTTGCTGGATGTCGACGATATCATCATCTATCGCTACGACAAAAGTTTCTCATGGCGACAGTTGTTACGCGGACGGACGTCTCTTAACCCAACAGCTTGGCTGGAAACCTTGTATACCCCAAGACTCATGTACCAATGGAGAATTGATTGACCAAGATGCAAGCATTATCGGACATTGACTGGAAAAACTGGAAACCCAAACAACAAGCTACCTTGTTATTTGTGACGCGCGATGAGCAAATCCTGCTCATTCACAAGAAACGCGGTTTAGGCGCGGGCAACATCAATGGGCCGGGCGGCAGACTCGAACCAGGGGAAACCCCGATCGAAGCCGCCGTACGTGAAGTGGAAGAAGAATTGTGTATTACCCCTACAGGTGTATCGTATGCCGGTGAATTGTTTTTCCAATTCGTAGATGGACTTTCCATCCACGGCATTGTTTTTACTGCAACCGGATATGAAGGCACCCCAACCGAAACCGATGAAGCAACCCCTCTCTGGACACCGCTCGACCAGATCCCCTATGATCGCATGTGGGCCGATGACCGACACTGGATCCCTCTCATGCTCAATCAAACACCCTTTCATGGCTACTTTCTCTTCAGGGAACACGTAATGCTCGATCACCGTATTGACACGCGCAACCTGCCCGAGGGAAACGGCTCAACCCGTCGCTTCCTGTAACGATGTTTTTAAAGAGTCTGCATATATACGCCGATACCTCATCATCCCTTGCTGGGAACGCCACGCTCCAGCGTGGCCAAAAGAGCCAACCACTCCGAGATAACCCATGATCGATTTCACCAACATAACCAAACGATATGGAACCCAGACCGTACTGCAAGATGCCAGTTTTCGTGTCAACCCCGGCGAACATGCTGGTCTAGTGGGCCCAAATGGGGCGGGTAAGTCGACAATTGCAGGCATCATTGCCGGCGATATTACCCCCGACCAAGGGGATGTAATCCTACCCAATGACACACAAATCGGCCTGCTACGCCAGCAGATTCCCGACCACCACCAGGCAATGCGATTGCTTGTCTTTGCGGAAAGCGGCGCCACCAACTTGTTGTCTATCGAAGAAAATATCCTCAAAACAGAACAAGCCCTAACGGAAGCAACTGGCCCGGAACGTGCTGCATTGTTGGAGCAACTGGGCGCCCTGCAAACCGAGTTTGAACATGCGGGGGGCTACGAAAGGCGCCACCGCACAGAGGCAGCATTAGATGGCCTCGGCTTTACCCCCGAAGACTTTCAACGCCCCATGCATACCTTCAGTGGTGGCTGGCAAATGCGCGCGTCCCTGGCACGCACCTTGATTGCCGATCCCGGCATTCTCCTGCTGGATGAACCCTCCAACTACCTCGACCTGCCCGCTGTCGAATGGCTCCAGCGGTTTCTGCGCACCTATCAGGGAACCCTGCTCTTGATTTCCCATGACCGCTACCTGCTGAATAACCTTACGACGATTACGATCGAAGTGGCCAATGCCAAAACCGAACGCTACACCGGTAACTATGACCGCTATGTGTCCGATCGTGCGGCACGCGTCGAAACACGCGAAGCCGCACAAAAAAACCTGGCTCGCAAACGGGAAAAGGCTGAACAATTCGTGAACCGTTTTCGCTATAAAGCCACCAAGGCAACGCAAGTAAAAAGCAAAGAAAAAATGATTGCGCGAATGGAAACCGTTGAGGTACCTCTCGCCGTCCGCAGCCGGGGCACCATCCGTATCCCACCACCACCACGCGCAGGACAGGAAATTGTACGCCTCGAAAATGTTGCCTTCTCATACGACAACAGCCGCCGCGTATTACAGGGAGTTGACCTCCGTATCGACCGCGGCGACAAAATTGCCCTCGTGGGACACAACGGACTGGGAAAAACCACACTGCTGCGTTTGTTGGCAGGTATGCTAACCCCCGTAGAAGGACGGCGTGTACTCGGACACAATGTGGTGCTCGGATACCAGTCACAGGAATTCACCGATACTATGAACCCCGTACACTCCGTCCTCGAAACCGTAAAACAAGCAGCCCCCACCGACATGCGCGAACAAACCCTGCGCGGATTACTCGGAGGATTCGGCTTTTCCGGCGATGCCATCGAAAAACGCGTCAGCGTCTTGAGCGGTGGCGAAAAAGTCCGACTCGCATTTGCACGCCTACTCGTGAATCCACCAAACTTTTTACTACTCGACGAACCTACCACGCATCTGGATATCACGGCCCGCGAAACACTCGAAGCAGCCTTGCAGCAATATGAGGGAACCCTATGCCTCGTCAGTCATGACGTTACCTTTGTCGAGCGCGTAGCCGAAAGCATCATCGCCATGCAACCACCCGGCATTCACCGCTTCCCCGGAACATACGCTGAATACCGCGACCGCATTGCAAACGAACAGACCCATGCTCCTACAAAGGAAAATACTACCACGAAGAACGCACCCCAGAACCGTAAGGAACTCCGCAAACAACGCGCGACAGCACGTCAAGCACACCAGAAGGAAATGCGACATCTACGGCGACAACTCGCACAAACCGAAAAACAAATTGCCACCTTTGAAGAGGAACAGGAAAAAATCCTAGCTGAGCTCTCCAGCGATGAGCAACCCACGAATTTTGAAGATACCAACCGACGCCTGCAGTTAATCCAAACCGAACTTGCGGCCTATAATCAACGCTGGGAAGCGGCCGCTACTGCAATCGAAGAACTCGAAGCCGAGCGTGAATCCACCTGATTTCCGCAAATAGTTTATTCTTTTCAGCCATGTGCGCTTGCTTGGGTTTGACGCATGGACATCACGAGGGTATCCTGCACAACGATGCCGTCAAGCAGAACCCCAGAACCCCAAATCAGGATGACACATGAAAGTTCTTGTTATAAATGCTGGAAGTTCATCACTTAAATTCCAGTTCTTCACGATGGGTAAGGAAAAAATGCTCGCCCGCGGGCAGGTGGAACGCCTGGGATCAGATGAACCCTCCCTCCTGTATCACCGCCACGATGATGTAAAACACGAGGCCAAGCTCACCGTCAAAAATCATACCGAGGCACTCAAGGCAATCTGCGACTGTCTCGTAGATCCCGAAAAAGGCGTCATCAAGGAATTGGGCGAAGTACAGGCGATTGGTCACCGCGTTGTGCATGGCGGTGAGCGCGTAACCAAGCCGACCTTGGTCACCCAGAATATCAAAGGCATCATTCACGATTGCTTCGCCCTCGCCCCCCTGCATAACCCCGCAAACTTCTCCGGCATCGAAGCCTGCGAAGAACTATTCCCCGGCGTTCCCAATGTGGCTGTTTTCGATACTGCCTTTCATCAATCCATGCCCCCCGAATCCTATCTATATGCCGTCCCCTATGAACTCTATACGAAATACGGTATCCGGCGCTATGGTTTCCACGGCACATCACACAATTTCGTGGCCAAGGAAGCTGGCATTATGCTGGGTATGCCCTACGAAAGACTCAACCTGATCACCTGTCACCTCGGTAATGGCTGTAGCATCACCGCCATTGATCATGGTGTCGTTGTCGATACCTCCATGGGTATGACGCCTCTCGAAGGTCTCATGATGGGAACGCGATCCGGCACCATCGATCCCGCCATCGTCCTACGCCTTGTGGAACTCGGGCAATCGCCCGAAGAAATCGACCGCATGCTCAATAAAGAGAGCGGATTGCTCGGCGTCGCAGGTATCGGAAGTGGCGATATGCGCGACGTTATCGCCGCAGAACTCAAAGGCGACCAACAAGCCCTGCGCGCACGCCGCATGTTCACATCCCGCATCGTAAAATTCATTGGGGCCTACTTCTCCTTGCTCGGCGGCGCCGATGCCATTGTCTTCTGTGGCGGAATCGGGGAATGGAGCTCCTATATCCGCGCTAAAATTGTTCGCAAGCTTTCCTGTCTCGATGTGGAGCTGGATGAAAAAGTCAATAGTCGTTGCAGTGGTGAACGCGATATTATCTCGACGCAGCGCAGCCGCACCAAATTACTGGTCATCCCCACCAACGAAGAACTCATGATAGCACGCGGCGTCGTCAAAACACTAGACAACCAAATCACAGAACCAGAAACAGGAGAATAAGCATAGATGAATGCCCTTGACCGGTTTATCGAAATCGCACGCGCAACCCCTCGCCGAATCGTACTACCCGAAGGACAAGATCCGCGCGTTGTTCTGGCCGCAAACCGCGTCATGGAACAAAACATTGCAGCCAACGTTCTCGTGCTGGGCACACCAGAGGAAATCGATGCTGCTTGCGCCGAAGCCGGCCTCACGGAGCGCCACTTCACGGCATTATCCCATACAAAGGATGAGGCGTTCGACGAAATGGCAGACCTCTACTACGAAATACGTCGCCAGAAAGGCTGCACACCAGAACAAGCACAGACCGCAGCAGCAGACCGCATCGTCTATGGAAATCTGCTCGTGCGACAGAACCATTGCGATGGCCTGGTAGCGGGATCCGTTGCTTCCACCGGCGACATGCTCCGAGCTGCCTTCCAAGTCCTCGGAACAGCCCCCGGCATCAAAACCGGCAGTAGTAGCTTTGTCATGGATCTGAAAACACACGCGCCGTCCGGCGATGGGATCCTCATGTTTGCCGACTGTGCCGTCAACCCCCAGCCGGATGAGGAACAGCTTGCTGACATCGCCTTTGCCACCGCGCAAACGTGCAGGCAACTTCTGAAGATACAACCCAAGGTCGCATTCTTATCCTTCTCGACCAATGGAAGCGCCAAACACGAAATGATTGACCGGGTGCGTGCCGCCAATGCCTTATTCCAAACCCGCATTCAGCGTGAACGGCTCGATATAGTCGCGGCGGGCGAGATGCAGGCAGACACCGCCCTTGTCCCTAAAGTTGCCGCATCCAAGGCACCCAAATTCCCGGTGAAAGGCGATGCCAACGTATTAATTTTCCCCGACCTAAACGCCGGCAATATTGCCTACAAGCTGGTCGAGCGTCTGGCCGGTGCAGGTGCTTACGGTCCTGTACTGCAAGGACTCGCCAAACCCGTAAACGACCTCTCACGCGGCTGCTCCGCTGACGATATCGTCGCCGTCTGCGCCATCACCGCCTGCCAAGTGCAATCCTAATCAGCCGAAACCGGGAGGCCGTGCTTGCGCATGATCGCACGCGCCGCCTGCATCCGTTCAAGCGGTGGCGGATCCACATCCCGCAGCGTATATTTCACATCCAGATTATCCCACTTGTGTAGCGCCATCTGGTGAAACCGCAACAAATCTACACGCTGGACATTTTTATATTGGCGGAGAAAGACTGCCAATTCCTCGATACGATCCAGGTCATCCGTATAACCAGGAACCACAACATGCCGGATCCAGACCGGTTTGTCGTGCGCCGCAAGCCAGGCCAGCATGGCGAGAGCATTGGTGTTGTCGCTGCCAGACACTTTTTTGCACAAATCGGGATCCAATGCTTTGATATCCAGAATCACCAGATCGGTAACATCCAAAGCGCCTCGACATTGCTCCACGGGTATAATACCCGCCGTATCAACCGCCGTATGCACCCCTACATTCTGTAAACGCGCAAAGACATTCGCCACAAAAGCCGCCTGCACCAACGGCTCCCCGCCCGAAAGCGTCACCCCACCATGCCGCATGAACCGGCGATACTGTAACGCTTCCGCAACCAAATCCGATGCATGGATCTTTTGACCCGCGCGCAGTTTCCAACTATCCGGATTATGGCAATACAGGCAACGCAAAGGACACCCCTGCAAAAACGCTACATAGCGAATCCCGGGGCCATCGACAGTCCCCCCCGTCTCAACCGAATGCAAATACCCAACCGGATCCTCTTCCTGATCTTTCATACAAGCTATAACACCCGATGGAAGGTTCGATTA
>PXBF01000033.1 GCA_003567005.1 PVC group bacterium
CTGCAGGGTTTGCTCATCGACATCAACCCCACAAGTTTTAGCGAGCAGCAGAAAGGTCAGGCAGTGGACACCGGCAGCATTCATATGGCCACCTGTTTGATAATGGATCGAGGCACCCCTGCCCGACCAGGCACCGTTGTAGATCGTGTCCCGGAGATGATCCGCACCTTGCTGGATCATGGGAAGCACCGTAGCATCACCCGTTCTGAGGTAGTATTCACAAATACCGATTCCTTGAATACCGATCGCCCAGTTATGCGGACCGATTTCCGCTCTTTCCTGCATCCAGCCTTGCACGACGTCGAGATCCTTTTGTTCTCCGGTGGAGAGCAGGAAAAGCACCGAACCCCATCCGGTATCGCCCTGTTCAGCGAGAAGGTCGGCGAGGGTGCGGACGATGGCGTCGGACTTGGGGCAGTTGAGGGGCCAAGTGTCGCTGTATTGCCCGAGAACAGGTATTTCCACAGTTACGAGGCCTTTGTCTTTGATCTGCAAGTTGATCCTGCCATCGCTAGCTTCGGCTTGTGTGATGATATCCGCAAGAAACAGACGAGGGTCACGTTCGGTTCCAGCAAGGGTAAGTCCATTGATACTCTCGATAATGTCACCCTGCGCAAGTGCACCGGTCATTCCGGCAGGCGAACCGGTCTCGACGTTATTGATTTTCATCACGGGACCTGACTCGAGCATGATGCCGATACCGACAGGTCCGAAGTTCCTGATGAGCCACGCGTTATTCCCCACCAGTGGTGCGGGCGAAAAAGTATAGTCAAGGAAATCGTTCGCGTACGCAGGGGCACTTGTCAGCAAGGTAAAACCGATCAAAATAGAGCGAAGAATAGCTTTCATGATCTTGGGAACCTTCCCTATATTTCGGTTTAGGGCATACAGCCGAGGCCACAGTTTTTCCGTCTCGTTATGATCAGCATTGCTCATACCAAATACTCCCAGATGGAAATCACTCATGCAAAGCAAACAATTCGGACACATAGGTAAACGATTCAGACATTAGGCCGCTCGGGTTTCATGCAACCATAGACCGGTTAATATCGGCTAATGGAATGTGACCTGCCTTTGGCAACTTCGCGCAGGATGTCGTTGTAGGGCACAAACTTTCTGCTGATTCTGACTCCATCCGTATCATGGATCACAGGAGCAATAAAGCTATCCCTTATGCGGTCATGAAAGAGATATCTCGTCAGGATCATTGAGTCTGGAACCTGCCGGTACCGGCATGGCCCCGTAAAGTAAAGGATCGCCGGTTGCATGCATGTGCCGTTCAAGGCGTGCGCGCATTTCATTCAGCGCTTCAGCATGTTCAGGACCGGTGACGAGGTTATCCATCTCGTTCGGATCAAAATACAGATCGAAAAGCATCTCCCGCTCCAGGCACTGCCCCTGCCACCCATGCGCAAGGAGCATACTCTTGCTCTCACCGCCATCGCAATTGACGAATACACGCGTTTTCCGATCATCAAACCGCCGGATGTACTTCCAACGTTTGGTCCGCACGGCACGCACAGGCTCATAGGCAGCATGAAAACTGATCTCGAAAAACAATTCATCGTGCAGCGCATCCTGCTCACCCCGGACAACCGGCAGCAAGGATTTGCCGCGCAACCACCCCGGATGCTCGATGCCCGCCACATCGCAAATTGTCGGGAATATGTCCAAGTGACTCACCATCGCGTCCACGACAAGCCCCCCCTTGAACGCCTCCGGACCGCGCATGATGAGCATGACACCAATCCCATGGTCCGTGAGATTGCATTTCATGAACGGGAATGGAATGCCATGGTCCGTCGTGCAAATTACCAGTGTATCCCCGGCCTTACCGCCACGCTCGAGAGCATCCAACACGGTACCGATCTTGCGATCCAGGTTCCTGGCCGAAGCCTTGTAGCGGACCATGTCCACCCGCGTCTCGGGCGTATCCGGCAGTGGCGCGGGAGGTATGCAATAGCGGGGGTCGTCCGGGGACTCCTCCAACGGTGGGAATTCACGGTGAGTATCACCAAAACCCACGCTCAGGAAAAACGGCTCATCGGGGGGATTCACAAGAAACTCACATGCTTTGGCCTCTGAATAAGAGCCAAGGTACCGGTCGTAGCCGATCACTTGCCAGGGTTCTTTGTCCTCCTGTTTAGAGGCTATGTGCTGCACACCCGCCAGTGCGGAAACATACCCCGCTTTACGCAACGCATGAATCATGTGCATGCCATAATCATTCAACCCGAATCCACGGTGGGCAAGCCCCGTCATGCCGTTTTCATGCGGATAACACCCCGTCAATAAGGCAGCCCGGCTGGGACTGCAGGTCGGTTGAACACAGAAGTTCTGCCGGAACAAAACGCCCTCTTCCGCCAGACGCTGCAAATTCGGCGTCGCGACGGCATGTCCGTAAGGCTGAATGTAGCGACCAGTATCGTGCGAATGGATGTACAATATATTTGGTGATTTCATATATGACCTTTCATCAGTCGGCGCGCAATCCCACGACACCTTCCGCTACCCCTTCCGACGACGCGGAAACTATAACATCCCCCGGCCCGCCCGAGGAACACAGATAGGCAACACACATTCCGTTGAAGGCTTTGATGCGGTTGCTCTTGAAAGATTCGAGCGACGTCGCATCGCCATTGCAGACGGCTGCGACAGTGGCAGGACCGGCAATCTTGAACGCGATGCTGTTGTTCGCACGAGGACATAGGTTGCCATGCTTATCCACAACTCTTGCGGTAACAAACGCCATATCCTCACCATCGGCTGCCATCGTCTGTCTGTCCGCAACCAAGGTAATTGCCGCCGGTTCCCCGGCAGTGTGGACACATGTCTCGCTCATCATCACGCCCTTGGGTCCATAGGCAACCACCCTGATCTCACCCGGCTCGTAGGGAACCGCCGGCCACAGGAAGCGATAGTTGCTCTGGAGCACTCTTCCCTTGGGATAGCGGCTCAATCTGCCCAGCGATTTGCCGTTCACAAAAAGCTCAACTTCCTTGTAGTTGGTGTAGCACTGCACCGGCACAGGCTTGCCCTCATGCCCCGGCCAGGTCCAATGTGGCATGAGATGCAACACCGGCTTATCCGACCACTTGGCTTGATAAAGGTAGAAACGATCTTTCGGAATGCCCCCGAGATCGATGATGCCGAAGTAGGAACTGCGGCTCGGCCACTCTTCTGCATACGGGGTCGGTTCCCCGAGATAGTCGAAGCCGGTCCAGACAAATTCCCCCATGATGAAATCGCACTCGTCCTGCGCGCGGAACTCGACATCAGGGGCCGTTGCCCATCCCGCATAGGAGAGATCATAGCTGCTGACCTGCAAAGTATCGCGCTTGAGGTGGATCTCATCGACTGCCGGGAAATAATACTCACCCCGGCTGCTCACGGTCGATGCCGTCTCACTGCCATAGATGGCTTTACCAGGATGCAGGGTGTGCACATGCACATAGTCTTGCGGCTGATAGTTAAGCCCGATGATGTCCACCGTCGGTACCACCACGTTCCTGCGGGAAGCAGCTACGTTATTGAGACCCCCGGTCGCCGGACGGGTCGGATCCTCATCATGACAGATATCTACCAGGAACTGACTGATCGCCGCGCCATCCTCTTTCCATTGCTCCGAGATCTCGTTGCCAGTGGACCACATAATCACGGCAGGATGATTCCGGTCACGCTTGATCATGGCGCGCAAGTCTTTCTCGGCCCACGCATCCCATAGCGTATGGTAACCATTGATCATTTTAACATACTTCCACTCGTCGAACGCTTCGTCGATCACCAGCATACCCATCTCGCTGGCCAACGCCGGTAATTCCGGCGCAGGCGGATTATGGCTCGTGCGGATCGCATTGCAGCCCATTTCTTTTAGCATTTCAAGCTGCCGCCGCAATGCTGCCGTATTGACCGCCGCACCCAGTGGCCCCAGATCATGATGCTGGCATACGCCCTTCATCTTGACCGGCTTGTCGTTGAGGAACATGCCCAGATTCGGATCGAAACGCACCGTGCGGAAACCGAACCGGTTGTCCAGCGTATCGACAACAGCCCCCTTCACCATTACCTCCGAGCGCACCGTGTATTGCGCGGGGGTTTCGAGAGACCAGCGCCGGGGAGAGTCAACCACCAGTTTCTGCTCAACTACGGATGTTGTGACGATACTATATTCCTCTTCTACCACCGGCGTGCCATCGGGATCCAGAATCGTCGTGCGTACCGTTATTTCGCTGTCCGGCGTTACTGCCTCCAGCCGTGTGACTACCCGCACCGATCCCTGCGCGTCGCTCAACTCGGGTGTGGTGATCTCGACGCCCCAAAGTTTGATATGGACAGGGTCCAGTTCCACCAGCAGCACGTTGCGGTAGATACCCGCCCCCGGATACCAACGCGAAGACGAGGCCGGGTTGTTGACATGCACCGCAATCAGATTGCGTTCTCCCGGGCGGATGAATCCGGTCAAGTCCAAGGCGAAAGAACTGTACCCGTAGGGCCAGCCGCCGGCTTCCTTGCCGTTGCAGTAGATAACCGCATGACTCATGATGCCGTCGCACTCCAGCCGGTAACATTTTGGTGTTTCAGCAGCCGGGACCTCGATCCACTTGCGGTACCAGCCCTCGCCGGTATGGGGCAACCCGCCGGTACGTCCGGCGATCTCCTGCACGCTGGCTTCCACGTCCAGTTGCCCCTTCCGTACCTTGCGCTCGAGATCGTTCTCCTTGTCGAACGGACCAGCTATAGCCCAGTCATGCGGAACCGTAACGCTCTCCCAACTTGCATCATCCAATCCAGGCTGTAGAGCATCCGGGACTGGTGTCCGCGTAAACTTCCATTCATCGCGTAATCGAGTAACGACTCTTGACATGCTACGATTCTCCTTAACCACTCATGATTCGAACATTTCACTGACAACAATATAGCTTTTGGTCGTTGCAGGCTTCAAGATAGGGCTTGGGCTGCATGGCGGGGTCTGCGATCAGTCCTTGTGTCCCCAGTTCCTTGGGGTACCGGCAAACTGTTCCTTCACCGGCTTGGGAACCGCAGGCCGGGGGGGCGGCCACGCTGCCGGGGTGTTGAAGGGGGGGACTGCTTCCATGGTGTGCTTTTCAAGACGCTCCCGCAATTCCCTAACCTTCTCTGGAAACCTCTCTGAAAGATCAGTGGTTTCACCAATATCCTCAGCGAGGTTAAAGAGTTCATAGGCATCATCTTTACCTTCATTGGAAATCATGCAGAAGAGGTGGCCATTGCGCACCAACTTCCAATCACCAACAACGATGGCACCATTGTAGGGCGCGGCATTGATAAGGATCTCGTCATGGGGAGATGGCTGGCCTTCCGCAAGGGCTGGCCAGATATCTTTTCCATCCAGAGGCTTCACTTGAGCGATAGAAACACCTGCCTGATTGAGCAGGGTCGGGTAGACATCGACCATATGTAGTGCTTCATCAACGGAAGTATCAGCGTGGATTTTACCCGGGTAATGCATGAATGCAGGAACCCGAACACCACCTTCATAAACCGATGTTTTTGAACCCCGCAGAGGATCGTTCAGGGCACCGAGGTCTGGTGCGCCGCCATTGTCCGAGCAGAAGAAGAGGATGGTGTTTTGATCCATTCCCCGTTCCCGCAGGGAGTCCATGATTCGACCAATGCCGGCATCCATGCAGGTGACCATGGCGGCATAAATAGCGCGTCGCCGCTGCAATTCTTCATCTTTTATTCCTCCGATGGTGTAGATTGGCGCTTCTTTCGGTCCTTTGGGAATGGTCATCTCCTCCGGCCTATACATGTCCAGATATTTCTCTGGAACCTGCAGGGGAGAGTGCGGCGCAGTAAAGGCCACATAGAGAAAGAGGGGCTGCGCGGTGTCACGGTTATTGATGACCTTTATTGCCTCATCGGCAATCAGGTCGGTGGCGTATCCCTCTTCATGGAGCGGCTCGTCATTGCGGTTCCAGTCATTACCGTCTTCCTTCCATTCCTCCTGAATATTCTCGACGCCCGTGATGCCACCTGCACTGATGCCACGGATGCGATAATTGAACATGTGTGTGTAGTAATCGATCATGCCGTTGTAGCAGCCGTACTGATAATCGAAACCTCGGCTGCCGGGCAGGTATTCTTTCTTGCCATGCCCGAGATGCCATTTACCAGTAATCGCGGTGTAGTAACCCGCGCCTTTAAGAGCGTCCGCAAGGGTTACCTCGTCAGAGGGAAGCCCATGATCCTGCGTCGGCTTGATCACTCCGGTTTGCATGCCATAGCGAGTGGTATAGCGCCCCGTCAGCAAACTGGCCCGACTCGGCGTACAGGCCGGCATCACATAGAACTGATTCAGGCGTACACCTTCGCCAGCCAGCTTGTCCAAATGGGGCGTCTTGATCTCGCTGCCATGGTAGCCGACATCCATCCAACCCATATCATCGGCAAGGATGATTACTATGTTTGGCTTAGACATTCGATGAACCTTTATTATCTTGCATGTGTTGTGAATCTTCGCGTAGCGACTCCATTGCAGGACGACCAACAAACTCCCGATCAAGCTATTCCTGCGCCCCAATGTTCGCTCTGGTCAACGGATACCCGCTTGACGGATGAACCGGCGCGGATAAAGCTGGGGGCGTCGTGATCGGGGCATTGGCGTTATCCTCATCTACAAAGTTCCGCCAGGCGTTACGTTTGCCAACGGGGCCAGACCCGAGTAATGCGCTGAGCTCACGGCTTAATTCTGGGTTGATATCGGCAATATTGTAGTTTTCATCAGGATCTACTGTGTGGTCGTATAACATCCTCCCGACAACGACATCATCAACGTCCACAAACTCCGAATAGCTATAATGCTCCGTGATGATCGTGTCGCCCAGGATAAATCTACTGAAGACAGCCTGCTTCCAAGGGCGCTGCGGATCATGCATCAGCGGCACGAGGCTGGTGCCCTCAAGATGATCAGAATCAGGTAGCCCCGTTCCTGTGAGCTCACAGAGCGTTGGATACACATCAACAAACTCCGTGAGACGCCGTGTTTTGCGCCCTCCGGGAATCGACGGATCCCGAATCACCAAGGGCGCCTGAAGAGAGGTGCGATAATTCGCATGTTTGCACCACAGCGTATGCTCGGACAAATTCCACCCATGATCTCCCCATAATACGATAATCGTTTTATCATAGAGCCTGACCCCGTCCTCGTCATAGGTATTCTTCAACTTGTCTATCACCTTGCCGATTTGGGCATCGACGAACGAAACAGAGGCATAATAACCTCGAATCAGAGTCTTTGCTAATGCATCATCCAAAGGTCCCGAGGATGGGATTCCCGTATAATTTCGCAATTCCCCCCAATTACCGAGCGACTGGGGCGGCGCATTCACGGGAGGGAAGTTATTGTATGGCAGCGAAATATCCTCTTCCGGATAAAGGTCCCAATATTTCTGCGGCACCCAGAACGGCAAGTGTGGTTTGTACACGCCAAACCCCATAAACCATCTGTCATTCCTGTACGACTCGATTTTCTCCATCGTGACAACGGCGCCCCACCCGTCTGGATAATACTCATCCTGTGAATTGTCATATTCAACCGAATTGCGGGTTATCGTCTTGCTCCCATCACCGATTTCATAAGGAACCACCCCGCGCCATGGATCATTCGGAACGCGCAACATATCGTCCCACTTGTCATCCCTGGCGTCATGATAAATCTTACCACCCACCGATATCGTCTTGTAACCATGCCGCCTGAAATGCGCTACCATCGTATCGCCCGGGTGATTGATCCCGGCAGGCTCCCTGCCATTGGCAACATCCAATCTGGAATTGAAGGTCCAGTGTCGCCCCCAACGCTGCCCCGGTTCCTTGTACGGGCGTGTCCCCGTCATCAGACTGAGACGGGATGCGGCACAAACAGGAACCTGGCAATAATTCTCTGCAAAAACGACACTATCCTCCAAAAGAGCATCCAGATTAGGTGTTACCATTTTTTCAATACCATGAAGATTTTGACCGTGTGCAAATATTTGCGGCCTTAAATCATCGACACTGATCATTAATATGTTCTTCTCGGACGGCTGAATGGTTGCCTCGGACGCACTGGATATGCCTGTCACAGCCAATCCAGCGCATAAATACTTGATATAGTTGTTCTGATTGAACATGAAATTACCTCCCTTGTGTTTCACTCATTTCGAAAACTTTTTATACCGATATTTCCCTCGTGGCGATGGTAAAGGATCCTGCATACGCAGACACCAGTTCAGCAGCTCGGACTGCATCGTCACGCGTGTCTCACGGTGCGCAGGGTCATCGATGCAATCACATAACTCCGCCGGATCGTTCCCGACGTTATAAAGCTGTTCACGCCCGGTTTCGTCCGCAACCAGCTTCCAGTCGCCCATGCGCACCATGCGGGTGACACCTGTCTGGGTCATATTGTTCAGACAATCAAACGTACAATGCAGCGGAGGGGCTTCAGGATCGATCGAGGCCTCCATTTCCTCCGTCGTAAAACGTTGCCCGCCCAGACCATGCTCGGCATAAACGGACCGGAACGCCGCCGAACTCTCGCGTCCATGCAGCAATGACAAAAAGGAGCGACCCTGCACGCCAAAGGGAACCTCCGCTCCAGCTACCCGGCAGAGTGTCGGCATAATGTCGCAGAGATTCACATGCGCTGTCGCACGTGCCCCCGGCTGAATCCCCGGCCCCAGAACGAACAGTGGAATCCGTGCCAGAAAATCAGAGAGATCTGCACCCTTTCGAATGAGACCGTATTCACCGCAAAAATCACCATGATCGGATGTACAGACGATCACCGTATTGTCCATCATCCCTTTCTCATCCAGCCAGTCTACAAACCGCTTGATCTGGTCATCCAGCAGCCGCAGCATGCCATGGTAATTGGCACGGGTGCGTTCGCGCTCGCGCGGCAAATCACCGCATACTTCGCTCCACTTATCATGCAGCCATTGCCAGCGCTCGCTCTTGCCTGCCAGATCCTGCTCGGTGGCCAAGGTTGCGGGAAGAGATTCCGGCGGGAACATAGAATAATACGGTTCCGGCACTTGGAAGGGATTGTGCGGCTCTGGAAAACTCATCCAAAGAAAGAAGGGCTGGTCGGGCGTATCCTCGATAAATGACTGCGCATTGCTCACGATCCGATACGGATACTGGCATTCAAGCGGAAACGGTGTCGCTTCATGCGATGCCATATGGCGCAAGCCGTGTATCCACGCGTCAAATGCTATTTGTTCTTCTGTCCGGTTCCGCTCGCTAGAATCATCGTGACCAAAGGTAACCGACCAATCCCAGCGGTCTCCCGTGACATGGGAGTGATTCTTTCCGCTGAGCCCGATACGGTAACCGTGCGCGCGCAGGACGTCCACCAGATCCTCGCTATAGCGTGCATCCTTGAGATTCGCGTTGGTACGAACACCGTGCGCACTGTGATAGCGGCCCGTCAAGAAACTCACACGAGCAGGCCCGCAAACAGGTGTACTCGTATAGGCAATGGGAAAATCAGCACCACGTGCGGCGAGCTGATCCAAAAAAGGCGTCGTATCCAGCGGGTAACCACGACGTGCACACATGTCGGCCCGCTGCTGGTCCGTCATGATCACGATGATATTGGGTTTTTTTTCGTCCATTTCTCTCTCCGACAATACGCATGTACCGGGCGATCCGTATCCACATGTTTCTGCGAGCACTTGCTGCGCGGCTCTCGCATGCCTCGCTCACTCGTCCAATTGCACACTGATGTGGTAAAAGTTCCCGGACGAAGTCCGCTGCACGGCATCCGTATACGCCCCTGCACTCCACAGGATATTGCTGGCGATCCGTTCGAATCCGACACCGTGCATCAAATACCCTTCAAGTCTTTGCTGCATGGCCAAATCTTCGGTACCATCCGTAAAAATCATCTCGGCCACAGCGCCATAGCGCCAATTGGACCACCAGCCATCGGTTTGCGCGAAAATGGTAAGTCCGTTGTAATTCGTTCCATGATTCTCTTCGAAAACCACGGCGCTCGGCATGTTGGTCAGCAATAGCGTTGCCAGAGCCGTACTCCTGTTCGTTACGACATATGTATGCGAAACCGGAATAGCAAGCGGTGCAAGGAAAACGCGCTCGGAACCGGAAGGTATCAACGTGTCGCCCTCGTAAACCGCCATGGAGGGCTCATCAGCCAAAGTCAAGACGATGGTCGTGATCGAAGAAGCAGGCAATGCAATCGGGCTCTCCGCATCCAATCCCGTCATCTCCTGGTAAAAATTCCCTTCTACAGACTGGTAGCCAGCCAACGCCTCAATTCGCAAAGCATCATGATCAAGGTCAATCGATTGAGCAGTAGTTCCACGGTTAATGGCTACCAGCGTGATACTGTCCTCCTCCGGCGAAAGAAAACCGGACACACGCACATCCGCGGTGCTGCCGGCGACCTCGATGCGCACGTACCCCTTGTGCACATGGCGCGCGTAATGCTTGATGGTGTAGTACGGCGGCTCGATCGTATAGTCACCGTTCGATTCCATGGCGATCATGGTGTCACTGGTCGGCTGCCAGGCCAGCTTCCAGTATATGTAGGCCGATGCGTTGGCCTCGACGAGCGTGTTGTGTATGACCCTCGCGGTGTCGATCCAGCCAAACCCTCGCGAGAACTCCGTCTGCCAGTTCGGGCGGTCGCCGAAATCATCGCGGATGCGTCGCATGCGGTCTATGGTTGTCGAAGAATCGATGGCGGCCGCGTTCCCGATGTCATAGACATGGTAGCCGTGAACGGCGAAGTAAGGGCGGCTCAGGAGCTGCTGGTTGAAGTTGAAGAAGGCGGGCATGTTCTCCGCCTCCGACCCGACCATTTTCGGAGCGTCCGGGTGATCCTTGATGGCGTCCCAGATTGCGTCGGCCGCCTGGACATAGCCCGCGTTAGACGACGTTTCCACAGGGTCGAAGACGCACGTCTCGTGTGCGGCCACCCATCCGGGTTCATTCTGGAAGCTCAAGTAGTCCGGTGTCCAACCCAGGTTGTCCAGCACCTCGACCCAGTAGTCGGCCAGGGCGTCGTACATGAAGTTGCCCTCTCCATCCTTTGCGAGTGTTCCGCCGTTGCGCCGATCGCCGTTGCTCTTGAGAGCTTCCGGCGGACTCCACGAACTGTAGAGAATCTCAATGTCCGGATTGGCGGCCTTGGCTGCCTCAGCCAGTCGTTGGTTGATGCCGTGCAAATTCATCGCATTGCCGCCGTCCGAGTCATCCGGGTAATACCAGTTCTTCAGACGCAGGATATCGAGCCCCGAATCAGCAAACATCGCCTGTTCCAAGGCCGCAACCTGTTCTGCATCGCCTCTGTAGATGAAGCTCATGTACCAGGAAAGAGCAGCGCCGAAACCAACCATCTCCTGATGCCGGATTTCCGGCGATATCCGGATGGACACCTGTGCCTCGGATATCAGCCCCCCTGTAACCATGGAACAAAAAAGAACGAAAGCCAGCCATTTTAACCATACCCGCATCACACACTCCTAATTGTCTCATTCCTATTTGCGGGCGCTGCGTAAAGAGAATACACAAACACTACATGATAGAATTTAACGTCATACAAGAATATCACGAATGACAATCGCCGCACAAAGAGTACAATTCAGACAGCAGAGATAACGATTCGGACATGTTCGCTACTGTAGAATGATAACCGTCCCGGAAAGCGGTAAATCCATTCCGACCAGCAAAACGCCTGAGCCGGCCGGGTCGAAATACGTGTTGTCCGTAAGGTCAGCACCACTGCCCGACTTGATCACATGATGCGTTCCGGCACCATCGCTGATCGGTCCCGAAACAAAACCGCCCGCGCTGGCATGCTACATGAGAAGAATCAGCGTGGCCTGCGGCGGACCTTTTACTGTTAAGGTCCCGCTGCCACTTAGCCAGCTTTCTGAATTATTGTATATGCCGTCCGGTTGCTGCACGCCATTAATAAAGAGCTGGAATACAGTATTATCTGCATTCACCGTGACAAGCGTATTGGAGTCTGAGCCATTCAGCTCCAATGTAGCCGAAGGGGAAATTGCGTTGGCAGCGTTCAGAATCAAGTCTGCCGCCGGTTCAGGAGGATCCGCTCCGGCTGCAAGTACCGTTACATCACCATTCAGTGCAAGCTCGACATCGGCACGCAACCTCCACGAATGTCCTTGCCTGCCCAGAATAAACCGATTAACCGTGTTCGTTGCAGTTAGATAAACAAACTGCGAGTTTTGGCCGCGCATCTCAAAGTCGTAATTCCCGTTAATGCCGTATGCATGACGATAATCCGACTTGGGTTCTGTGGACGAATTATACGTTATGAGTGCATTGCCCTCCAGTACGATTTCAGGTAAATCGACCGTCCCCCAACTCCCAGGTCGTAGGACAATTGAACTGTCAGCCCCCATGGTTATCCTGGATACACCTGGCGTACCAAGTGCATTGTAATCCTCGACATGCCGCGAAGCAACCCACCCAATACCCAGCCGCGCATTAGTGCCCAACGTTAAATTGCCCGTATATGGCACCGCAACCCCGCCATCTGACATGGCCTGCTTGTCATCTGGAATAATAACGTTATCCGTGCCAGACGGCATGCCCGCAGGATCCCAATTCGAATCATTACCCCAGGCCGTGCTTCCACGGTTCACGTTGGGCCCTACATAGGTTTTATTCGTCTGCGCCTGCACCACCAAAGCAAACAGACTCCCCGACAAAATCATTACCAACATGCTTTTGTTCATATTCGCTTTCCTTCTTGATTATCTTGCCATACTGCCATCAATAATTTCATCTGTCCACATTCAACGAATCGAGTGGCTCGCATTGCGCGCTAGCCTTTAACTTCATCTTTTCTATACTCGTAATCTGCTCTAGTCGCCCGCTCTCGTCAGCCGGATTACGAGAGCGGGCGACGAGAGCGGCTGACGATTCAAGAAGTTACACCTCCGTATCATCTTGGCAGCCCAAGTGCCCTTACTAGTAACGGCCAGGACTGGGATCGCTTGTATAATCCAACACGGCTCGTAACTTCGCGATAAAAAAAGGGATAAGCGTTTCCCCAGGATTATGGGTAGCATCACCAAAGGGTATCGGCAGTTCGGCAGCGACAAACAAGTCATGAAGCGAACCATTCCATAAACGCCGCAATTCAGACGCCTGGGCGAGCGGACTTTTTGATTCGAAATCTGCGTCCGACAGAATTCGCCAGATTTGTTCAATGGCCGCAAGCAGGGGTATCCAATTCATCCACGTAAGCGAACGTTCCCCCAACAGCAGGTGCTGCCAGGAATCGGTGTTCAGGGTGTAGTACCGGTGACGGCCTTCCACGTTGGACACGAGGTAACCGGAGGAGTCCATTTCCGCCATGGCTTTGGATACTGTTGCAGGAAAATAGCCGCATCTACGCGACATAGCTCGTGGAGAACCACGGCCGTTTAACAGCAGATAAGCGATAATCTCGCAACGTGCATTTACACCCAGGAACGCCCGTAGGCGCAGTAGCAGATTGGCAGAGTGTTCAGGGCGGAATGACTGCGCGGTGTCCCTTGGTTTATACTGATCGCGTAATAATCCCTGATTCTGGAAAAGAGGATCAGGTGAGCCGACAACCGGCAAGGGGCTCCCATCTGCCATGAAAAAGAGTGAGGCCCTGTCATCAGTAGCCCGTGCGGCTGCAGAGCGTGTCCATTTGAGGTCGTTCCCCGTTGAACGAATCGATCCGGCAACGGCGGCAAACACTGAATCTCCGGCATAGGGGTAATCCCTCAGCATCCGGTTGATGCGACCGATGTTGATATATTGCCCGTTGATGCGCAGCCAATCCATTATGGAGTCAAAAAGACGGGAATCATATCTAGCAAGCGTGCAGGATGAAATCAGCAAGGCATCCGGGTCAATCATGCTTTTCGACCAGACACCACCATGCCCGGAAACACCCAGCGTATTCCATTGCTGCCAGATTATATCCAGCACACGTGACAGGAATTCATCCTTAAAGTCCTTGAGAAGCGTTTGCATACCCGATCGTCCTTAGTAACTGTTTGAGCAAAATGGCAAATGCCTCGGATACGTCATGCGTCATGGCCCATCGTCCCGCATTGACCAATTCAGTATCTGTCGGGCTCAGTGCCTTGAGGTCGGTAATGTGATACCCGCCACGATCAACGGCAGCATACAGCTTGAAATGGATCTGATCAATCCGGTCTATGAAATACACGTGAAGACGGAGGCCGAAGCGTATGTCGTGCAAGCGATCAGCAAATCCTTCTGGGAGGCCCATGGCAAATAAACCGCCGTCCCCACGGCTGGGACCATTATTGAGCCAGTTCACAGGCAAACCGAGATCTTCTGCTGTTTCCTGAACCGCCTTTGCCAGTTCCGGCGGTATGGGATCGGGTGATGCAAGCGTGTTCCCCCGCAACAGGGCAACAACATCAACATCCTGCGTAGTCCGATTAACCAGGCCTCCCAGAATCAGCGCTGACCCACCGCATATGACGATTTTGTAGCATTCCGTTCGATTCGCATCCAACCGAATGGAGAGTGACTGGAGCGCTAAATTCAATGCCTGACGGTCTAAATCGCGACCAATACAATCATTTATAGTAGCCATATTGACTGATATAAATAACTATTCGTGATCATCGGGTCAAGCATTTGTTATTAATTCCTGTAGCGAAATAGAGGGACAGCGAAATAGAGGGACAGACAATTGACGGAAACTATAATAACATTACAGTCGTCGTCAACATATGTAACACTTTTCACCAGTCCTGCATACGCCCCCAGAAAACAAGAAAAACATCCTGCGTAGTCCGATTAACCAGGCCTCCCAGAATCAGCGGGGAAAAGGTCTGCTATCTGTAGTCTGATTCGCTACTGTCCTGCGCGACGGTATTGCTCTGGAGTCTGGCCGAAGGCCCGGCGGAAGGTGCGATGAAGGTAGGCCGTCGAATGGAAGCCCACTTTCGGGGCAATATCGATAATCCGGATATTCGTGGACCGTAACAGATGCTTCGTCTCCTCAAGCCTCTGACGAAGCAATTCTTCCGTCACGGAGCGATGCAGCGCTTTCTGGAAACGCCGAACGAGCTGTCTGCCGGACAACCCAGTCTGATCCGCCAGCCTATCAACCGAAAAATCATCCTGCAAATGGTTGTGCATATATCGCAGCGCGGATGCGACCGCATCGTCATCCGTAGCCAGTACATTGGTGCTTTCGCGTTCCACTACTTCCTGCGGCCCGATTACGATAGGCACTTTCGGCACGGGTTCTCCGGCCATGAGCTTGGCGAGCAGATCGCAAGCGGAGCGCATCATACCCGCATAATCACGTTCGACCGTGGAAATCGTCGGTATCGTATTCGCGCAGATTTCCGAGATGTCCCCCCGAATCGCAAGTATAGCTACGTCCTCCGGAATACGGAATCCGGCCAGATCAGCCCAGGAACACTGGGTAACCGCGCGGGCGATTCCTGAAGCAAGCAACCCCAACGGCTTGGGACACGCCCGCAGCCAATGCGCAAATTCGCGCTCCGGCCGGGCTCGCTTGTTCTCGATAGATTCCCCGTCAATGTGCCCGAAACGCGTGAGATGACAGGTCATCCCCAGCGCTTCCGCCTGCGCGCGAAACCCTTCGTAGAGTGTCTGCTTTTCACTCCATGGTTCACTGCCAACGTACCCGACATCGCGAAAACCGCGGTCATGGAAATGCTCGGCAGCCATGCGGCCCTCGGCCTCTTGGTCAGGAATCACGGCAGCCACCAGCGCGTCATCGGGATGAGGCAGTAACCCAAGCCGCACGACGGGAATACCTGCCTTGCGCCAGTCGCGTACCAGTTTATGATCCGGCAAACGATCCACCAGCGCTCCCTGTGGCGCGAATCCGGCCGGCAACCAGTTGAAATGGTACCTTATATTAAATAGGCGCCACCCTCTTAGTCGGGCCTCCTCGCGAAGCCATCGATTAGCGTCTACCGTGAGCGCGACCGTCACGTTCTCTCGTTTTCGCGTTCTTCCTAAAACCGTTTCGCTACGCTTTTCACCTTTTGTCATGAGCAAACCTTATCATACTTCCTCTTTGAAGACCCGCATGCCCCGCGCGCGGTAGTTCTTCAAAGCATGCGGGTGATCCAGCATACAGGTATGAACCCACACGCGACTCGCCCCCCAATCCCATGCGGATGTTATGGCGTGACTGAGCAAATAGCCCCCCAGTCCCTTTCCGATAAACGGCTGCAGTAGCCCGAAATAGGCAATTTGAACATTGTCATCCTCCTGCCTTTCAAGCTCGTAGTATCCCGCAGGTGTACCGTCGAGATAGCCAACCCAAGTTCTCAGGTTCTCGGCCTCGGCATAGTCCCGCCAGGCATTGTCAGTCCAGGAGCGCTTGTCGAACCATTGCCATGCGTCCCCCACCTGCTCGTACAGCCAGCGATTAAAAGAAAAGAGTTTGATCTTGCATTCTTCAATCCGCAACCCCGGATCCGCACACGCCTTAGGCCTGAGTTCATCACGGCTTAGCATCTCAAGGTAATATGTGGTCACGGGGTCGTTCATAACATCCTGCGAATCATAGTGATTAGATTTGATCATGCGCTCCGCCATGCTGACACGTATCGTCGACATCTCTGACATTTCTACTCCCGCTTCGATACGCAGCACCGCTAATAAGCGTGACCGTAGCGCGATAACTCCTGTTGAGCAAGCAAAAGGGCTTTCCATATGAGGTTCGTGCATAAATCGGCTGTAACGTAATACCGCCGTGGTAGGGACGGGCTGCCAGACCGTCCGCGACCGTAGATCGTGCATAGAAAAGACCATATCAAGTCATGCGGACAGACCATGGACCATTCATGCGCAACACCACGAACAGCGGCGAGTGCGGCGCCCCGCCCTACCTGCGTAAAGCAACAATATACATCATCTTGGGACACCCCGGGGCTGGCACTATGCCACAACGAGAACCAGAAATACCAAGATGATCCTTTTTGGGGTGTTAAATTCGGTCTCGAAGCGATTGTCGAAGGTCGTGGTCTGGTTACGGTGTTTGCTGTGATTGCTTTGCTGATCGGTCCGGCAATGGCATGCTTTCGCAGTAGATGGCTCGTGAGATATGCGGGCGATGAAGCCCGAAGCCGTGTCCGAATAGTTTTCTCGCATGTCTGAATTGTATTCTTTGCATGTCTGACATTATTTAGGGAGAATGTAGAGGATAGTTTGATTGGCGTTTTCATTAGATAAGGAGACGGAGTATGAAAGACCTATCTGCAAAGTCGTTAGCCCGATGCGTATTTACGTTTGTGTTCGGCGTTCTGCTGGCCGGACATGTGAAAACAACCAACACCAAGTAGGAGGTTCGAGATGAAGCGGATGACGACAGGATGGACGGTCGGCGCGCTGGCGCTGGCGCTGACGGGGATGATCGCGCAATCAAATCCGGTGCAGCAAACCTGGGATTTCGAGTCCGGCGATCTGACTGGGTGGAGCCTGGTTCCGGCGACGGTAGGTGATGACACCTTATTCAAGGACGGACGGCAGCCGGTCAACCATTCCCGGATTAGCGGCAAGCAGGGTGAGTGGTGGATCGACACGTTCCGAATGAATGACGGCACGCAGGGGGATGCTTTTACCGGCATCATCGAGACGGACCCCTTCGTCCTGCCGGGAGAAGCCGAGTTCACCATGC
>PXBF01000040.1 GCA_003567005.1 PVC group bacterium
GATTCACGTTGGTTGTCAGCACGATTTCCCAATCCATCAGATTCAGGTCCGTGCAGGCGAAGATGTCGATGGTCTCGTTAGAGAGTCCGCTTTCAGGCCAGGCGATTGTCAGTTCCATCGCCCCGTTGGTCAGTTTTTCCATGGCCACAAACTGGAAATCGGAGACACTACCATAGCCCCCCGAAAGCAGCATCATTTCGGTATATTCTTGTTCGATTCGTATAGCCGTATGGATCGACTTCACCCACACATGTTCTATCAGATCCGTTTCTCCGACAATCAAATCGAAACGGATGTTGACGCGGGAGGGATCATATGCAGCCAGAATCCACTCCTGATGGCTACGGCTGTAGCTATCAAAACGTGGATGCACCTCACGCGCATACCAATCGGGCGAATAGTCGGGGGCACGGGAAAAACGTGCTAATTCCCCGCCATCGCTGTTTTCCAGAACAATTTCGCGCCCACGACTATCGGGATCCTCATACAGCCAGACAGGGAATGTACGCAGCCCATCCGCGCTAACGGTTTCCGTAAGTCCAGCAAGAAAGTCGGTGGGGAATACTTCGGCGTTAAGCACCGCCTGCAAGCCACCAGACTGGAATAGGATGTGGTCTGCTACAGGCGGGATAAGCTGCAGATATTGGCGCTGCTTCTGCTCGAAGCGGTCTATAAGGTCATCAAAGCCGCTCAACTGATCTTCAACCATTCTCGCGTAATAGTCATGATCGAAATGATCCGCGATGTTTTCCCTTGAAAGAATGACCGCTCCACTCCACACGATCGTTGAGAGAAACAAAACACATGCGATCCCTCGCACCCGAACCTTCTGACGATATTCATAATCAGCCCCTGTTCTTGTGTCGTCTACTGCTTGCCACATTACGCACAAAAGGAGATGCTGCTATCCATGCTCATCAACCGCCAGAGTACGGGCAAAAGGATCAACTTACGAGCAATGCAATCTTTATCAAGATACAGACTATAAAGCAACCCTGTTTTTCACATTTGTAAATCTTCTTGCTACAATTCCCACTAGTCGTAATGCAAAACCATGAACCTAGCAATCGAGAGCCGATTCACATTTGGGTAGGCATTAGCTGGGTATATCTGCTGGTTTTTTTCGAATGCGAGAGGCCTGTTGACAAATCGCTTTCTTTTCCTCTGTCGATATCCGATCCAGATTGCGTAACTGCAACGACATGCGCTGGTTCCCGGAAAGCTTGTCTTTATGCTGCTGGAGGGAGTCCCAATAGAGAACCGTGAACGGACAGGCTTTCTCCCCGGTTCGCTTCGCTGGGTTGCAGGGACACGTCTTGCAGTAGTTACTCATGCGATCGATATACTTGCCCGTTGCCAGATAAGGCTTAGATGCCATCAGCCCCCCATCCGCATATTGCGACATGCCCATAGTATTCGGCAATTCCACCCACTCCACCGCATCCACATACACCGCCAGATACCATTCGTGTACCTTGCGTGGATCCACACCCAACAGCAATGCATACAAACCTGTAACCATCAATCGCTGAATATGATGCGCATAGCCATGACGTAATGTCTGCCCCAAAGCTTCGCGCAAACACACCAGCTCCGTTTCGCCCGTCCAGTAGAAGTCTGGCAGGGATCCATGCAAATCCAGGTAATTGCGTTCCAGATACCCCGGCATAAAAGTCCAGTAGATATTACGGACATATTCGCGCCATCCCACTATTTGACGTATGAACCCCTCTACGGCAGGTAATGGTGCATCGCCATCCTTCCCGGCCTTCTCTACCCGCTTGATCAATCGCATGGGATCCAGCAATTTCAGATTGAGAGCAGAGCTGAGCAGGGAATGATATAGCCACGGTTGACCGGTCCACATCGCATCCTGATATTGGCCAAACTGCGGCAGATGCTTCTGCACAAATACATCTTCGACTTTCGCTGCGTCAGACGGCGTAACAGCCCAGCGAAAATCCTTGAGACTCCCGGGATGCGAGGAAAAACGCTTTTCAACAAGTTCTAGAACGGCCCGCGTAATACGATCAGGTTTGATTCCCGGCCCTACGCCTGGCTCCGATGGCCCTTCTTTGCCGAAATGACCGCGATTTTCCTTATCGAAATTCCATGTATCCCCTACCGGCTTCCCAGCTTCCATCAAAATGCCGGCTTTCTTGCGCTGGTCCCGATAAAAATACTCCATCCTGAGTACTTTGCGCTTTTGGGCATATTCAGCAAATGCTGCTGGATCACTCAAAAAATGCCGATCCGGAAATATTTCTAATGGAACATTGAATTTGCGGCATACCTTACGCAAGCCCCGCTCGATCCGCCACTCTCCCGGCTTTGTGACATGTACGGCTGCAGGTGAAAATTTCTCCAGAGCCTCCGATAATAACGAGCCAAGGCTGCATGTTTCCTTTTGATCATCCAGAGCATGATAATCAATCGGTAAACCATCCTTACGGCAATCTTCCGCAAAATGCCGCATTGCCGACAAGAAAATGGCAATCCGCTGTTTGTGTGACCAGACATAGCCACTTGCTTCCATATCCGACTCTGCCATCCAGATTCGGTCCTTTGCAGGATCGAATGCATCAAACAGGACGGCATCACGATTTAACTGGTCACCAAAAACAACACAAAGATTTCTTACCATGAACACGCTCGCAATTCTTCATTGTGTAAAAGTTATAATTTTGATTCTGTAATGCCACATTAGTCACGGCTATTACTCTACCAAGGATAGTGATAACATAAAATCAGGAGGTAACCATGGCAGATTCGGGCAATTTATCGGATCGTGAATGCATTCCTTGCAAGGGAGGCGTAGATCCTCTCAACCCAACACAGCAACAAGAACTACTAAAACAGCTGTCCGGTGGCTGGGAAGTGGTTGACAATCACCACTTGCAAAAAACGTATAAATTCGCAGATTTTTTATCTGCGTTGGAGTTTACAAACAAGGCAGGACATATTGCAGAGGAGCAGAATCACCATCCGGAAATCACGCTTACCTGGGGTGTCGTGACTATCCGGATCTGGACACATAAAGTGGATGGTCTGACAGAAAGCGATTTCATACTCGCTGCGAAGTTTGATGCTGCTGCATAGAGGGAATTCGACAAGATGCTAGCGATCATTCTGCGAATTCTCGCAACTTTCTTAATGATTGGTGTTGGTTTTCTGGCCCGTCGCAAGGGCCAGATCACCAACGAGACCACGCGACAGCTATCCCACCTGTTGACAACCTTCTTCTACCCTGCCCTCATCTTCACTTCCATGACGCGCAACTTCGATCTGCGTGGACTGGGCGAATATTGGATCCTACCAGTCGGTGGATTCACGATCATGTTCATAGGATTCGTTCTCGGTATGGTTATCGAAACGTTCATCCACCGGCCTGCCCCGGGATCTGAAAATGCCTTTCTTTTCCAATGCACTATCAATAATTACTCATTTCTACCGCTTCCCATTGCCCTGATGCTCTGGGGAGAGACGGGTGTGGCAGGCATTATTTTCTCTTCACTCGGATCCGAACTATCCTTATGGACGCTTGGGCTATTTGCCATTTCCGGACGCCATATCAACGCAGCGAGCCTTAAACGGATCATCAGTCCACCTCTTGTAACCATTGGCATCTCCATTGCATGGATTGTGTTGCGGGATATACTACCCAGCGGCTTCATAAGTTTCCTTTCACGACCCGCCCTGCAAAACCCGGCGGAGGCAGCCCTGGATGCCATGCGCATGCTCGGCGCAGCAACCATCCCCATTGCCATGGTTATGGCCGGCAGTCGCATGGCAGGATTACATCCCAAACATCTCATATCCATCGACAAAAGCATTGTCGCCGGATTACGCCTTATCGTTGTTCCCGCGCTTGTCGTGCTTCTGCTAACCATGATGCCCGTTTCGGGAGAGGTTCGTCGCACGCTTCTGCTCGTGGCAACGATGCCATCAGCAGTAGCCAGTGTGATCTTTTCCGAGCTTTACAACGAAGACGCCGAATTTGCTGCGGCCTGCATCCTTCTCACACACATACTCTGCATTCCCACCATACCCCTATGGATGCTCCTCGCATAATAAAAAAACAAATCTTGAATCCTGTGGCGCCATGCAGTACCTTGCACCCCTGCGCAATAAAAGCGTCGTCCAGACGCGTGCAAACCCAATGCTCGGGTGGTGAAATGGCAGACACGCCAGCTTGAGGGGCTGGTGGGCGATATAGCCCGTGGAGGTTCGAGTCCTCTCCCGAGCACCA
>PXBF01000165.1 GCA_003567005.1 PVC group bacterium
CTTCAAGCTGGCGATTGATACACAAGCGCTTGATCACGTGTTCGGGGCAGGGGATGCGCAGTGGAATTGGGAATGCGGTGGCGCGGTGGATCTGGCATCCACGGAAATTGAACTCTCCCTGATCGACCTGACCGGATTCGATGGGCGCTGCGATGCGATCTTCTTCACGCAGGATGCAGACGCCGTTCCTGACAATAGCTCCGAGCCGATGCATGCGTGGCGGCGGCGCTGTGGGCATGTGAAGGATTCTCTGGATCATGTCTATGATCTGGTGGTTGCCGGAGGCGGGCTTGCCGGAACCTCGGCCGCGGTCGCTGCCGCCCGGGCCGGCTTGCGGGTGGCCTTAGTCCAGAACCGGTCGTGTCTGGGGGGGAATGCCACGACCGAAGTTCAGGTGTCGCCGGCTGGCAACTTTCCGCCGGGGCGCTATCCGCATCTGGGTGACATCGTCAAGGAGCAGATTCTGCAGACGCGCTATGCGTCGGCCGTCGAAGAGCGCGAGGAGTGGTACCGGGAAGCGGAAATCAAACGATTGCGCCTTGTGCAGGGGGAGCCCACGCTGGATTTGTACCTCGATCACCACGTGTATGCGGTTGAGACAGAATCGAACAGGATTACTGCATTATGGGCGCTGAGCACCAGAGGCGATGTACGTCGACGCATGGCGGCGCGCTACTTCGTGGATGCTACCGGACACGGAACGGTTGGTTTGCAGGCCGGGGCAGATTACCGGATGGAACCCTCCGACCGCATGGGAATGACAAACAAGTGGCGGTGGCAGTATACCAAAGAAAATGTGCGTTTTCCGGAAACCCCGTGGGCGCTTCCGTTGCGCGAAAAGGACTTTCCGTATCCTACAGATGGCGGGTATATGAACATAGAGGGAAAGCCCGCACGCCCACAGATCGATCATCCGTTATTGCCGGCACCGTCGAAGGCGGGAGGACTGGGAGACTGGCATTGGGAAAGCGGATTCAACAAGCATCCCCTGGATGAGCTGGAAGAGATTCGGGATCATAACCTGCGTGCGGCCTTCGGAGCCTGGAATGCAATCAAGAATCATGGCGCCTATGCGTATCTAGATGTATCGGGTCGTGCCCATGCCACCGCGGATGTGTACTGGATGGCCTATACGGGTGGCACGCGTGAGACGCTGCAGTTGCTCGGTGACGTCTTGGTTGATGTCGATGATGTTTGCGGTAAACGAGCGTTTCCGGATGCCTGTGTGCCGGCAACATGGGGTATTGATCTTCATTATCCACTGCCGTTGTATGCACGTGAGATGCCGGACAACCCGTTTATTTCGCGTGCCCATCATGGGGGGCGTGTGGATGATTCTACCGGGCGATGGGCTGAATCGCAGCGCCCGAATCTTCTCGGTCCGCTGCACGGGAAACACGATCAGGAAAACGGCTACCTGTTTCCGTACCGCGCCTTCTATTCGCGGAACATCGAAAACCTCTTCATGGCTGGGCGTGATTTGTCGGTTACACACGAAGCATTGGGAACCGTCCGCGTGATGAATACCCTCGGCATGGTCGGCGTGGTCGTCGGGCGGGCAGCGGCAGTGGCACTAGCGCACGACACGACCAACCGCGGGGTGTACGAGGACTATTGGTCCGAGCTGGATGCACTACTGGCTCAGCCCGGTGATTATCGCAGATTATGAAGATGCACATGGCAAAGCACTCGGATCTAAACCATTCCGGTGGCCCTTCGAAATTATCGAAGCCACGGACACCATCCGGATTTGGCCGCTGCGCAAAGGAGACCTCAAAGTGACTGCCCAAGGGAAAATCTCGAAGTGCAGGAAACGGAACCACGGTAGTCGGTAATTACTGCTCGGGACGCAGGCTACAGAACCATGCTCCCGCAGGACACAGTCCATGCTTCGCCCCGCTTAGCGGGACTACGCAGGACACAGCAAAATGAAGGAGAGGTCGTCGGACAGGTACAAGAGAGAAGCGTTTCGCTATATGACTTGCCGTAGATCCCGTCGCGCGCGTTTCATGATTTCGACTGCCGAACGGGCGTCATCCTCCGTCGCGGACTCGCCAGGATAGCGGAACTCAACTGCATAAACCGAGAGTCTCACCATATCGGGCCGCATTGCTACCAGAAGCGGGTAGTGGGCTGCGCATTGATCCAGCAAGATTGGCAGTGCATGTGTCTTGCGTATGATCTCGCCGTGTTTCTGCAAGATAGCCTTTAGGTATTTCTCGACACATTGCTGTGCATGAAAACACGTAGAACTGTGCGCAGGGTTGGCTCTCAATCGTCGTAACGCCAACGCGACGCGATAGTCTTCCTCTGCTTTTTCGATCCATTCGGCGACAGGATCAACCATAGAGAACCTCGCCGCTGCGGAAGAGATACAGAAGGAATGAATCGTTCATTGCCAGACGGTCCCTGATTTCATCTGGCCTCCGGACAATCAAATCTATCGGGAATGAAGCCTTGGCTGCAAGTTGAATTTCAATAGCTTGTTCGACGTTGCGGGCTTTGTCGTGATTCATAACGACAAGCAAATCCACATCACTGTCTTCGGTTGGTTCTCCATTCGCGTAGGAACCGAAAAGGATTACCTTTTGCGGGTGAAACGACTGGGCTATTCTTGATACTAGATCGCGGATATAACGCTTCTCAATCATGCCAATCATCATATTGAAAAAAATGCCAAGGTCGAGTGTATTCTGTGCGCGGTAGACATTGCTCGATGAAGGTGTGTTGGGTAACATTTGTGTTTCCATACTGCGAGCAAGCTTTACGGTTTTCTCACTGAGCAAGCGGACGAGACAATCTGCGCGAGCTAGTCTGTAACTTCATTTGTTTTTTTTCCATTCCGGATTCGCACGAACCACTCCCCTCCGTGCCCCCGTGTTGCTGTGGTGAAACTTCTCTACAATCGATTCGTGGTGCGATCCAAGGTATCGCAACAGGGGTAGGTACGCAGATGGGTTTGTCGCAAAAACGCAATAAAAAAAACACAAAAGTGCAATTGATTATATGTTGGTTTGGTGGTAATGTGACATTGCATGATAAGGGAACAACTGCTGAATGTGGTGCAATGCATACACTTGTATCACCTAGCGTGCTTTCCGGTATGTTGATGGTTGTTGTGTGTGTGGGGAACAGAAGACAAGCCAAGGAGAATGCTCATGAGTAAGAAGTTCATTGGAATGCTGGCAAACACGCTGCGCGGCGGCGGCCGCTGGCTGGTGATGGTAATGATGTTGGTGACGGCTGGCGCGAACGTGGCGGAGGCGACCACGTGGGCGCTGGGTACAGGCGGTGACGCGACCTATGAGATCCAAGTTGAAGGTTTACCGTGGCAGGTGCATGTTTTTACGAACGTCGGGACGAGTACCTTTGATGTGACATCGCCGGGTGAAGTGGAAGTGCTCATTGTAGGCGGTGGCGGCGGTGGGGGATCAAGTACAAGTCATGACACATACCGGTCTGGTGGCGGTGGAGCAGGTGGGCTGGTGCTGACCAATCGATCTTTGAGCGCCGCTGTTTACTCCGTAGATGTTGGCGATGGTGGTACCGTTGGAGCACATGTCAATGGTGGCTCAGGTGGCAATTCTTCTTTTGCAGAAATTGTTGCTTTGGGCGGCGGCGGTGGTGGCGGACCGCACGGGGAAGACGGGCAGCCCGGAGGTTCAGGCGGTGGAGCACCAGGGGGAGGTGCTTCAGGCGGGGCTGCTACACAACCCGGTTCAGCGGCTGGTGGCTATGGCAATAGCGGGGGCGATGCTGCAGGCGGAACGGATGGCACACCCGTTGCTGCTGGTGGCGGCGGTGCCGGGGAAGCGGGTAAGGATTCGGCGGACGGCGGGCATGGCGGAGAAGGCAAGGATTTCTCCGCGTGGTTTGGGGACGAACTTGGCGAAGATGGCTGGTTTGCGGGCGGCGGTGGCGGTGGCCAGATGGCCGCTACCGCAGGTGATGGGGGAAAAGGCGGTGGCGGAACGGGTGCAACCAGCAATGAGGATGCTTCACCAGGTGTAAGTGGTACAGGCGGCGGCGGCGGTGGTGGACATGCTGGTCGCACCGGGGCCATAGGCGGCAGCGGGATTGTGATTGTACGTTATCAGTTGCCATCGGAGGTGGCGATTATTTGGTCGGATCTCGATACAACGGACATTACGCCGACGGAGGCGACGGCAGTGGCCACGGTAAACACGAACCTGACGGAAGCGGTTCTGGTCTGGGATGA
>PXBF01000183.1 GCA_003567005.1 PVC group bacterium
CAACTGGCAACAGAAAAAGACCAATTACAGGAAGCATTACGCGACGAGCGCGAACAGTCAGAAAAAATCAAAGCACAGTTTGACCAGACCAAAAACGAGGCACGCGAAGCCTCAGAAGCATTCCAACAGCGCGAAACCGAACTACAAACCCAGCTTCAGCAAATCGAAGAAGTCCGCGCGCAACTGGCAACAGAAAAAGACCAATTACAGGAAGCATTAAGCAACGAGCGCGAACAATTAGAAAAAATCAAAGTACAGTTTGACCAGACCAAAAACGAGGCGCGCGAAGCCACAGAAGCATTCCAAAAACGCGAAACCGAACTACAAACCCAGCTTCAGCAAATCGAAGAAGTCCGCGCACAACTGGCAACAGAAAAAGACCAATTACAGGAAGCATTACGCGACGAACGCGAACAGTCAGAAGAAATCAAAGCGCATTGTACCCAGACTGAAAATGCGTTGCGCGAACAAAGCCATAAACTCGAAGAAGCGGAACGCATACGAGAAGAACAAGAACAGCGCTTGCAAGAGTTACGTGAGGAAAGCCAGAAACAGGAAGCTGAATTGTTGCAACGCCTTGAACGCTTGCAAAACGATTTGCGGCAAACCACACAAGAGCTAAGCCAGACGAAACTCGATGTGGATGCACACGAACGCGAAGTTGAAAAGGCGCAATCCGAAAGCGAACGATTGCGAACCGAGTTACAAATGCTTGAGACCGCTCTGCGTGATACCCAGCAGCGCGAGGAAGAGTTAATCCAACATAGTCACAGTCTCGAAAGCAAGTTGAAAGACGCAGAAGCAAAAGCTGAGCAATACCGCTGGGAAGGCGAGCAACAAGCGCAAACCAGCAAAGAAACCATCGAAAAACTCGAAAAAGAAAAACAAGCCCTCCAAACGTCTTTGGAAAACACGCAAAAGCAGCTACAAGCAAGCCAAGACAAAGTAGTCGAGCTGCAAGACGCACTGCGGAGTAAAGAAAACGAGGCACGCGAAGCCGCGGAAACCTTCCGGCAACGCGAAAACGAACTAGAGCATCAGCTCAAGCAAATCGGAGAGGTCCGCACCAAACTTGAAGCAGAGAAAGAGCAGTTAGAGCAGGACTTGGCCACACAACGAAACCAGTTACATGAGTCTAAAGAACATTTTGCCAAGACAGAAAGCGATTTGCGCGATCAAGTCCGTCAGTCAGAAGAAGCACTGCAACAGGCTCGCTCCGAGTCAGACCGCCTAGACACCCAGTGTCAAGAGTTACAGCAACAAATAGCATCCTTGCAAAAAGATTTTCAGGATGCGGAAGCAGAACGGCTGGACCAAATCAACACCTTGCGCAATCAGGTCGATACGGCCAAAGTGCAGGAAGGGAAGCTCAATGATGATATATTCAGGGTTCGCCAATCGTTAACCACAGCTATCACGAAGCATGAAAAGGCGCAACAGGATGCCAAGCGGCGCGAACAGGCGCTGCAGAAAGAGATAGACAGGCTCAACACACAAGAGAGCGAACTGCGCAATAGCATCAAAGAACAAAAGCAACAGCGAGAGAAAGTCGAGCGTGAGGCCGCAGATCTGCAGCGCCAGCTCACAGCACGTAATGATGCCTTGCAAAAAAGCGAGGAACTGGTCGAAACACGAAACAAGGAACTGGCAGCACTCAAGGCAAGTATTGAAGACAACCGGCGTCAATTGCAATTGCGCGCGGACCTGATTGATTCCGAGAAAGCACGTGTTGAAGATCTGAATCTGCGCCTACAAGACCTGGAAGAAACGATAGAGCACCATGAAAGAGCTGCCCGCGAAGCGGCGGACCGGCAAAGCAACCTAGAAGAGCAGCTCGCAGAAAGGCGGCAAGAATTACGTGCGGCATCAGAGCAGGCACAGGCCGACAAGGAAGACTACGAACATCGTATCCGTAAACTAGAGGATGCAACGCGCATCGCAAATAGTGAAACCGAACAAGTTCGAGCCGAGCTACAACGGAAACAACAGTCGTTTGATGACCGCTTAGCGAAATTGGACACGATCAATCAGGAACACAAAGATCTGATAGAACAGCTTCGTGCACAGGGACGCTCACAAGATGGACGCATCGAGCAACTGCAGCGAGAAAAGGAGCAACAAAAGCGCCTCGAAGCGGAAAAACAAGAGCGCATGCGTATAGCGGCAGATGAATTGGAACAACGCATCGGAGAATTGGATCAAGAGCTTTCCACCACGCAGGTTCGATTAGAACAACAAAAGAAATTCTACGATGAGGAACGTGACTTGCGTCGCAAACGTGAAGCCGAACTCATGCAGCAACGCAAACTTGTACAAGATGCGCAGGGTACCATACGCAAAAAAGAGCAGTTGATTACACAGCAAAGCAAGCTACATGCCGATGAAACCAACCGTTGGAAACAAAAGGAAGCCGTTCTGACCAAGCGCATTGAGCAACTGCAGCAAGATTGGCGATCCGCATCCAACCGGCTCGAACAATTCCAAAGAGAAATCCTCCAATTCACGCGCCACGGCGATGCAAAACTCGGTCTGGAAGAACAACAAGCTGAATTGCCGTTAACGCCTCCTTCCGACGAAGCAAATAGACAGGAAGAGGCGGTCTTGCCAGAAATGGAAGAGGAACATCAAAGTGCTGCGGAATGGGACCGAGAACCCCCTGAGACTTCTCCTCTCGAAAAGCTTGAAGAGCAGGTGCAATCAGAAATTCAGGCGCTACAAGAAAAACAACAAGAAGCGGATTGGGAAGAGGACGACGAATCTGCAGACAAATCTGATAGCCGAAAAATCACACCCGAGCCTAGGCCAACGGCTCCTCCTCCCAAAACACCTTTTAAGATAACACCTTGGATGCGGCTCGGAAAGTAACGCAAAATGGATAAAGAAGAACTGCCCCCAAAAACCGTCAAGGCGCAATTGGTACGGTTAGACGACAATCTAAAGCAAATCGAACGGAAACAGTTCGCCGGCATACAGCGTGCGCCTGGCTCCCTGCCAGTGCTGGAAGCATTTCAGCTTTTTCTCGAAAACGAACGCAAAAAAGCCCAGCGTAAACTCTTTATTATTACGGCAATCGCATTATTCTCGATCTTGTTTTCGGTTGTGACGGCCGGACTCTATATCCGTAGCACACTCCGACATGCAGATGCGAGAACGGACACGCTAGCCTACACAACCGCTGCGTTGCAACAGTCTTTGGGATCAATAACCAACCGACAACAAACCTCGGAGGACAGGATTCTGCGCACCGCCAGACATGTAGCAGCGCAACGACGCATTCTTGCGGAACAATCAGACCGCTTTACAACAGAGCGCGATGAGATGGAATCAGAAGTGCTTCGCCTGCGAGAACAAGTCGAAGCATTACTGGAAACACAGGAGTCCATGCAGCAAATGCTAGCGGAGAGACCATCACTCCGGAACATGACAAGGCCAGTCCCGCGGCTGTCGGATAGGACCCGCCAAACCCGCCCCGAAAGAGAAGAAGTGGAACAGGAGCCAAGCATAGCATACGAAATCCTAACGCTTACTCCGGAAGATCGGGCCCCCGTACGCTGGATGTTCCCTACCGTCAGCGCGCAGGAATAAAAAGTGTTTGCCCTACTCGTAGAACATCTGGGTTTCGCAAGTCATTGGCCTGCATGATGTCTTGCGAAGTCACCCCATAGGCCCGTGCAATTTCCGATAAGGTTTCCCCAGACTGCACTTCGTGCTCATACCCCACTTCTGCCCGTGACCCGCGAGGCCGCTGAGACGCACTAGCAGCCCGCACTTGCGTGCGAATGACTTCCTCCATACGCCGGCTCAAATCCTCGGTCAACTCCTGACGTAAGGCCCGCTGCCGCGCCTCTTGCTCATCCAGCCGCGAAGAAAGAGCCGAAAAAGAACTATCACTGCGCGAGCTTTGTTCACGTAGTGCATCGCGCAAAGATAACAAGTCTGCCCCGAGATCATCCTGCTCGCCGATCAAATCCGAAAGCCGATGCTCCATCCGCTGCATGCTGACACGTAATTCGGAAATTTCTGACGCCAACCGCTCATCTTGCCGTTGCTGTTGTTCCCATCCGGTCGTCTGGCAGCCAGATAAACTAACGACCAAGGCAATGCTTACAATGCTATACATATACATCTTCATGCTCTACTCCTGCTAATAACCCCCGCATTTCTATCCCCAAGCGTTTTGAGAATGAACTCTGCAATGGATCAACCTGCTTCGGCCCTAAATTGTTTGCATCATCGATGAAGCGTTTTCTTCTCGCATCAAGAAATGCGCTAGTCAATAGTACCCGCATCCATACATACACGCAAGATCAGGAGATGAAAAAAAAATGAAGAAACTACATATTAATACGATTCATCGTACAGATTTTGTCAGCATCACATCCGCTGTACAAAACTATGTGCACGAAGCAAACGTCCAGGACGGAATCATTACTATTTTTGTTCCACATACGACTGCAGGCATAACCATTAATGAAAATGCCGACCCGGATGTCGTGCACGACATGATTCATCTTTTGGATAAGATTGTTCCTTGGCATGGCGGGTATCGGCATAGCGAAGGAAATACGGCCGCCCATATGAAGGCATCGTTCATGGGATCATCTATACAGATAATTATTGAAAAGGGTAAGCTACAATTGGGTACATGGCAGGGCATCTTTTTCTGCGAATTTGATGGCCCACGAGAACGCCATGTATGGATGACAATACATGAATAATCACCACAGTCAGGTACCCTAGTTATACTACATTGAATAACGTTCCGGCATACGCCGCCCACCTACCTTGCGTCGGTAGAGTTGAACGTTGCGTCAACAAGTTGCCGGCAGTTCATAATACTCTGCACCACCTATATCCCGACTCAGCAAGAGTTCGGGATCGGTGGGATCGATACTGCCTGTCAGAACGCGAACAGTAATACCGAGATGATTCAGTGTTTGGTATTACAAATGCTGTCGTTCCCGCATACAGGCAATCTAACCAGTTACCGCGTTTCCCACAAGAGAACCGTTGTTACTGGACAGCTTCTAAAGCTGAAGCATAGTTTGGCTCTTGTGTAATTTCCGGAACCAATTCCGTGTATGTGACGACTCCCTGCTCATCAATCACAAGAACGGCTCGCGCCAAAAGCCCAGCTATAGGGCCATCGGCCATCAACAAGCCATATTCTTTACCAAAGGCATGGTCACGGAAGGCGGACAACGTCTTGACATTACCCAGTCCCTCAGCCCCGCAAAACCGATCTTGTGCAAAAGGTAGATCCATCGATATACACAAGACAACGGTACCTTCAAGAGATGATGCTTCCTCGTCGAAACGCTTCACGCTTGCGGCACACACGGACGTATCGATACTCGGGAAAATGTTCAATACAACTTTCTTGCCTGCAAAATCGCTTAGAGAAACTTCCCCTAAATCTGTTCCTACAAGCGTAAACGAAGGTGCTTCTACGCCCACCGCAGGCAAATCCCCTACTGTTGAAACTGTCGAACCTTTTAGTGTCACTTGCGCCATGATTTATCCCCTTTTTTTTATACATATACAGGGAGCTTCTGCAGCCCCAAAATACTTGTTTATTATTTGTCTGAAAAATCTTTTGTTTCCTTACAACATGACAAACCGAGATCATCTCCTCAAGCCTGCTGCAAGGTTTTCACACGTCCCCAAGCTCGTTGACGTGCAAGTACTTCCACCGATCCCGGCAAAGGGCTCTGATGCCACGGTTCAGGAAAACATTGTGCCAATGTGGTTTTCAATGTAAGAGGATCCACTGCCACATTCGTTATAAAAGCCGCATGCGGTCTTCCGGCACGATACGGCGGCTCAATATGCGGCTGCGCAAGCCAAGCTGAAATACACCCAAGGTCAAAATCATATAATATGGTGCCATGTTGCAAAATATGGTTGCGCCCGCGCCGCTGCGCGTTTCCCGAAAACTTACGCCCATGAACAGCCAAATCAGAAATCGGCTCATAGGAACCTTTTATCCCGCATGCGGCTAGCGCTTCCAGTAGCCATGTCGATATAGCGGCATAACTTGCCCGCACATCCGACCAAACCTTCTGCTTGGGAATCACGAGGGCATAATTCAAGCACCCAGGCCCCTGCACAACGGTACCTCCACCGGAACTTCGCCGATAAACGGGCACACCGTCTTTCGCAACCACAGATGCATATAAATCGTCTTCCAGCTTCCCACTTCGCCCCAAAACAATAAACGGGGTAGCGCTTTCCCAAAACCGTAAGGCACAGGTTATAATCCCGGATTCTGCCAATTGTAAGAGCACATCATCATAGCACAAGTTATCTACAGGATCGTCAAAACTATAATCGATCATATAGCCTTGCAATCGTGACAACGCCTCAAATACATGCATACAAGCTATCCTTAACCTTGCATGCGGCCCGGCATGTCACACCGAACAGGCACATGCATTTCCTTACAACAACACGCTATGAAGACAGCATCAGGATATGATGTGCCGATAGCGCATGCATTTATGAATCGGAAGATCCCTCACCTGTTGTAGAGGGTCTACGCTTTGCCCGACCAACACGATTTTCCGTACCAGACAACAAACGACGAATATTATCCTTATGCCTCCATATCACCACGACAGCCAATACGGCCAGCACAATGGTAACCTCGCGTGAATCATGCAAGAAAAAGGAAGCAATCGGTACGGCCAAAGCCGCCCCGATGGATCCAAGCGATACATAACGAAAGATACCAAAAAGAACGAGAAAAACGGCAATACCCACCCCAAATGCAGCTGGCGTCACCCCGACAAGAACACCTGCCGATGTGGCAACTCCTTTCCCCCCCCTAAAACGCAGATAAACGGGAAAGCTATGTCCCACAATTGCAGCAACACCACATAGAAGACCTAATAATGCAGGCGCGCCCTCGCCTGCCAGCAACGGAAAAAACGCCGCAGGAACAAATCCCTTACACGCATCCAGTACCAAGGTAAAAATCCCCCATGGCTTTCCCACCACACGCATCACATTGGTAGCTCCGATATTGCCGCTTCCCGCATTGCGAATATCTATCCCGCGTGTTTTGCCAAGTAAAAACCCGAATGGAATGGCCCCGATGAAATAACTCAATAGAATCAATACAAATATATACATCATGTCTCCCGTCTCAACATAAATTGCGCCAGCTTCTGCAAGGATGCCGCCGCCGCCCCGAGGGGCGCAATAGCAGCAAGCGCTTCATTCGTGTATTGATCAGCCCTTTCCCGCACGACTCTCTCCCCTAAAATTCGTACACTGGAAAATGCTGTCTCGGTACGGGCATCCAACAAATCATCCATATATTGAAACGCCAATCCCAAGGACGCACCGAACTGCCTACATGTCTGCAGAACGCTAGCATCTTTTCCTTCCCCTGCCGCATGCACCCCCATTTCTGCAGCGGCCCGAAAAAGCGCTCCTGTCTTGTTCGTGTGAATAAAGGTGAGCATATCGGGCGTAATATCTTCACCAGAAACGGCCTGCAAGTCCGCCACTTGTCCAGCAATCACGCCTTGTGCTCCTGCCGCCTCTGCCAGCACACGTGCAACCATGGCTGGGGCATGCGGCGTTTGAACAGCCTGATCGAACGCCAACGTGAGTAAAGCATCCCCTCCCAGCAGCGCAAGGGCTTCACCGTATTTTACATGTGCAGTGGGTTTTCCCCGTCGTATGGAGTCATTATCCATGCAAGGCAGATCATCATGAATCAACGTATAACAATGCAACAACTCGATCGCTACCGCTGCAGGCAAGGCTTGTGAACAATTCCCACCCAGTGTTTTGGCCACACACAAAAGGAGCAGGGGCCGAATACGCTTGCCCCCCGGAATCACGCCATACCGCATGGCTTCATACAACATCGTTGCCGGCGGTGATGGAGTCGGAAGAGCCAGATCTAAAGCCTGCTCGATCCATGCGAGTTCGGTAGAAAAAAAAGATTGAAAGTCCTTTGCATTTGGCATTTACACAATATCTGTGGCTACACAAACAAAGTCAAGTCAGCTATCTCGAAAACCTGCCGCGCATGTGGATGCAGACAAAGACGGGAGGGATTCCGCCACAATGCTTGCTGCTATTCCAACCAAGCATCCATCAAGGCATCAAACGGATCCGGACCATCCGCCGGACGCTCTCGTGGTGCAGGCGGCGTTCTTTCTCCGGGGGGTCTTCGCGGCGCAGGTTCCCTGTCCCGAGACGCAACGTCAGTCGGAGCATCATCATCCCCCAAGTCGATAATCAAATCATCTTCGTCTGACGCGGGTGTTTGCACAGTGGGTAGCGAGGCCAGCGAGTCTTCGACGCGCTGCGCAACATCATCTTGCCCTTCACGATGCAATTGATCGCGCAAACGCGCAAGCGCAGCACGATATTGATTTTGCAAGACGGCAAGATCCTCTTCCTTCGTCGTAAGCAGCTGGCGGAATGCCACCTGATATTCTTGCCGCAAGGTATCCAGTCCTTCTATATCTTGCGCAGCCTGTAAGCTATCAGCCGTGGGATCCAGAACAAATTGTGTGCGCACATCTCGAATAGCGCGCGCGCCTTCCTGATCATTTGCAAGCGTAGCTTCCCATTCAAGATCCCGTAAGATCGTTACATAACGCTGCGGAAGGCTGAGACGCTCTGAACGAAATGTTGATTCAATATCATCGCGTTCCCGCTCATAAACCAACTCCATCCGCTCAAACTGATTCAGCGACCAAGCTATCGAGGCAAACCCGAGCAAGCATAAACTACATACCTGTATGATCTGTTTCATAGTACCAATCTGCGTTGTGTTACAAAGACTGTCAATGAAGAATCACGGAAGAACCAGTCAAATCTAGATCCCATCGATCATGTTTTTTTCGTAAAACTCTTCGCCACCCAGTCCGACAAGGTTTTAGCGGGGTCCTGGATAAATGCTTTGGTTAAGCGAAACTGATTCTTGCCGGTATTTGCAGCCAATAAGCGAAAGCCATATTCCATATCGGAAAAATGCGCCTCCCAATACTGCGCCAGACTTTGGTTGGCCTCGAGACAATCCTGGAATAGTTGCGATGCCACCGCCTTACTTGCCTGCAAGATAATACCATGTTCTTTCTCGAAGGCATCAAGAAACGATTTCCATTCCGCTTCCAAGTCATGCAACCGCGAATCCTCACTGTTTTCGAGAATATCTGCCAGACAACGATTCGGCGCATCAATCATATCCCCCGTAACCGTCAGTTCGCGGCGCGTCGTCGATGGCAACTCGAACTTATAATCGCGCAATGTCTTTTCCAATACCGTCATCAGGCCACGCGCTCCGGTCTTTTCTGCATGTGCCCGCTCTGCAACGGCCCGAATGGCGGCAGGTTCAAAGGCGACATCGATGCCGTAACCTGCAAAATCACGCTGGTACTGACGCAAGATGCTTCCTTCAGACTGTTTCATCACAGCCTCAAGATCATCCACGGATAGACCATCACAAACCACCCGTACGGGCAACCGCCCAATAAACTCCGGCTCAAACCCGTATGAGATAAAATCCCGCGTTTGCACTTCGTGAAGCCATTCCCCGTCATCTTCTTTTTCGGGGCCTTGTCCCTGCACAAATCCAATGGGCCCCGTGCCAATACGCTTACGAATAATTTCTGGCAATCGATCAAACGCACCACTCATGATAAAAAGAATGTGGCGAGTATTGATCGTGCGCTGCGGTGCTTCTCCGCCACGCTGTAGATCCATGATTGCTTGCATCTGACCGATAATATCGGTTTGACTGAAAAGGCTGACGTCAGCCTCTTCCATCAACTTTAATAGCGCTGTCTGCACACCCCGCCCCGAAACATCTTTGCCGGCACCACCTTGCCCGGCAATCTTGTCAACTTCATCCAGATACACGATGCCGTATTGTGCCAGTTCAAGATTCCCATCCGCAGCCGCCACAAGATCACGCACCAAATCATCCACATCGCGCCCCACATAACCGGTCTCGGAAAACTTGGTTGCGTCTGCCTTGACAAAAGGAACACCAATCAGCCGCGCAATACAGCGCATCAAATAGGTTTTTCCTACTCCTGTTGGCCCGAGCAAAATGACATTGTGCTTCAAATACTCTTGCTCTTCCGATTCCGGATGTTCAAGGCAATGCCGCACGTGGTTATAATGGTCGCACACCGCCACCGACAATACTTTCTTCGCTTCATCCTGCCGTATCACAAAACGGTCCAAATAATCGCGTATCGCCCGCGGACGCATCGAAAAGGATCGAATGGTTTGCAACACCTTCTTGACCGATTGCCCTTCAGCGGTGTCATCCTGCGGAGAGGATGCCGCTTGTTGCGGGGATTGGCCAAACATCGGGCCTAAGCGCCCCAGCAATTCCTGCAATTGCTCATCCATTCCTGTGCCTTTGTTATCTTTATGATCATCCATATTAAATTACTCCTTTACAAATCAATGACTGTAACACGCCAGGATAGAAGGGCAAAAAAAAACTGCGGCCCGCTAGGCAGACCGCAGTGAAGTGAATCAAACCGTGCTACTTCTTGACACCCAGAACAGCATCCTTCGCAGCTTTGGCAATACGGAACTTCAAAACCTTTTTCGCTTTGATCTTAATTGCTTCGCCCGTTGCAGGATTACGCCCCATACGTGCTTTACGCTGCACCTTGATTAACTTACCAATACCCGGGATGGTAAAGCCATCCGCGCTCTTCGCGCCTTTGTAGGCCATGTCCACCAGTGAGGCCAATGCCTATGTTGCTTGCTTCTTGGTGATCTGCGCATCTTCCGCGATCTTTGTGATAATCTGCGCTTTCGTTTTTGGGGTCGCTTTTGCCATGTTCTCTCCTCTTGGTTTTTGTTGACAAACACACCGACAACGTAACGATTGCGTACTATATTCTATGCGCTAAAGCAACTGTTTTTACTGTGTATAACGGGTTTTTATTAAATACGGCCTCAACGCAACCAAGCACAATCTGCCATGGCAATAGTACGAGAGCATGCCTTATGACACGTTGCCGGCCAACGACGATCACAAACAGGAGCCTTACATGAATCAAGACGCCGGTCTTTTGCTCAGCCAAGTGTCGTTCACCATCCCAATCATTTTTCCTGAATCAACTTGCTATTCGTGCCATGCAAAATTAACGTAAAACAGATCGTCAAGAGAAGGGCTGGTAGCGCCAAGACATGGTGCTGCATCACCGAACAAACAACGAATCACAGTAAAACTCTCACAGGCAAATCGTAGCAATGAAACGCAACCGGCTCGAACAGGCAGAAAAGTATTTGGTCGTGCTCATTGAGCGCAAGGGGGCCGATCAAGGGCATACCCGCCCCATACGCTACCTGCTCTTCTTCCTGAAAATCCTATCGCATATCTATAGAAGCATGATTCAACTGCGCCTCTGGTGCTATAACCACCGCATTCTGCGCCACCATACACTCGGTTGCCAAGTCATCAGCGTCGGAAACCTGACCGTAGGCGGAACGGGCAAGACACCCGTAGTAGAAATTTTTGCCCGGGAGTTGCAGCAAGCCGGGCGGCGTGTCGCCATTCTCAGCCGCGGCTACAAAAAAGCCAAACCACCTTTTTTGAAACGGATCACCAACAAGCTGACCCTCGCAGAAAAACGCGAACCGCCCCGCGTTGTCTCCAACGGTCGTGAACTGCTACTCGACTCCCGCATGAGCGGTGATGAACCCTATATGTTAGCAAACAACTTACCTAACGTAGCTGTGCTGGTAGATCGTGACCGTGTAAAAAGTGGGCGCTATGCCATCAATCGTCTCAATTGTGACACCCTGATTCTCGATGATGGGTTCCAGTATCTCTCGCTGAAACCGCGGGTCCAGATTGTATTAGTCGACATGACGAACCCCTTTGGAAATGAAAATGTACTACCGCGTGGCATCTTGCGCGAACCGGTCAAAAACATCCGGCGCGCACACTTTATCTTTATCACCAAATCCGATGGACGTAACGCGGGCCCGATCATTGCGCAAATCAGAGAATACAACGAACGCGCTGAAATTATTGAATGCAGACATTGTCCCCGCTATTTGCAAAACGTGATCACCGCAGATCAAAAAGAACTACGCTTCTTGCAAAACACGAACGTTGTCGCCCTATCGGGTATTGCGGCACCCGATGGGTTTGAAAAATCGGTAGAATCCTTTGGCGCCACAATATTGGAGCGCTTTCGGTTTGCCGACCATCACCGTTATTCCCAACAAGAATTGATCAACATCATCAATGCCGCCTCCAAGGTCGGCGCCCAGGCGATTATCACAACTGAAAAAGATGCTGTTCGCCTTCCGCGCTTGCCGCGTTGCGATATCCCGATTCTCTTCCTGCGTGTGGATATCGAAATTCTCAGTGGCGCCGACAACTTCAAACAATGGATCGAGCGCATCTGTTTTCGGCATCCCCAAAAACAGATGGTGGAACCATGAGTACGGCGCATGCGCACAATATCCTCATATGTGGTGTAAACTGGCTCGGTGATAGCTGTATGGCAATGCCCGCCATACAAGCCTGGAAAGAAAAACACCCGCACCGGCAAATCACCCTGCTCATCAAGCCTCCTCTCGCCCCACTATGGCAATGCCACGCCGCCATTAACCATATCATCACGTTAGCCCCGGGAAAAATCGGACCCATCACAACGGGGATGCATCTGCGCAAATCCCGATTTGAGGCAGCCTACATCTTTCCCAACTCCTGGCGTGCAGCCATCCCGCCATGGATCGCAAACATACCGCAACGGACAGGGTTTGCCGGACATGCGCGCAAATGGTTACTGACACAAGTCACCCCAGACGCTCCGGAATCAGAACATCAGCAATGGGAATATGCGCGTATTTTGAACCTGCCACTCACACAAGCGCTGCCCTTACCAACATTGGCATTGCCCCCTCCCCCAGCCGAAATCACGCGGCATGCCCAATCATGCATAGGTCTACTACCGGGCGCAGCAAGAGGGCCATCCAAGCGCTGGCCAACCAAACACTTTATCGCAGCGGCACAAGAACTGCGAAAAGCAGACGACTTTCACTTCGCCGTAATGGGTACGCCGACCGAGGCTCCGCTCTGCCAGGAAATCACCCATGCCTTACAACCCCATGCACAATGCCTGGCAGGCAACACCACATTACCAACCCTAGCCGCCGTGTTGCGTCACTGTGTCGGTGTATTATCCAATGACAGTGGTGGTATGCACCTAGCTGCAGCCGTCGGAACTCCCGTGGTAGCCATGTTCGGACACACCGATCCCCAGAAGACGGGCCCCATTGGCCCCCATACCCGCTGCTTGCAGCCCGCCAATATTCAAGGTTCCCGAAAAGTCTCACGCAATAGTGCAGAAGCCCAGCGCGCCTTGGCATCGATTCCGCCAGAGGATGCCGCCACAGCGCTTCTTGGCCTTATGCGTACCAAGGCAGGAGCTACAGCATGAAGTTCCTGCGCAATGCTGCCACCGTAAGCGGATTCACAGGCCTGAGTCGAATCCTCGGACTGGTGCGAGAAATCCTCATGGCCAATTTTTTCGGCACCACGCTCGTAAAGTCAGCCTTCGACTTTGCTTTTCGTATCCCTAACCTTTTCCGTGCAATATTTGGGGAAGGAGCCCTTTCGCATGCCTTCATTCCCATCTATCAAGAAGCACGCACGCGCGATGGCGCACACACTGCCAATGCCTTTGCCGGCAAGGTACTCACCCTATTGGCGGTCGTGCTGAGCTCGGTCACAGCAGTCACCATACTGGTTTTACAACTCATTCGCTCTACCATGCCCTATGGTAGCCAAACCGAAACCGTCCTCCGACTTTTGTCCATTCTCTTTCCCTATCTGATTTTTCTTTGTCTGGCAGCCGCCTGCATGGGCATCCTCAATAGCGTCGATAAGTTCGCTCTGCCTGCAGCCGCCCCGATGCTCATGAATGTCGTATGGATCGCCACCCTGATCTTTATCATCCCGCGCATTCGTGAAGACCTCGATTTCCGCATTACGGTTCTAGCCTGGGCCGTCGTCTTCTCTGGATTCCTGCAGCTTGGTTGCCAGACACTACCCTTTTTTAAGAAGGCCATACGTCCAACGTTCTCTTTTCGGTGGCGAGACCCGCGTCTCAAACGCATGTTTATTCTTTTTGGGCCTGCTGCTCTGGCCATGGGTATCCGCGACATCAACATGCTCATCGATGGACTTCTCGCACTCTGGATCGGCCCTTGGGCTCAAGCCTCATTGGTTTTTGCCGAACGCATTGCCTACCTTCCCCTCGGCCTCTTTGCCACTGCCCTCGGAACCGTGCTACTGCCCGAGCTCTCGAAACTTGCCGATAGAAAATCCGAAATCATGCACCACAGGCTACTGCAAGCCATCTTCGCCACGTTGCTCGTCATGCTACCGGCCGCTGCCGCCCTCATGTTTCTGGCACAACCCATCGTGCAACTGATTTATGAAAGAGGTGCATTCGACACCGAATCCACGATGCTTACCAGCCGTGCACTCATGGCTTACGCGCCGGGACTCATTGTCTTTTCCACACTCAAAATGCTACTACCTGCCTTTTATGCACAACAAGACACACGCACACCCATGCTATGCGGAGCGGCAGCCGTGGGGTTGAACTTCTGTCTCAATATTACATTAATCTTTCTCTTGCCACCCAACTGGCGCCACGCCGGTCTGGCAGCAGCAACCGTCGGCGCCAGTATCGCCAACACAACCGTCCTGGCATGCATTCTCTTCCGCCGCAGCGCCATGCCCGACTGGAAAAAAATTGGCGGTGCCGCTATCCGCATCACCCTATGTACCCTCATCATGGTTGCCGCACTTGCACTCGCCCAGCGCTATCTGCAGCAGTGGTCTGCTATCGACCTGCGCAACACATACGGACAAATCGTGAACATGATCATTCTGGTCGCTACCGGGGGTATCACCTACGCGCTCGCCGTGCTACTGATTGCCCGCCAGGACTTGCGCACACTTGTAGGCAAGACAACAGACGGAAAAAGGAAGACACAAGACTAAAGCAACCCTTCTGCCATGTCTTCGAGCGCTTCCCGATCCTGAATCGTGATCTCCCGCCCCTGCACCTTGATCAATGCCTGTTCTTGCATCTTGCGCAATGTACGACTCACCGTTTCCGCAATGGTGCCTAGTTGCGAAGCCAACATACCCTTGGTCATGGAAAGCGTAATTCGATTACTATTTGCAGACTGCGCCTCCAACACAAGATACTGCGCCAAACGCGCCGCAACATCTTTTAGCGATAAATCATCAATTAATCCCACAAACCGTCGGAGACGACGCGAAAGCACCGCCAGCATCGTCAATAAGATCTCCGGCTCGGCTCGCGTCAATCGCAAGAAGGCATCTCGCCTGAGATACAACACGGTGGAAAGACGTACCGCCTCTGCCGTGGCCGGATACGTACCCCCCTCAAAGACAGGGACTTCGCCGCACACATCCCCCGGCGTCTCAAATACATGTAAAATCTGGCGGCGGCCATCCATGCCTGTGCGATATACCTGCAAGCTACCCGAAGTGAGAATATAAAACCCGTCCGCCTTATCATCCTGCAAAAACAAAACATCACCTGCGGGAATCGTCCGCGTAACCGTTGCCTTGGCCAACGCCGCCAATTGTGGATGCGAAAGCCCCGCAAACAAATCCACATTCTTCAACATTCCGATCACATCCATACTGTCTCCTCCTGGCCCGTAATCGTCGCCCGTAATCATCCGCCGAGATACACCCAACGCGCAGCCCTATCAGCTAATCAATCTGCCTTGCCACTTGCCACCCATCCGCGCGCTTGCAAACACAATTGCCATACCAACCGCGGCCGCCATCAGCGCCACCATCGCTTCACCCGGGGCAATCCCCTGCAGTCGATTTCCCAGAATCACGAGTTCATCCCCGACTAAAACGGTCTCTTTAAACGGCCACAGTTCATATAGCGATCCAACCATCAACCCGATCATAAAAGCCATCGTCAGATTAAACATACGCGCCAAGAGCCATCCCATCACTCTCGTAAACAGCAACAGCCCGATCACACCTCCTGTCAAAAAGACAGCAAGCACGAAGAGATCCCGCTGATTCACAGCCGCCAGCACATCAGCATACACACCCAGCAGCAATAAAATAAACGAGCCGCTTACCCCCGGTAAAACCATCGCCGACAAAGCCAGCACGGCACCCCCGAAAATCCATGCCAGGTGCACCACATCCACCTGTTCTGCCGCAGGCACCACCGCTTCGGCCACCGCAGCATCCTCCACAACGGCTTGCTTGCGTGCAGCACGCGCCATACGATCCTCCTCTGAGACCGCCATACTCAAACCAACCGCAAGTACACAGGCAAGCGCAAATGCACATACCTCGCGCCAAGAGTGACGCGTTAAATACCGCCAGGGAAAAATAATAGATGCCAGCACCAGCCCGAGAAAAAACGCGCTCGACGGTTCACGATGCACCTCCAGCAACCAGCCCATGATACGCGCAAAGAGCAAGATCCCCACAATGGCACCGCCCCCCAGCCACCCTAGAAACAAGAGATCACGCTCGCGGACATACGTCCAGAGATCCGTCCAGCCAGCTTTTCCCTTGCGTGGCAATGCCAGCACCTTGCGCAACAACAGGAAATTGATGCCACATACGGCTTGGATCGTGCGCTGGTAAATCCCCAGCATCAATGCCAGCGTTCCACCGCTCACCCCCGGAATCACATTTGCCACCCCGATCAAACTACCTTTGAGAACTGCCTTGCCCGCATCCCCGAGACCGGCATGTGCCACATTCACTCCCATAATATACCCCCTCGCAACAGAAATCCATCGACGTAAGAAATGTAACCGCAAGCAGAAGACTACAAACCCAAGCCCTCGGACAAAAGCATAAAGATGCGCCCCCCGAACGCCCCCCAGAGCCTCCCCGATGATGCAGAGTTCCAAACTTTGGGATCGCTGGAGAAAGTGTAGCCCGCTTTCGCCGAAAGCGCGGCTGTGCGTGTGCGTGCATGGGGTATCCGTGGAGTGTCCAAGGGGCTTTTCACGGGCTGGCTATGCACGATCCAAGCGCGAGCCCGCTTTCGGCGAAGGCGGGCTACAGAGCATGAAGTTACGACCTAACGCAAAATCAGCACAGTCGGTGCACGCACCCCAACCCGGATAACGTCCGACCAATCACTCCGCGTATCGTCTAATCCAACCGTGCGCACCCGATAGAAATGCGTGGCCTCCGGATC
>PXBF01000056.1 GCA_003567005.1 PVC group bacterium
AGGCGTTGAACAGCACCGGCGTGCCGGGTGTCGTGAAGGTCTGGCCGATCGTCCGGCCGGCTGCTGTAGTATCGTGCCACCACTTGTCGGTTCCCGCCGAGGTGCCGAAGCTGGCGATGTCCTCGCCGACCACCGACGGCGGAACCGGGCTTGAATACATGAGTTTGCCCGTCGGCCTTGCCGTCGTGGTGGCCTGCGTCACGCAGTCTTCGAACGCGGTGCTGCTGCCGTTGACCTCGTTGACCGCGGCCAGTTGGTAGTGGTAGGTCGTGTCACCCAACAGGCCCGCGTCCAGATACGACGTCGCATTAGGCCCGAGTTCGGCGATCACATCGAAGGGGCCCGACGGGCTGTTCGCGCGCCGCAGGACGTAGCCGGTCTCGGTGTTCGCGTTGTCCGTCCACTGGAGCGTCACGCTCTGGAAGGAGGTTTCGACGTCGGTGAAGACCGGCGTCTGGGCCGCCGTGAGCGCGGTGGCGAAGGTGCGGGGCATCGACCATTCTGTCTCGACGCCATGTTCGCCGTAGAAACGAAATGTGTAGAAGGTGTCCGCAGCGAGCCCGGTGGCGGTGCCCGAGACGGGGCCTTCCATCAATGCGCCCAGGCTGAGGATGCCGCTCCAGTCGTCCGTGTCCTCGGTACCCTTGTCCGCCGTGTCCCAGACGAGTGTCGCGGCACTCACGTCGGTCGACAGCGCGGCGCCGAGCAGCGCCGAGGAGGTCGTGACCTCGGTGGCGGTGAGGTTCGAGAACAGTTGATCGGCGACGATCTCGTAGATCGCCGCGACCTGCTCCGCGGTCAGGACGGTGTTGCGGTAGGCCCGGAAGATGGCCATCTTGCCGTGGAAGCTCCGGGTGTTCTGATCCCCGTTGCCGCGGCCGCCGGTATTGTTGCCACCACGCGTCGCCAGCGCGGCTGCGTCGCCGCCGCACCAGCTTCCGGTGCCGGTCGTGCCCGTCGCGGCCTGCTCGCCGTTGATGTACAGCACCATGTCGCCGCCCGAGGTGCTGTTGAACGTCAGCACCGCCTGGATGAAGTCGTCGTCCAGATCCGAGATGTCGTGGCTGATCACCTGCGATGAGTTTCGCCCGACCTGCAGCAGCCCATCGTTGTAGAAGATGCCCAGCCCCGTGCCGCCGCCGGTCTCGAAGAGAATGTGCCCGTTGGACGGATAGGTGGCCTCCTCCGCAGGTTTGAACCAGATCTCGATACTGACCGGGCTGTTTTGCCAGCCGAGGCCGGAGAAGCCGGTGGTGCTCGTCGTGCCGCGGTTGACGAAGAGTGCTCCGCGCTGGCCGCCCCCGACGTCGCCGCCGACCCCCGATCCGCCCGGGAAGTCGAAGGCAGCGGTGATGCCGCCCAACGTGCTCGACACCGCCACGCGTTCCACCCCTCCCGTCAAATCCAGCAGCCCTTCGGCATTGGCCGGATCCGCGGCGGTGTTCTCCCAGGGGTTGTCCCCGTCGTCAACGGTGGCATCCATCACGATGTCAGCTTCCGGCGTTACCGGATCTGCCTGCGCGATCATCCCCGTCAGCGCCAGCGCCAGCGCGCCGACTAGCCATCCTGTCGTCATCCGCTTCATCTCGAACCTCCTGACTCGGTTGTTGGTTGTTTTCATATGTCCGGCCAGTTGAACGGCGAACACAAACGTGAATACGCATCGGGCTAACGACTTTACAGATAGGTCTTTCATACTCCGTATCCTTATCTAACTGAAAACGTCAATTAAACTATCGTCGACATTCTCCCGAAATAATGTCAGACATGCAAAGAATACAATTCAGACATGCGAGAAAACTATTCGGACACGGCTGCGGCCTGTCCGATGGCCCCCGGCCTACGATCTGCATTTTCCGAAAAGGGGTTCATGTCACTCGGGCAGGCTGGTATTCAGTTACACGAGCCTACCTTCTCTCGTGTTTTTGTTCAAACTCGTTTGTCGTGTTTGCCACCATGTCGGGCCGTCGGCAAGACGCGTCTTGTGTACTAGACGGTTTGCAGATTAGTGGGTGATGATCGAGTCAAGCTGCCGAGGTAGCTGTTCGACACTTTCTTGTTTGTGAAGTGTACCATGCTTCGCTAAGGATTGGGCTACAAGCGCCAATTCCAAGCGTTGGAAGTGTTCAGAAGGGCTTAGGGGCCAGATTGTCGCAACATCTTTCCTGAACACCTGAACACTCGCACCACAGAAAACGGTCAACACGCAAAAAGCGCTTCACACGGAAACTCATTTCAAATAGTTTGGCTAGATATTACGAACTCTCATAAAAAGGGAATCGATTGGCTAGAAAACATCACGGGGAAACATGAATATCTTTTTCAATGCTTTACATGCACCGATTGGTGCGCACAGTAGTTTTACCCTGGGGTGCTTGGGTAAAAATGGGGGATTGGGTCTCGAGCAGGGAGGTCCTGCAAACGAGAATGTCTATGTGGGGCTTGAGGCCCGGGAGGGTGTGGTATATGAGGCGTTGCCCTTTTATGCGGGGGCTGAAGATGAGGCCAGCCGGTATGACCACACAAAAAGGCAGGCCGAAAAAACGCAGCAGATTCTCACGTCGTTTGCGCATGCGGATATCACGCGTGAATTTGCACTTGGCACAGACCGCTGGTCTGCCGGTGATTTGAAGTTTACGATCTATTCGTTAGCCGAGGGGGTGCCGGATCCCGACAATGCCGCGGCTGCAGATATGAAGCGGCTATTGTGTCCGGCTGTGATTGCGGAGCTAACCATCGACAACACCGAATGTCAAAGGGATCGCCGTGCCTTTTTCGGGTATGGCAGTGGCCGCAGCGGGGATGCCTATAATATTGTCGAAGGTAAGGGGGGGATGCGTGGTTTTGCCAAGGGGCAGGAGACGGGGATTTTCTCGGATAGCAAGTCGGTTGTTCCAGCTCTGGGATTTGGTATTGGCAACCTGCTGAACGAGAAGCATGCATTCAACTATAATTTCCATCTGGGAGGCACCGGCCTCATGTTCTGCCATGTGCCCGCTGGCAAAAAGGTGACGTTCCCATTCGCGATCTGCTTTTATCGTGGTGGAATCGTGACGACCGGTATGCCTTGTTCCTACTACTACCAGCACTATTACAAATCGATCGGAGATGTGGCCCAGAAAGCCTTGAAGGATGCTGCTTGGTTCAAGTCCCGCGCAAAGGTGGCAGACCGCCTGTTGGGAAAGAAATCGCTTAATGAGGATCAGCGCTGGATGATGGCGCATGCCATACGAAGCTACTACGGTTCGACGCAGCTTCTGGAGCACAAGAAGAAGCCGGTGTGGGTTGTCAATGAGGGAGAGTATCGCATGATGAACACCTTTGATCTGACAGTAGACCAGCTTTTCTTCGAGATGAAGATGAACCCCTGGACGGTGCGTAACGAACTGGATTTCTTCACAAGCCGCTATTCTTACACCGACAAACTGCATTTTCGTGGTGGTGAAAATGTTTATCCCGGTGGCATCAGTTTTACCCATGACATGGGGGTGCGTAACCACTTCACGAAGCCGGGTTTTTCCGCCTACGAGCTCACGGGGCTGACCGGATGCTTCAGCCACATGACGCATGAACAGTTGGTGAACTGGATCCTGTGCGCAGCCGTGTATTCCAAAGGGAGTGGGGATAAGCGTTGGGTGAAGCAGACGCTGCCAATTTTCAAGAAATGCCTGAGATCCATGCTCAATCGTGACAACCCGAAGAAGTCAGCGCGCAACGGTGTCATGGCACTGGACAGTTCCCGTACGGGCGAAGGGGCAGAGATCACGACGTACGATAGTCTGGATGAATCGCTCGGCCAGGCCCGCAACAATGTGTATATCGCCGTCAAAGGCTGGGCGGCATATCTTGCCATGGAGGGAATCTTCGAAAAGCATGGCATGGTGCGCGAGGCAGAGGTTGCGCGTGATCAGGCGCAGCGCGCGGCAGCGACCATAGCGAGCCATTTGACTGCATCTGGCTATATCCCTGCCATCATGGGAGAGGATTTTGATTCTCGGATCATTCCTGCCATTGAGGGGCTGGTTTTCCCTTGGGTGCTCGGGCAGAAGCAGGTACTGAGGGAGAAGGGACCATACGGCAACATGATCACGGCACTGAAGACACACTTCCGTACCGTGTTGCAGCAGGGCGTCTGCCTTTACGATGACGGCGGCTGGAAGCTTTCAAGCACGGCAGATAACAGTTGGCTTTCTAAGATCTACCTCTGCCAGTTCGTTGCTCGCAAGGTACTTGGTATTGATAATCCTGCAACGCGAAAGGATGCCGATGCTGCCCACCGGAACTGGTTGTTGAATGATGAAAATTTGCGCTTTGCCTGGAGTGACCAGATGAGCAGCGGTGTGGCGAAAGGTAGCAAGTACTACCCGCGCGGCGTCACCAGTATCCTTTGGCTGGAGGAGTAGAATACCAGGGTATCCTAAGTGGATGGATTCGCAAAAAACGCGCGGTTAACTAAAAAGGCATGTTTCGCGAAGCGGGTGGGGTTACTGCCTAGCACCAAGATATACGGATGTAGAGTAGAGAAGGACGAGAACAGGATGTGTTCCAAAATCTAAAAAGAGGAGCTGTATGACATGTAAGCAAGGCTGGAATACTTGGAATGTCCGGAGTGTGCTGTCGCATGTGCTACTGCCCGAAGGTTTTGCAATATCGCTGGGTGTCAAGGTCTACAGTAGCGGCTGCTGTCTGCGCGAGGCGTTGATCGGCAGAATGGGCAAACGCGACGAGATTGTGATCCCGGGGCCGCGTTCCTACGATGGGACCTATACAACGCTCTCGTTGGAGTGGGGGGCGATTAGGGTCAAAGAGAAGGAGTGGCCCGGCGCGAAACTCAAAGTGGAAACAGCTGTGGATGGCGACGACTGGTTTGCCGTTGTAACACCACTGAACAAGCTGATCCAGGCACCGGCACTCAGCATCAGCGGAGCGATCTTATGGAATCGTCCGGGCATGGTGCGGCGTGATGGTGATACGTTGCGTATCGAAAATGCCAACCGGACCGTGGTCGTGGCTGCATCCGGCAGTATGCGCAACGACGAGCCTGTCACGGAATTGGATACTCCGTATCTCCTGGTCGAGCTTACTCGTCCTGTCTTCGTGTGCTCGAATCCCGCGCGCCTGTCCGAATGCGCGGACATGGTTGTCGGGAATCGAGACAAGGTTCTCGCGGAGCGTAAGGCACTCGGCGAGGTCTACAATGCCATGCAGACCTGTCTGGCCTGGGACACCATTTACGACCCCTTCAAGAACCGTGTCATATCGCCTGTTTCGCGCATCTGGAGCTGTGCCTCCGGCGGTTGGACGCTGTTCGACTGGGACACGTATTTTGCGGCCTGGATGGCAGGTGTGGAGAATAAGGAGCTAGCATACGCCAACGCCATCGCAATCACTGAAGAAGCGACCGAGAGCGGGTTTATTCCGAATATGGCTCATCCGAGCGGCACGAAGACGCGCGACCGTTCCCAACCACCGGTGGGCGCAATCACGGTGCAGGCGCTGTGCGACATGTTCTCCGAAACGGTGTTGGCCGAGAAGCTGTTCGACGCATTGCTGATGTGGAACCGGTGGTGGCCGCAGCACAGGGATTTTGAAGGGTATCTATGCTGGGGGACGTCGCCTTATGAACCGGTGACGGGGAATGTGTGGGAAACGCACGGGGTGAACGATCGGTTTGGAGGCGCGCTGGAGTCGGGGCTGGACAATTCGCCCATGTACGACGATGTTCCTTTCGACACTGATAAACATGTGCTCATGCTGGGTGATGTCGGACTGATGTCGCTATACATTGCCGATTGCAAGGCCTTGGCAGATCTGGCGGGACGGATCGGCCGCCACGATGTCGTCGACGAACTGGATGAACGGGCGTCCAAATATGCTGACAAGCTTGCGAGCATGTGGTGCGAGGATTCGGCCATGTTCCTGAATCGGAATCTCGCTACAGGTGACCCTTGCAAGCGGTTGTCCCCCGTGCATTTTTATCCGTTGCTGGCCGGGGTTCCTACGCAGGAGCAAGCACAACGCATGATCGATGCGCACTTTTTCAATCCGGAGGAGTTCTGGGGCGAATGGATTCTGCCTTCCATCGCTCGCAACGACCCAGCCTATCCGGAGCAGGAATACTGGCGCGGCCGCATCTGGGCTCCCATGAACTTTCTCGTATATCTCGGCTTGCGTAAGTATGACCTGCCGGAGGCGCGCAAAGCACTCGTGCAGAAATCCGAGGCTTTGTTGCTGAAGGAGTGGCGCGAGCATGGGCACGTGCATGAAAACTATAATTGCGAGACAGGTAGCGGTTGTGATGTCGGTAGTAGTGACGCGTTTTATCATTGGGGCGGACTGCTCGGTATGATCAGCTATCTAGATAATTGTTAGGAACTTGGCGTTCCTGATACGGAACACAGGAATGAGGAAAGGGAGAAATACTTATGAAAAGTTTGAAATTGAAGCGATTTGCGGGCAACCCCATTCTGATGCCGGACGAGCGTCCGTGGCGCAATGTGGTGACATTCAATCCGGGGGCCATCGTGGAGGATGGCGTATTTTATATGCTCGAACGGGCTTGTTCGAGCCTCGTGCCATTCGTATGTCAATTCGGACTTTGGAAAAGTACCGACGGTTTTAACTTCGAGCTGGTGCAGGAAGAGCCCGTGTTCACGCGTGAGCACATCGGTTGCCCTGAAGGTACGGTAGAGGATCCGCGTCTGGCAAAGTATGGCGACACCTATTACATGACGTATGTGCAACGGAATTATACCCCCGAATGCTATCCTCATGGCAAGGGCGTGCCCAAGTATGTACGTATCACGCATGTGCCGCCTGGTGATCCGAACAACTATCGCTCGGGTATTGCCAAATCCAAGGATTTGATTCATTGGGAAGATATGGGATTGATGACGCCACCGGATAACGATGACAGGGATTGCGTCTTGTTTCCGGAAATGGTTAACGGGCGCTATGCGATGTTGCGACGTCCGATGTACTGTGTGGGACCGGAGTATGGCTGTGATCGTCCCAGTATCTGGCTGAGTTATTCGGATGACCTCATGAATTGGGAACAACCGGTGCTTGTCGCGACAGCCCAGAACGATACCTGGGAAGAGCGCAAGATCGGAGCCTCGGGCCAGCCGGTGCGTACAGATAGAGGCTGGTTGACGCTGTACCATGGTGTTGATAAAGACGCAGTCTATCGCACCGGCGTCATGCTTCTCGATCTGGATGATCCTACCAAGGTGATTGCACGTGCTCCGGATGTTATCTTTGAGCCTGAAGCCTTTTATGAAATCACCGGTCTGGTGATCCCCCGGGTGGTCTTTCCTTCCGCAACCGTCGAGCATAACGGCACGCTCTTCGTTTATTATGGCTGTTGCGATACCTGGATTGGTGCCGCTAGCGTTGCGATGGACGAAATTCTCGACTATGTTTGTACTTATCCGGTTTGAAACAAGCCATAGTAGGTTAGAAAGAGGAACTCGATCCGTTCGAGCCGGAAGATTTTTTATATCCGTTCCGCCGTGGTGGACGGGTATCCGTTGAAGGCGATCGTGGGCGGCGGCGAGCGGGATGGCCTTGTATGGTGCCTTTCGGTATCTGCGTCATGTGCAGTTGCAAGGTGAAGTTGCTGTCAGACTGTTTGCTGGCATCAGATGTATAATATATCTAGTTTGAGCATCGCCCAACAAGGGCAAATTGTAAGATTTCCATAATTGCATGACTGATTTATGTCATGTGTTTTCTTTGACGACATCTGGAAGGAGAAATGCCTTTTTGCCGATGAAAGGCTCTAGAGAAATTGTGGACATTACTGTAGCCGAGCCGTTCGGCAATCTCAGAAATGCTGGCATCAGAGTACATAAGGTAATCCATGGCCACGTGCATTCTTGCCTGGATCATTGCTTCAAGTGGACTGATGCCAAAGTGTTCGCGGAAGCATTTACGGAAATGGGAAACGCTCATGCCGTGTTGTCGTGCCAAGGTTGCGAGGTTTTGTTGTATACCGTTATTGCTTTGGATCATTTGCATGGCATGCTTCATCGTTGTCTGGTGTCCGGTGTTTCGGCGTTGCATTTCGCCCTGTTCGATAAGGTGGCAGATCAACTGTTGCAGCAGGCTTGCAGCGAGCATACCGGAAGCGCCTGTTTGCTGGTAGGTCAGTATGATGCGTCGTAGTTGGTTCGTAACAAACTGGGGATCACCCTGTCGCAGGATTCCACACCAACCGTCCAGAACAGAATCATGCAAAGGCGGGTGCATTTTGTCCGCGAAAACGTCGATCTCTGTAGTCCCGCCCGGGAAGCGGGCAGACCAATGACTACGTGATGGATCATAGAGCAAATCGAAATGGATATATTGAAGATTGTTGCCCGGTGCATGCCCTTCCATTTCGTGGTAGACTCCGGGGGGGATCCAGATGAGGTCGCCAGCAGTTACCTCGATGATTGTGTCCTCGATGCGAAACCTACCTGTACCATCAAGAATTTGAACCATAATATAATCAAGTAGCCGTCTTGGTCCGATTCTCCAAGTGGGCCGAAAAATAGCATTCGCTTCTCGAATATAGGGACAGAGTGTACGGAGGCGATATTGCTCCTCGGGGGCAGGCGGTGTATGCGGATATTCACAAGGTAATTTCATATAAGCGATAGTGATACATATTTAATCGCTCTGACTAAAGACAAAACTACTGTGTTATGCGATCATATTAAAGTATGGCAGGCACCTTTTGTAGGTCTCCCCGTGTCGTGCAGAGGCTATGTGCGTGGTGTCTGGTGCTTGATCACAGGAGGAATAGCGATGAAACTACAGTTTACAGCACGTGAGCAGTTAACAGATTTTGAGTGGGAATTAACGCAGTCCTTCAAGAATCGCGTGGATTTGGAGCGTGATACGATTCGCAAACTGTCGGAACGCAGTAATCTGCATGGATTACTGCGGGTGGTTTTGTTCAGTGCGAGTTTGGTGTTGTTGGGATGGCTCAGTATCGCGATGGCAGGGGTGCATTGGGCACTCGCCATTGTCCCCCTGTATCTCTATTGGTTTGTATACGGTTTCTGGGTGGCCCTGGGGCATGAGTTGCAGCACAAAATGGTGTTTCGCAAATCCTGGGAGCGTCTGAGCGAAGCAGTATATTTCTTTGTGCAGGCTTTCATGTGGAACAGTCCACGTTATGCGCGTATATCGCATCGTTTGCATCATCGGTATACCATGTTGCGCGATGTGGACCCGGAGACCGATTGGCCGGAAGTGATTACGTCGGCATGGCTTCGCAGCTATCTGTCCAATATTCTGCAGGGGATTTTTCTTGTGGGCGTGCCACGGAGTCTTATCGTGAGTATCCGCACCCAAATATCACGGATTGCGGGTCATAAGGATCGCATGATGCGAGATCATTGCTCAGAGAAAGATTGTCGTCGTATCCGAATAGAATCTGCTGCCATTCTGGTGTTTCATGTACTTGTCGTTGCAGGATCCCTGTGGTTCTGGACGCCATGGCCCCTTTTGTTCATTACTGTGGCTTGGCAGATTGGTTCGTCCATGGAATCGCTGTGGCATTCCACGGAACATATTGGCCGCGCGTACAATGTCAATGATCAACGCTTAGCCACCCGTTCGGTCCGCGTAAACCCGTTGATCCGCATTCTGTACGGTGGATTGGATGATCATGTGGAGCATCATTTATTCCCCTCGGTGCCATCCATGAATCTACCTCGTTTACATCAGTTGCTGGAGCGCGAGCTTGCTCCCACGCGCTCGCTGATCAGTTGCTGGCGCGAAATGTTTGCTATTGCCAGCGAAAAGGATGTTCGGAAGGATAACGAATATGTTCCCTTGGATATGCAGGCGTAAAGTAAGTAAGTGGACTCTATGACGGTCATGTTCCATTGCAGGATGAGAAGAGCCATATTTGAATCGTATTTGGAAAAATTATAGCGATCATGTTGTTTGTTTTCGGCTTGCTGTCTGTTACTATAAACCGATGCGTCGCATATCGTTTATGTGAATGCTGGTAAAATCGAGAAAGGTCATTGTTATGCGTCGTTATTTTCTTTGTGCTCCTGTTTTTGCCTTACTTGTTTTCGTGTTTTCCCCTTCTGCTCCCTTGCAGGCGTATGAAGATGACTATTACAAGGAGAGCCCGCTGTTTCATTATTATCCCGCGTCGGATGCCCCGCGCTGGACGATCGGCCGCCTAGGTCCGATCGGATTGAGTGTGCATCTGCTGCAACCGGCTTTCACGATGCAGATAGCTGGGATAGAGCCGGGTTCGCCTGCCGATGTCACGGGAAAACTCAGGGAGGGACAGTTCATTAAGAGCTTCAATGGTCATGCGCTCAAAGATATTGACCCGCGTGTTCTACTCGGGAATTGGATCACCGAAGCTGAAGCAAAAGACGGGAAAGTTGTTCTGATGGTCAAAGAGGACCGGGATTCCGAAGCCTTTCCCGTGACGGTGCAGATCCCGGTGCTGGGGGCATACAGCGAGACGTGGCCGGAAAATTGCGAGAAGTCGGATACGATTGTGCGTAATTTTGCGGATTATCTTTCCACCCGCAGTCCGGGGTGGGGTGCTGCGCTATTTCTGTTGTCGACGGGGGAGGAACAGGATCTGGACGTGGTTCGGAGATGGGTTAGCGAATTAAATCCTGATCGAACCGGGAATACCTGGTCGATCGGGTATGATGATGTTGCGCTAGCCGAATATTATTTGCGCACCGGCGATAAGACCGTGCTGCCAATCATGCAACGCAAAGCAGATCATTTGAAGCGGACGATTTATAATGGCTCCTGGATGGGGCGCGGCGGCGCGAATTTTCGCTATATGGCTGGTGGCCATATGAATGCGGCTGCGGCCCACAGCATCACGTTCTTGTTGATGGCGAAAGAGTGCGGGGTAGATGTGGATGAGCATACCCTGCACTCTGCACTAGCGCATTTCTTCCGCTATGTCGGCCGTGGGAATGTCCCTTATGGCGATGCTTTCCCTGAGGGGGGGCTTACGGATAATGGTCGCGTCGCCAAACTCGGGTTTGCGATGCAGGCTGCGGCCAACCTGATGCCGGATGGCGAAAATTCGGTTTATGCCAAGGCTGCGGAAATCAGCGCCACGAAAAGTTTTTATGCGACTTCCTGGCTGTTTCATGGTCATACAGGTGGAGGGATCGGGGAGTACTGGCGCGGGCCTGCGATGGGCATGCTGCGGGAGACACGCCCTTTGCAGTATCGTTCGTTCATGAATGAACGGCGCTGGATGTATGAGCTGGCCCGCACGCATGAGGGGGCATTCGGCTGGGCAGAGGGACAGAATGTTAATTACACATCCATAAACAACAACCGCCCCAATGGGAATTATATTCCCTTGATCTTCACGCAGCATCGGCAGCAATTGCGTATCTTTGGTGCGCCACCCACGGAGCACTCGCAAACATATGCTTTGCCGGAACGCCCCTGGGGCACGGCGGCAGATGATGTGTTTTATTCGCTGGAGGCGGGTGAGGTCGAGCCCGGCGTGGGATTGGATGTCTCGCAAGAGACAATTCGCAATGGCGCATCCAGGGCCAAGCTGATCATGTTTAACGACAGGAATACCCCGGACGACAAGATCCTGCAGTATGCCTTGCATATCGAGCAGGCGACGCGCGATGGTGCCGTGTCGCGTTTGCGGGACCGCGGCAGGATCGATATGCTGGTCACCTTGCTGCAATCGGAGGATCCGCGCGGACGGCAAGCCGGTGCAAAAGGACTGGGCGATCTAAATCAGCCGCTGACAGATGAAATGGTTGATTTGCTAGCTGCCATGGTGGCAGATGAAGAGGAGTCGTGGTGGGTGGTGCAGGAAGCTATGCAGACGCTTGGTCGGCGGGGCCATGCGGATCAGCTTGCACCATATGCTGACGCGATGGATGCATGGCTTGACCATTGGGACTGGTGGATGCGTTCGGCAGCGATTGATGGTCTGGCTCCGCTTGCTGTAGATGAACGTTTTTGTGAGCGCTTGTTGCCGCGAATCGGTGCCGTTATTTCGCAGAACCAGAGTCCGGGCCTGAATCCGGCTTTGTTCCGTTTGGTTAACCGCCTGCAGAATGCTGATCAGGCGGTGCTGGAACTTGCACTCGAAACCATGGCTCGCGCCTATACGGATTACCCGGATATGTTGTCGGCTCCCGGTGGACAAGATATGTCCCAAGGTACGCAATACATGCTGGATCATATTGCACAGGCACTTACATCGAAGCCCGGAGGTTTTGATGTTTTGTTCCGTGTGGCTCAGAAGCGCTTTCCCGACGTTTCCTTACCGCATCTTGACCTATATCTGACTGCGGATACAGAACGATTCGGTGCCGAGCTGCGCGAGGCTTTTCAGCCGATTATTCGCGATGAGGTTATTTGGCGTTATGTGGGGAACAATCTCGTTGCTTTGGAGCGTGAGATCGCGCAAGCACAGCCCGACCGCGCGATCAATGGTTTGGTAAATCTTTATCAGCGCATTGGGGTCACGGACTATGACTGGGGGCTTTGGGGGCCGCGGCGCGACAAGATCGAGTGGCAGTATGTGAGCTATGATCCCCCGGAAGAGCGTCTATGGGAGCGCGGTGGGGAATACGGTGGGCGCTATCGCCCTGTTAGTTGGCCGGATGGATCGGAAGAATGGATGCAACCTGACTTTGATGCCGCGGCCGCAGGCTGGAATACAGGGCTGGCCCCCTTCGCGCACTATGATGGTACACTTGCACCGGTTGGCGGATGCGTAGGGGATCACCATTTTTGTGGATGCGGGAATCCGCCGAACACATTCTGGGAGCATGAGGTTCTGCTCATGCGTACGAAACTGGATTTGCCTGCCATGCGCGACGGACAGGCTTATCGCTTACTTGTAGGCGGCCGCTCCCACGTGGGCAGTGGTGAAGGTAGTGATGTTTGGTTGAATGGTACCCGCAGGGTAGGCCGGCGAAGGGAAGATCCCAGTTTGCGCGGTGTGGGACGTCGTGTGGGGGGACAGCCCTGGGGGTTTACGATCGATCACGACTTCCGTTCCGAGTTTACGGGAGAGCCCGTTACGGTAGCCGCGACCGGGTTCCTTCCCATTCACCGGTCGGGGGTGAAGCGGAACTATCAGGCCTTCTGGTTTGAGACGATGCAACTACCTACCTTGGGCGAACCGGAAATATTGAAAGTACTGGAAATCACACCCTTACTGACATCTGTGTGGCAAGCCTCGCTGCATGAGCGCGATGCTTATCAATATGACGGTAGCCTCAAAAACAATCCTGCCATTCAAGGACGTTGGCAGAAAGTGGGCACTGTAGACAATATATCAGATTACGAGCATGGCATGCGATTACGTGTAAATCGTAACTCGCGCTTCTACGAGATTGCGTTTCTGCCGCATGGCCGCACAGAGGATTTCAAGATGATGTATTCGGGGGATTTGCTGTTGGACATTATTAGTAAGCAGGCGCTGAAAATGAGCGTCAAGGTACTTGAAGATACCGAATATCTGTTTGTGGAAGCGGGTGGCTTCAGCGAAGAGAACACGGGTGACTGGCAGACATCGTATTACGTTTTGCGACGCGTGGATAGTTAAGGAGAAGATGATGCGTATATTAATGGCTATTCTTGGTTTGAGTATCGCCTGGGTGCACGCTTTGCCCGTCACGGCTGGAGAGGTCATGGAAGGTACACTGCGGCTTGGGGCTCCTTTCGCGGATCACGCTGTTCTACAGCAGGGTATGCAGGTTCCCGTTTGGGGCTGGAGTGAACCGCGTTCACGCGTAAGCGTGTCGTTTGCTAATCAGCGTAAGCGAACGCGAACGAATGCGGACGGCAAGTGGATGGTACAGCTCGATCCCTTGACAGCAAGCTGGACGCCCGGAGATATGGATGTGAGCGATAATCGTGGGAATTCGATTACGGTTCACGATGTCCTTGTGGGCGAGGTATGGCTGGCCTCCGGGCAGTCCAACATGCAATGGCCGGTAGGCAGGACGACAAGTCGTGATCTGGTGCTGGAGGACCGGGAAGACGGTATCATTCCGATTCGCGAGTTTCAGGTAAGCAGTGTGACTGCACAGTTGCATCCCATCGACAAGGCAAGTGGTGTATGGAAAAACGGAAATTACAATGACTATAGCGCCGTGGCTTATGCGTTCGCACACAAGCTGTACGAGGCATTGGATGTTCCGGTAGGCATCTTGAACGGTTCCTTCAGCGAAACCAGTATTCAGGCTTGGACACCTCGCATCGGCTTCCGTGATGGTGAAGACGAGTATACCCAAAGTATCTGGCAGCGGATGCTAGAGACAGATCCGTCCACATCGGAACATGCTGCTGCCTGGGAACGGTATTACCGGGAGTTGGAGCATGCATTGGCAGATAATGAAGAACGTATTGCTGCTGGGAGAGAAGCCTTGGAAGTGTCGAGCGATCGTCCGGGAAATCTGAATGGGAACCGGGATGCATCGTGGATGTTCAATGGTCGTATCCAGCCGCTGATCCCGTACGCCTTGCGCGGGGCCATCTGGAATCAGGGCTATGCGAACATGGGACAGGGAATCACCTATTACAACAACTTGCATAGCTTGATTCGTGGCTGGCGACTCGTCTGGCAACGCCCTGACCTACCGGTGTATTTTCACCAGTTCTACAGTCCGGGCAATCATCAATTGGCTTTGGTTCCGACGGTTGGCGGGGTTGCGGAGATGCGTCTGGGGACGCTATTGGCACGCGACATTCCGTACACGGGAATGGCCAGCCAGATCGATGTACAGGGCGCCATTCACTACAATCAGAAAGCTGTGCCCGCGCAGCGTCTGGCCCTGCATGCCTTGAGGAACCAGTACCCCGATGCGGTGCTGCCGGATGGACGGCAGGCTGTGGATCTGGTGGTCAATGGTCCGATCTTCCGGTCATATGAAGTGCACGGGAACGAAGTGATTGTGTCCTTCGATTATGCGGAAGGCGGCTTGCTGGTTGCCACGACGGATCGTCGGGGTATGGCTACTCCGGAAATGATCGAGAACGGGGAACCGGAAGTGCGTCTGTTTTACCTTGCAGGCGAGGACCGTGTCTGGCATCCCGCAGAAGTTGAAATTCGCGGCGAGCAGGCGGTTGTGACTTCAGCGGCCGTTCCGGATCCGCGTGGTATTTCGTATGCAACAGGCGGTGTGGGCTGGAACCCGAATCTGTACAATAGCGCCATGCTGCCCATGACGCCCTTTATGTATTATGATCAGGAATTGGTGCTGGAGAAAAACTGGCCCGATTTGCCGCTCCAAATTGCGAATTACGAGCCCGAAACGGATCGGCATGGTAGAGAGTTCGAATATCGCCGGATTCCGTTGCTGAGTACGCAATTCCGCGAGAATGCCGTGTTGCAGTCCGGTGTGCCGGTCAAGATCTTCGGAGGCGTTGGTGTTGACTCCTGGACTCCCGCACATGAGGAGGGACTGATCACATTCCGCTTTGCACCCGAAGGCGGCAACGGTAACGATGTGATCGAAAGGGAAATTCCTGTGACAGTGGGTATGGAAGAATGGTATGTGGAATTGCCAGCGATGGAGGCTGGTACAACACCGTATGCCTTGGATGTGGCATTTCTTGTCGGGGACGAAGTGGTGCAGGAACGCAATATACGGGGGATTGTGTTTGGCGATGTTTATTATGTGGCGGCCCCCAATGCCAGATTCGGGGTAGGCGAGATTGCGCCTGCCGAAGGCATTGTGCGCGTCATGGAGCGTAGGGCTGGTCGTGATGGGCATGTGGATGTCAGCCGCTTCAGTATTGCCGTGTCTACCCAACCCCTCAATCGCTTTGCCGCCACATGGGAAGATGCCGGAACAGAAGGCGTTGCGGCTGCGCTCGGGCATCGTCTGGCCGCGAAGTCTGGGAATCCGGTCGGGGTCATCTTCATGCAAAACAACAGTGATGGCATTCGCCTCAGCAATTGGATACGTGCACAGGACTTGCAGCATGCTCCCAGTCTGGAGCAGGATTACCTCATTGTGTCTGCCCGTTACCCGTGGGGGCCTAAATATGCCGAGAGCGTGCGGCAGTATATCGCGGACTTCAAAACATTCTGGAGTCAATTTGTGCCGGAGATGATTGCAACGCGCGCTGTACCGGATGGTGGTAATTGGGGCTGGATTCCATCTCGCCGTTCGGTTGTCGAGGGGCATTCCATGGCTGCGCGATCATGGAATGTGATGGGTGCGTCCTTTGCTCCAGGAGCATTTAAGGGCTTGGTGTTTCTAACGGGACCCTCGCATGTGGAGGGGGAGTATGCAGCAAACTATGGAACAGAGATGTCTGTGCTGGCGAATAGCTGGCGCGATCAGTTTGGGCTTCAGGAGGTTCCTTTTGTGTATTCACTGCCGGAGGCATCGCTTGCGGCAGGTATTACAAAACCTGCAGGGATTCAGGCCCCGAGCAAACTTGTGCAAATATCGGAGTGGAATGTAACGTCCGGGCTGATTGATCGAATCGTTGCGGCACTGGAGTAAGCACTTTATATCATTACTCCGGTCTCGCCCTCCCTTGGATATTGGGAGTTCCTTGTTGGAGATTGGACATTGAAATCACCCAAGCTAATCTAAGTGCCGTTCAAGACAAGGAGACCGAAAAGGTGGCGACCATGATCAACGAGCCCTCGGGTGATTATTACGACTATGAAAAAACGATGCAGCCGGCGCGTATCTGGCTGTTGCCCTGGCATCAGAAGTATATATACCGGATTATGCATGCTAGACGTGGCGGGACGGGCACCTACAGTGCGGATCCTGTCATGGCGGCTCAGCGCCCCCCCGAGCATCGTTATGTTTATGGTCATGGTGCTATTCGCGAGCTTTACCTGACTTTCGAGGATGCCTTGCAGGTGATCAGGCGCGTGCATGATATCACCTGCGGTGTGCCACAAGTGGTGTTGCTGACCGGGTGGCAATTCGAGGGACACGATTCCAAATATCCCAGTTGGGCTTGTGTGAACAAACATTTGAAGCACGAACCGGATGAGACAGCGCTGGAGAGCCTGCGCTGGCTGATTCGGGAAGCGCGCCGGTTCATGTCTGGCGACGCTGCATATCAACATGTTTGATGCCTATGCCGACAGCCCGCTATTTGATGAATATGCCGCCAAGGATATCCTGGCACGCGACAAGGACGGTAAGCTCATCGTCGGTAATCGCTAGTGGGGTATGGATTGCTATCATGTGAGCTATACACAAG
>PXBF01000151.1 GCA_003567005.1 PVC group bacterium
AGTACCCGGTCGGTCTGCAGATCATGCACCTTGCTGGTGATATGGCAGCCAAGGCCGGCACAGATGCCCTCCGGGCGCAGCCTCTGCCGTTCTTTGATCCGACAAAGCCGCAGGCTGATGTCCTTTTTGGGTACGATGCAATCGTACGAGACGATCCGGAGTGGCGCGAAATTGCGCGAAATCGCAGCACCATGGTCAAGCAGGTGGCACCCTTCGATGAAAAAGAACATGCCCGCAACGACCGGAGTGGCGGACATTTCGGTCAGAATCGGCAGAGCCGTCAAGGCTACCGCCGCGAGCGGCGGTAGTGGGGGAAGAGTGTTAGCAAGCAAAGAAGGATTGGTGATCAATGCCAGAGACAAAACATGATTTTGATTGTGTCGTGCATTTGGCAGGTGATCAGATCCTTCCAAATTTTGTTGCGATACGCCAGTTTTCTGCCCCCCTTCATCTTGTATGTGTCACGGGGCGTACGGAATCACAAGTAGCGCGACTGCAGCAGGTTCTGGGGGCGTCGGTAGATGTATGTTCTGTTCGTGTCGAGCCTTATCGAATTCCTGAGTCAGTTGAGGCGATTGATGCAGCGATATCTAAAGTTGCCGCAGGGCGGATCGGTTTTAATATGACGGGCGGGACGAAACCGATGTTTGCTGCGGCTTTTTCTGTCTGTAACAAGATAAAAGGGTTCCCATTCTATGTGAATACAGAAAATCAGTCAGTCGATTTACTTATGAGCCCATTTAGTTCAAGGCCATTGCTGCCCGCGTTTGATAGCTGCGAACAATTCATTTTGCTTAGCGGCTTTCCGGTTTCGCAAAAAGGCATGTGGACGGATGAAATGGAATCCCGTAAATCGGTTGCGAGTGCGATATTGAAGGGGGGCGGACTCGGAGCGCTGACGAATCACGTCCCGCAAATAACAAAGAAGGGCAAGAACGAGTTTCATTTCAAACGTGGTCCCTTTGCCTTGGATACGCAGATGGACGGAAAACTGCGACTTGTTATGCATAATCAAAAAATGCTTTTACCGTTAACCCCCGGTACCTCGAGTTTTCTGAAGGGGCATTGGTTGGAAGAAGCTGCGTATCTAGTGATACGAGATCGGGTGCCGAACAATAGTGTAGTGGATCTGCGGATCGGTTTGCAGCCGGAGTGGCAAGGAATGGATAGCACATTGGGGCCGATTCAGGATCTGGATGTCGCATTTACTGATGGATTTCGTTTATTCATTGCAGAATGTAAAAGTCACAAACCCGTGCAAGTCGAAATACAAAAACTGGAAAATATTGTCCGAACGTTTGGCGGTACATATGGGGTTGGGGCTTTCATGTTCCCGGCAGGTGGCAATCTTTTGGCTCTTGAGCGCAGGTTAAGTATCAGTTCGAATCTTTGTGCTTTTTGCGGCCCGAAGACCATACCTGCATTTGGAAATCCCAAAACGTGGCAGATCGGGCGACTGTATCAATAGGTTGCGTCTCTTTTGCCTTTCTCTCCTGTCCTGCAATAGGTAGGGGCGTTGGTGTTGGCTGCGAATGCACGATCTACGGACGCGGCTGCTTACGGCGTGAGCGCGCCTACCTCAATGTTTGCCTCCACCGGGGTAAACCCGGTGGGCGGCGAAGTTCGGGGGGTGAGCATTTTTCCCACATACTCACGCACCCACATGCCCACATCCTTTCCGGCGAGGGAGAAGGCATGTCTTCAGCCTTTCGTCGAATGCTGGATGGTTCCGTGAATGCGGCGGTTCTTGCAAGTATGGTAGGAAGGGCTTGGGGGCGGTGGTGCCTGCCGGTTTCTTGTGATTTCCTTGGCGCGTTTCAGGTTCTGTTCCATATGTTCGAGCACGGCCATTACGTGATCATCGAATTCTGCGAGAGGTACGCACGCGGCATGGTAGGTTAGGGTGATGTCATGATTCCCGGATCTATGCAAGTTCTGATCAAACGCATCAAGAAAATCCGGGAGCATGGCGGCAGGCAGGATCAGGAGAATATCGTCGCCGCCAAAGTAGCACATATCGATCGGGAAGACTGAACATTGGTGTTTCTCGATTACGGCCTGCATGCTGGCGAGATAGGCCTCCTCCAGCAACGCGGAGAGCTGCAGGCTGGCAGCGGGGCGTTGCAGCGGGTTTTGCTCCACGAACCATTTACCGATACGGTCGGCATCCATTTTGACGATGGCAATTAAATCTTCCGGCGTCAATCCGAGAGCTTTACATCTTTGCTTCAGGAATTTGATCTGTCGTAATTTTCGAAATGCCGGGTACATGGTCAGTACGGATTGGTTTTCAAGCCGAGCGGTTTGCCCCAGCAGGGAATAGAGGCATGCTTCCCAGCTATAGAAACGCGGATCCTTGCTTTTTTCGTGCCAGGGCAGCGAATCGATATAGCCGGATTCGTCGCACATGGCAGGGGCTTGGTTGATGTGACAACATTGGGGTGCTTCCTGCTGTTGTACATTTCGAGGCCAGGTAAGCAAGGCACCTGCTGCTGTGTAGTCTTCCTGCCAGAGTTGCCCGCCAGTGGTCATCTCGAAAAGCGTAGTTTGCTCTACGGTTATCATGAGATCAGGTAATGCGCGCAACCATTCCTGTGAATGGGTTATCGCCAGATAGGGGCGCAGGCGGGGAAACCTTTGGCGCATTATGGTGTCGAAAGATGTGTGCATACAGGTTTCTAGATGGCTTTTGATATCGTTAGCCTCGATCGGGTCAAAAGAAATGAGTCGAATCAAGGCACTGCAGTCCGCAATGAGGAGCATGCGGGGCAATGTGGTAGAGGGGGGCGCGTACTGGAGCTGCCGGGTGAGATCGTCGCGGATGATTCCCAGGAACATACTGCACCATTGGCTGGCACCGCGGTGCATGTAGTGAAAATTACAGCGCTTTAGCAGTGTTTGTACTTTCGTGGTTTTGATTGTGACCATAAAAAACGGGGAGGATAGCTCTTGCTTACGCGCATCTCTCTGCCGTGCATCGAGTCCGAGCCGGATCATGAATTGATCAAGTTTCTGCTCAGGCGAGAGGCCCAGATAATCTATTGTGCAGGCTTGCGCGGCATTCCAGGCGGGTAGGCTATATGCGGATACCGGATTTTCCGTCTGGCATTCATCGAGCCCTAGCTGCGCGAGAATGGGGCTGCGGGTTTGGCCGTCTGGCAGCAGGGCGTGCAGCAATCCCCGTATGGCATTTGCATACAGGGGCTCTTTATCTGTCTGGTTGGCAACCTGCAAGTTCGCCAAAACGGCGTAAGCCAGCATAAAGGCACTGGCGTGGCAGGTTTCGCTGGTATTACGTGTGGGATGTTTCTGCGGTTGCCTGGCTAGGGATTTGGCCAGAGCAAAGACATCTTGGCGGGTAAAGGTGAAGGGTAAATCGGCCGGACGCTGGAAGCCGTTTACGGGGGGATGTCCCAGCAGTGTTTCAACGAGCAGAAACCACGTATCCTCCATGTTGAGCTGGCTGATGCGTGGGGAACTCGCGACGCGATCGAGCACGCGGGCAAGGATTGCTCCGAAGTCGGTTATATCGGTTTTCATGAATTCCGGCATGCTTCAAACTAACATCCAACCAATGCTTTTGTCTCGCAAATAACGATTACGTACAGATGCAACGGTGCCAACGCACCTAAATGGTTTACGCGGCCAGGCAAATGACGAATGACGAAATGCCCAAGGAAGTCCGAAATGCCAAGTACGAATCTATCCCAAGGGTTACTCTGCCATGCTTGATTCGTTAATCCACAGGTTTCATCATTCACCTATTTAAAGGCATTTGATGCGTTTACACTGACGCGGGAGTTGGCTGCGGTGATCGAAAACCGTCTTGCCGGAACTTTCTTCACCAACTACAAGAGGGCGGCGGGATCTCTCTTGATTGCGTTGATCCACACGCTCTCACGATACTAATCCTCACGAATATCGCGGGGCTTTCTACAGAGAAAATGACCATAATTGGCGCGTTCCTGAACCGTCTTAATCCCCTGATTAGAGGGGCAATGGTGCGTACCAGTAGAAAACCCGGACACCACGATCGAAGTGGAGTCTTAATCCCCTGATTAGAGGGGCAATGGTGCGTACGGCATACGCTGCCATGCAGCGTGATAAA
>PXBF01000058.1 GCA_003567005.1 PVC group bacterium
ATTTCGGCGGAGAATCGGGCGAAGGTAGATGCATTGTTGGCGGATACCGAAAAGAACGGGGGACTTGCACCGGTTGATCTTTCGGCCTTTTGGCGGGATCAGGCTGTGGCGCGTGCTAATCCGTTTGGAGAGGATATTCCACAGGTATCTTTTGGTGCAATTTGTACCTGGGAATGTATCTTTGACGAGTTGGGCATCGAGCAGGACTGGTGGCGCTTTTTGTATGAAGACAAAGCGTGGGCACTAGATATCAGTCGCCAATACAACGACAAGGCAGAGGAAATTGTGGGGAAGCGTCTGGTACCTGAAAATCCACCTCCCGATCCGAGTATGCGATGGCCCGAGATTAAGGCTTTGCATGATATCTTCGAGGCAGAGAATGTCTGGGAAGGTGGCAAGACCGGTAGTTGGTGGTTAAAGCAGTCGGCCGATAGTCCTGAGGAACTTTCTGCCTTATTGGATCGTGTGGAGAAACGACTAGAGAATTTGCGGTTGTTTATGCTCCCCGAAAACTGGGAAGAAGAAAAAGAGCGACTCATGGGACTGGGTACAAAGGTTCCGTTGTATCGTGGTCAGCGTGGACCTTGTACGTTTGCATGTTCGATTTACGGACCCGAAAATTTGATTTTGCTTTCATTTGACGATCCTGCGCTTTTTGCAAGGTTCAGCGATGTACTGGGGCGCGCGATTCTGGCACGTGCAGCGGTGCTCGATGAGGAGTCGGGGCTTGCCATAGATGCGCTCCCGATGAGATGGAGCTGGTTTGATGATAACTGCTGTCTTTTCAATCCGGATATGTATGGGGCGTTTGCCATGCCGATTCACCGGGCGGTATTTGGTACATATGCGCCGGAACCTCAACATCATCGGTATCAGCATAGTGATTCCAATATGGCCCATTTGTTGCCTTTGCTGGCGGAGCTGGATTTAAAGGGTACCAATTTCGGTCCTACTTTGACAGTATCGGAGATCAGAAAACACTGTCCGAATGCCGTCATTGATGGTCAGCTTGCACCCTTTACATACAGCCGTAATGAGGAAGCGAACATGGTGGCAGAGTTCCTGCGCGATTATGATCAGGCCCGTGAGAAGCGTGGGCTCAACTTTACGACGGCAGGATCGATTAATAATGGTAGCCGCTTATCCGGTATGCGTCTTCTTATGGCTGCGATTCAGCGCTATGGTAGGTATGAATAGACTTGTTTTCGTGCTGTCATAACCGGATTGCAAGCCTGTTCGTATCGAGGTAGCATGCATATGTCGACCAAACGATGTCGCTAATAGCAGGGTGTCATGTCATGCTGGAAAATTTGCTTGGGACGAACGAGCGCAGGATTGGGATATTGGGTGGGTCATTTGATCCCATTCATATCGGACATTTGATTCTGGCGGAAGCCGCGTTGGAAGCTTTTACGTTAGAGACGGTTTATTTTATGCCTTGTGCGGATCAACCTTTGAAGCCGGGGCTTGCCCACGCTGACGGGGATTCACGGACGCAGATGATTCTTTCTGCGATTGAGGGCAATCCTGCCTTTGCATTTCTGGACATTGAGCTGGCCCGTGGTGGCAGTTCATACACGGTTGATTCTCTGGATGAAATGCGCACACGCTGCCCGGAATATGTAGTTTATTTTTTGATCGGTGCCGACAAGGTAATGGAATTGAAGCAATGGAAAGACATCGATCGTGTTGCGTCGCTATGTCGGTTCGGTGTTTTTCCGCGTCCGGGGGTGGGTTCCTCCAGAATTGATGCAGAGGTGCATAACCTCGTTTTGGAATATGCATCTTCCGCTCGTCGTATCGAGGTGTCATCTTCTGAGATTCGGCATCGAGTTGCAGAAGGGCAAAGTATCCGCTATCTTGTGCCTGACAGTGTGGGGATGTTGATTGCCGAACGGCATTTATATGGTGCGTAATAAGGAGGTGTAAGATCGAAACAGAGGACTTGATAGAACGGATTCGTCAGATACTTGAGGACAAAAAAGCCTTGGACTTGGTCGTTTTGGATGTACGCAATCGATCTACGGTTACGGATTGGATCGTAGTGGCTTCAGGTATGAGCAAGCCGCACATTAAAGCGCTGTATGAAGATGTTCTGGTGCGGTTAAAACATGAAGGCACGCCTTGTTATCGGCATAATGGAGAAGTTGAGGGCGGTTGGGTTGTCTTAGACTATGTGGATGTCGTGGTGCATATCTTTACGGCAGAGGCGCGTGACTATTACCAAGTTGAGGATCTCTGGAAGGCAGATGGTCCGACCAGTCGGAAGTTAGAACAGCAGGCCACGGTCGGTGCCGACGATTCAGAAGAGTTGGAGCCGGAGACCGCTGCAGGCGAGTCAGACAAGACGGCTTCCAAAACTTCGCGTAAAAAGCAATCTTCCCGTCCTTCGTCAAGAAAGGTATTTGAAAGCGTATCGGCAAGGGTGAAGAAATCCTCCAGAAAAAAACCTCCGCAGAAGGATTTGTAATCAGTATGCACGATCATATGGCATTTGCAGGAAAGATGCGGGCGATACAAGGTGATATTACAAGCCTTTCCGTTGATGTGATTGTAAATGCTGCCAACAACAGTTTGTTGGGGGGAGGCGGTGTTGATGGGGCGATACACCGTGCCGCTGGGCCTGCATTATTGGAAGCTTGTCGGGCACTGGATGGATGCCCAACGGGCGATGCACGCATAACGCCAGGGTTTGCCCTACCTGCTAAATGGGTTGTCCATACGGTCGGACCGGTGTGGGGTGGTGGACATCATGGAGAGGCGGAGCTTCTTGCATCTTGTTATCGTGCGAGTTTGATGTTGGCAGCGACAGTTGATGCGCGATCAATTGCATTTCCTTGTATTAGCACAGGCGTATATGGCTATCCCTCTGCTTTGGCCGCAGTGGTTGCGGTGCGGACGGTGCGTGATGTGCTACGGGAGTACGGATGGTCGGTAGAAGTACTTTTTTGTTGTTATTCGGCTCGCGCATTGACTGAATACGTCGTGCTGTTAGAGCAGCGGTGATACCTGTTAGTGGCTTGACGGATTTGATGGACACGCGCAATATTCCCATTGCGATGTGCTTTGTATCAAAAGGAGGGCCTGATGCATTTTCGGTTTGCGGGCATAGTATTATGCGGGTATTTGCTGTTAATGGTTCATTCCTTGGCTGATGCCAGTTTGGGCGACCTGGAAGTGGGGATGGCGCGAGAAGATGTGATATCCCTGCTGGGAGAGCCGCGTGGAAGAGGATCTGACGGTCGGCAGGAGATCTTGTTCTATGGCGCGAATCAGGAAGTGCACCTGCAAGACGGTGCTGTATATATGGTTACAGGGAGCGACGGAGTCATTATAGAGCGGGCTCGCGGAACGGAAGAACGGTCACGATCCGCGGAATCGCTGTTTGATAACCGGACAATCCGGTATGATTTCTCGCATTCCGGCCCATCGTTTACGATGGAAGGGATGGAAGATGCTCCTCCTTGGGCCTTGCCTGCACTCGCTGCCTTTTGGGTTGCAGTGATGCTTTTCTTGATTGCGCAGATGTGGTGCTTGTTTGTCAAGGCAGGCTGGCCGGGATGGACATGTCTTGTGCCCATCTACAATGCATATGTAATGTTGAAAATTGCAGGAAAACCGGGCTGGTGGTTCCTGTTGATGCTCTTGCCGATTATCAACATTGTAATTGTCTTAATCCTGCCATTTTCAATTGCGGCACGTTTTGGAAAGGGTGCAGGATTTGGTTTGGGGCTATTATTGTTTCCTATTTTGTTTTATCCGATTCTTGCCTTTGGTTCGGCTACGTATCAGCCGGTTTACGACGGATATTAATAGGTTGCTTCTTCGGGAAATCCAGCTATTTCCGGTTTACCATCCAAGCACTGAAGTTTTCGATCCAGGAGAGTAGTGCTTTCTGCTCCTTGGAAGAAAGTCCCAGAGCGTTGCTCTGTTCAAAAGCATGACGGTAGCAGCGCAGCCACTCTTGGCGGGCGGGTTCGTCGATGGCAAAGGGCATATGGCGGCGACGCATTTGCGGGGGACCATATTTTTGCTGGTAGATTTTCGGTCCTCCGAGAATACCGCACATAAACTCAGCATTACGTTGAGATGCGGC
>PXBF01000064.1 GCA_003567005.1 PVC group bacterium
ACACTTTCGCGCAGCCCCGAGATCGCACCACGCCCTAAAATGATCACGAGCACACCAATGATCACCGAAACGAGCGAAAGGCTGCTTCGCCCGTAATGACGCCATAGATTCAAAAAAGGTAGTTTGAAGAAGAACATACGCACATCACACTATAAGTTGCTTTCATCAGCGGTCTTGTTGTCAGATGCGCCTGCCGCCGCCTTCGAAGGTTTTTCCATAACTTGATCCTGTTCAATGCGACCATCATGGAGCGACACGATTCTGCGTGCATGTTCCATGACGCGTGGATCATGCGTTGAGAAAAGAAAGGTGACACCCAGAGATTCATTCATCTGGCGCATGACCGCTAAAATTTGATCCCCTGTCTTGGAATCGAGATTGGCTGTGGGCTCATCCGCAATCACCAACCCAGGTTGTTTCACCAAGGCGCGCGCGACGGCAATCCGCTGCTGCTGACCGCCGGAAAGCTGGGTCGGACGCCGCTTCATCTGATCCCGCAAGCCAACAGCAGCCAGCATATCGGCAGCCGCCTTACGACGGTGACCACCGTAGCGCGCCAAATGCAGAGCTGCTTCCACATTTTCCAGCGCGCTGAGTACGGGGACTAAATTGAAAGACTGGAATATAAAGCCTATACGCTGCGCCCGCACATGCGCCAAAGCACGCTCTCCCAACTTTGAGACATCTTTCCCTTCGAGGAGCACAGAACCAGATGTCGGCGTATCCAGACAGCCAATCATATTCAACAATGTGGTTTTTCCAGATCCGGAAGGACCCGAGATCACCGTAAACTCACCAGGTGCAAATGCAAGCGATACAGCGTCCAGCGCACGTACTTCCGCCGGACCAATACCATAAACCTTACTCACACCCTCCACTTCGCAGATTTTCATGAACCACTCCTTCACACAGTATCCTTGAGACTGCATCAAACTATATCATTGAACTATTATCCAGATAGATGATTCTCATTATAGTAGCGAGTGGCAAGTGGCAAGTGGCGCAGATATCATTGCGTTCTGTTTTCCAAACTTTTAATCGTCGTAGTAAGTATACGGTTTATCTCTTCAGCCAAAGCCATACGCGCTTTAACCACATCGCTAGGAATCCAGTGCCTCATCCGGCGATATCGTCCTCTGGTTTCCCGTAATGAGCCTCTAGCAATAATTAAAAATCGACGGTACTCCTTCGTACTTTCTCGTCCGTATCCTTCCTCAATATTCGCACAAACGGAATCAGCACTGGCGAATTGCTGACTTACGAGCCGTTCTATACGCCCCGACTTCAGGTAGGTTTCCATGTCTGCAACAACATCATCAAACAGTTTCAGCGACAGTCTGTACGCCTTGAACTCAGCTAAAGAACCACTACTCATGCGAAACAACTCCTTCTGCCACTCGCCACTCGCCACTCGCCACTCGCCACTAAAAACTCATTCTTCCCCAAGCAATATACGTATTCCTTGGTATTGCATCCCCGACACCACTACCCGATCGCAATTGTACTGCCGCCGAAAATTCCCAGCGATCACCCGTTGTGAATGTCGCTACCGGAACCACGAGCCGGTTGCTGTTCTGCAAACTCTGAACCAATAGCGAGGAAAGCGAAACATCAGGGGTAACCGATGCAGCCATCGAAAAAATACCAAAGTCGCGCCCAATGGACGCAACGCCTGAAGTGTCACCATTGGCTGCAATGCTTGCAAGCGCTGCGTCGTCTCCATTCTCGCGCGCATCATCGCTTTCGGTAGTAATCGTATTGTTCCGGTAGTACTGCGCTGTAACCAAAAGATTTTCAAAAATCGCAAAAGAATAATCTGCTCCGATCGCAATTTCCTCACGCGCCTTGCTCCCGTCCAGATGCATGCCACCTTCTACCCAGTAGCCAATTTCATAATTGCCTCGGAGATCAAGCCCCACGAGTCCCGACTCGGTCTCCTCGCGCCAGACACCGGACACCGAAAGGTCTGCCGGCCCCATACGAAATGTCGTCCGGTTCGCTGCCAGCCAATATTGGAAATCATCATCCATTCCTGCCAACAATTGATTCTGATGCCCGGCCCCGAAACGCACGGTGCCCCGCGCCGCATGGATACCACTGCGCGCCCGCCATGGTTCCGTCTCCAACAACTCGGGAAAAGGGTCCGTCGGATTCACCAGGAAAGCAGAGCCCCAATGTACGGCTTGCTTGCCAATACGCAAATCAACCCACGGCAAATAGGCATCCATGAATAAACGCTCCAGCTCCAGAAAAGAGCCCGTCTCGGTTCGCATCGCAGATGCATGCGACAAGTCCCGTACCCGGTCCTGCGTGAACCCGCCTTCCACCGTGGCAGAAAGCAAAAAACGATCCGATAAAGATACATACAGATCCGTACGGATTAACTCTATAAACGCATAACGCGTGCGCTCCTGATGTTCAAACGTGCTGCCCCGCACCTCACCAAAACCATAATACCAGAATTCGGGCGCACCGATAGCCGTGCTTATTAAAAGCACCTCGCAACACAATATGAGAATATGTTTTATGCTTCCGCGCATGCAGGCAATTTACACAAGAATGCACCTACAAAAAAGCACGAAAGGTTTTTTAGAAATGCCACATGTGTGAAGCACGAAACCAAAAATAAATAATGAAAGTGATCTGGAAAATCATCCAACGGGTATCACTTGGACATTGACGCATTTTGAAGCACATCAACAGACCAAAGCATGCATGGCCCCCCCGCCTCTGAATAGCAATGGGCTATGACTTTTCCTCAGCGCCGCACCTGTGCAGAGCGAGCGGTAGACGACGACCAAGCATGATCAATCAAACGCGAGATCTCTGCGCGATATACAAAACAGAACATGAGCCCCGATACCAGAGCAACGATCCGAAAATAATCAAGTATGCGCGCGAAAACAGCATGCCTGCGGCAAGACTTCTTATAAGCCGCTCTTTGCATTTCAAGCACATCAAATGCTGTCATTTCGAAAATCTCCTTAACACATTTATATCTTTTATAGCTAACGAGTTGTCTTTACAGCACTGTATTGAAAGCACCATTCGTGCCAACTCGTCAAAATCGCGCAAAAACCCTTTAAAAACCAAATTCATCATTCTCAATAATGAGAATTTCTGCAAGACAACTCACCCGTTTCTCATTTTTGATAACCCCACTCCCGTCTTGGCGGCTTTTTATCTGATATATTATATGTATTTATTCACTTATATTGTCATGCAAAAAATCCTATATTGAATATCTATCAAGCGCGGTGGATTTTATTGTGAAAAATGTTCGCCATGGCGTATTGCTTTTGATTGCCGCAATGTACCACATTCCAACCCCATGCAAACATGCCAGCAACCTACGGCATCAGTCGTTGAAACGGACGATTTCAACTTGACGCAACCGCATAAGGCGCATACACACAACTGCACAGTGCCCCATCAAATCTGTATTATGCCGTAAGCAATAACATCCAATCGACGAGTGAATACTATGGAAGTCATCAGCGCAATGTCGGGCCTTGCAACTGTGCTTATCTGGCTCTTTTACCTGAATATTTTCTGGCATGAGCACCGCCGCAACAGCCGCCCTTTCCTTGTCATACATCACGCGACGGCACAAGATCCGCAAGCGAGCTGCATGATTGTGAATATGAGCAAGGAACCGGTTCATATTCAATGTGTGATCGTTACACTGAAAAGCAAGAAAGGCTATTCCAGACATTACCTCACCGGCTACAGCCGTATTAACCCACAGGAAGATGTCAGCCAGCCAAAACTACGGGAAGGGCCGCTCATGCCGGGAGGCTATGTCGTTCTGGGCACATTTAGCGATTTGCTATTGGGAAGGGATATTGGCCTCGGTTCCAGCGAAGGCGATGACAACCCGTCGCCCGGACATCCGGATGTGCAAGCATTACAAGATATGGAGTCCATGGAGATTTGTGTGGCGGTCACGCATGGACAAACCGTTAACCCCATTGGAGCACGCCGGGCGTTTTTTATTGAGAAACACGATCATGAAATCAAAATCCGATCTTATAGCATTCATACAG
>PXBF01000098.1 GCA_003567005.1 PVC group bacterium
ATAGCGGCGTTGCCGTATGCTATCCCACCCCTCTAGGTAGCGGTCACGGTATTTATCGATATCCTCTTGTTCGGCCTGTACGGGAAAATGTGGTGTCGTGTAGCAGATATAATGAAAGAAAGGGTCATCTTTGCTGTTCTTTTCATGTTCCTGCAAACACATCAACGCATGGTCGGTTATCGCTTCTGCCGAGTACTGGGTTTTTCCATCATCGCTGTGGAAGAAATGATTGAACTGGGGTATTTCATATCCCCAGCTAATATCGAACCCGCCGCTTTTTTCGGGATCGGGGGTATTGAAAAGATGCCATTTGCCGGAATGGTAGTTGCGATATCCGAGGGGATTGAGATGATGCGGAATTAAACGCTGCCAGGAGACGCGATAATTACGAACCGGCGGATCCATACAAACCTGTGGCGCATAATAGCCGGTTAATGTCGATGCACGCGTAGGCCAACAGCGCGGCGTGCTATAGAATTGCGAATAGCGCAAACCATTATTCGCAAGCCGATCGATGTTAGGCGTGTCGATCTCTCCACCGTAGCAACCGGGGTCCGAGAAACCCATGTCGTCCATCAAAATGATCATAATATTCGGTTTTTTCATATCCCACCCCTAATCTACTCTTGCGAGACTTTCGCCAGATCGTTCCAGTATGTACGCATATCGACCACAGCACCACTTTCTCGTGCCTCTTCGATGCCAAAGCAAGTAAACGATGCCCGCAGACCATCTTCAAGCGTTGTCGGCGTGGGCGCACCACGCAACATACACTCGAGAACATCTTTCGCCATAGGCTCTTCGGCTCCGCCGTGATCATCCCCCTCAATCGGGCGGATTTTCTCCGTCTGTGGATCCCAGCCAACCGGGGTATATTCGAGTGTGCCATTTAACACATTACCGCGAATGGTTCCCTTCGTGCCGCACATGTAGAACCGGCGCTCTTGCTGCGCGCTGTGCATACAGAAATGGAACGAAATACGAACGCCATTTTCGAGTTCCATAATGGCAACTTGATTGTCGATCGAATCTTTGTCGTCACTGAATGGCGTGATGTTTTCCTCGTCACCAACAGCGTAACCTGTTGCCAGTCCTCGATCATAATACTTGTACCCCTTTTCCCCAACCGGATAGAGGTCATTGTAATGCGCATTTTCGGGCTTGAAGAAGGTCAATCCACCAAAGCTGGCAACCCGCGCGGGCTTGCTATCTGTCATCCACAGCATGAGGTCCATATCGTGACAGCATTTCTCCACGATCATCGGACCACTCCACTCACTCTTGCGCCGCCAATTTCCGTGCATAGCCGCACCATGAAATGGCGACAGCGTTTCGTTAAATTCCATGCTGATGAGTTGTCCTAGACGCCCTTCGTCGATCCACTTCTTCATCGTGCGGTAGAACACCGAATACCGTAGCACAAAACCGACAATAAACTGTTTCGATGGATTCCGTTTACGGGCAGCAACGATATCCATGCATTGCTGACGTGTCGTTGCAACCGGTTTCTCGCAAAAAACGTCTTTGCCGGCATCCAAGGCAGCTACAGCATGCCCGCTATGCAGGGCATTGAAAGACCCAATGAAAATCCAGTCTACATCGGAAGCTGTAACGACTTAATCCACACTGCCGCACTGACGGATATCCGGATAATCCGCTTGTACCCTCTCCACAGCCTTTGAAGAAGGATCATAGAAAGCCACAACCGTCACGTCTCCATCACTTAATTTTGTTACATTCTTGATAACATGATCTATTCGTCGTCCAAAACCGACAACACCAATGCGTTTCATAATTGCATGCTCCTTTTTGCACAGTAGGAAAAAATCGTTGCGTTAGAGACAATGCCGTTTAGGATGCAGCAAATGCAATAGTAATTTTGTTCAAATCGTAAGGACAACTGAGATGACTACTTCTGGAAATACGCTTTCGCTCGCAGGTACATGGTGCTTCAAACTCGATCCCGACAACGAGGGGATCAAGAAAAAATGGTTTTGTGAGACCTTACCAGACAGCATTCCCCTGCCAGGCACAACTGACGAGGCCGGCTATGGAGAAGAAACGCATGAAGCTTGTGCAGACCGACTCTCCCGCGTCTATCGCTGGATCGGCCCCGCATGGTACCAGCAGAGCGTATCGATTCCGAAATCCTGGAAAGACAAAAAAATCTTCCTGTTTCTCGAGCGCACCAAAAATAGTCAGATCTGGGTAGATGACACCTGGGTCGGCAGTGATGACTCCCTTTCGACACCGCATGAATTCGATTTGTCTGATTACCTTTCTCCAGGCAAGCACAGGATTACGATTCTCATCGATAATGCAAAATTACCCCCCGTGGGTCCCTGTCATCAAGTCGATGAGCGTACCCAAACCAATTGGAATGGTATTCTGGGAAACATAACTCTCACCGCAAAGGACCCCATCTGGATTCAGGATCTGCAAGCATATCCAAACGGAGCAGATCGTAAAATTCAGGTTAAAGCGACGATTATCAATGAAACGAACTGGAGTGGTGCCGCCGACTTCGTCTGGAAAGCCGAGATCGTAGGAAAGAAGGCCCCCGTAATCCCTGCTGTAGAGAGTGGCACGTTGTTACGAGAGCGCGTCACCAAAACAGCAGCAATTCTCGAAATTCCCGAATCCATTTGCTCCTGGGACGAATTCAATCCGACTTTGCTGCGGGTCACGCTGGAAGCAAAGGCCATGCCGGTAGCCGCGTGGCTGCGAGATACTTGCAGTGTCGTATGCGGCTTGCGTGGCTTTGCTACGGATCGTGGCCAGTTCGTCATCAACGGGCGCCCAACCTATCTGCGCGGGCGCGCGGATAGTGCCATATTCCCACTTACAGGATATGCCCCCATGGAAAAAGAAGAATGGCTACGGCTACTTTCTATTGCCAAGTCATATGGCTTGAATCATTACCGCTTTCACTCCTGGTGTCCGCCAGAAGCAGCATTTGCTGCAGCCGATGAATTAGGTATGTATTTACTTGCAGAACTCCCCAACAAACGCAGCATTACTGCGCCGGATAATAAGGATTATCGACCACCAGCAGAAGCATATGAAACACTTGCAGAACTGGAAGGTGATGGTGGCCCACCCGCCATTCGTACTGCATATCTCTTGCGAGAAGGAGAACGCATTCTTAAAGCATATGGCAATCACCCATCGTTCTGCATGCTTGCTCTAGGCAATGAACTGGGGGGCGATGTAAGCGTCATGCGAGACATGTGTGATCACTTCCGTTCCATCGACAAGCGGCATTTGTATGCCATGGGATCCGGTCACTTTCATTGGGATATCAGACTCCGGGAAGGTGACGATTTCTGGGTTACCCGTGGCACATCGAGAAAACTCCCTGTACGGGGGGCCTCTTTTGAATCTAACCTCCACATAGACTACCAAGCCCCCTCTACAACCGTTGACTACAGTGCTGCCGTGCAAGGCGTACCGATTCCTGTCATCACGCACGAAAATGCACAATTCGAAGTGTATCCTGACTATCGAGAAATCAAAAAATATACGGGTGTATTACGCGCACGCAATTTTGAGGCTTTCCGTGAGCGACTCAAAGCCGCAGGCATGCTCGACCAAGCGCTCGACTTTTTCAAGGCATCCGGGGCTCTCTCCGTGATCTGTCACCGCGAAGATATCGAGGCCTGTCTGCGGACAGCGGGTCATGGTGGATTTCATTTGCTCGACCTCATGGACTTCAGTGGGCAAGGCACGGCCCTAGTGGGAATATTAGATGCTTTCATGGACTCCAAGGGCTTGATCACCCCCGAAGCATGGCGTGCCTTCTGTTGCGAGACGGTCCCTCTGCTCTGGATGACGAAATATACCTGGACGAATGACGAGACCTTCCAGGCAGGCATTCGCATTGCGCATTATGGACCTGAGGATTTCACGCACCAACATATGGAATGGAAAGTCACTGAGGGCAAAAAGATTATCG
>PXBF01000014.1 GCA_003567005.1 PVC group bacterium
ATTGTGACTGCTGCTCTTCCCCGTCGCGATATAACCGAACCTCATACCACGTCGCACCCGAAACAGCAGACCATGTAAACACCGGTTTACGATCTACTAGCTCCGCACCACCGGAAGGGGACAAATCAGAAGGCGTCGCGAATGCATCTGAAATAGTTGTGAATTCTAGATAACTAAAGTTCCTTGCAGCTCCGCGATATTCCACATTCTGTCCCGATTCGCTAACCACAACCCCACTGTTTGGATCCATGTTATTAACAGATGGTTCAAACGAATACAGTGTTTCATGGGCAAGTGCACCTGGCTGCCAGGAGGTCATGGAAATATCGGCAGGAAACGCGCGATATATATTTATGTCATCCGGCCACTCGTAAATACCGAGGTAGAGAGCATCCCCCGCTCCATCCACCGAGTCCCATGTGAACGTCGGATTTAGTTCAACATCGTCCTGATCATGCAAAGGATAGGTAATCGTAACAAAGTGGTCAGGAAAAGGTTGGGGCGTATAGCTCACCGTCACGCTCTCGACCCCACCGTTGAAGATAAACGTATACTCACCCGCTGGCCAGGCAGCATCGAGATCTCCTTCGCTTTCATAATCTTCAATCAGTAACCATGTGCCTTCGTCATATTCAAGTTCACGATCGAGATCACCAGGCCCAGTAACAGACACATCGAAAATGTCAGTGCCCGCTACATAGGCAATCATCACAAAATCACTTTCAAACTGTTGCCTCCATTTTATCAAGGAAATCTCATCAATCTCCGGCACGCCAGCCTCCATTGTGGTGAAAGTAATACCATCCGCCCCCATGCCGGCACTCCAGAACTCGATTGCATGACCTTCGGCACTTTCATAAATACCGCTGCCAGGATCTTCGATAAATACATCCAAATGAAATTCATATTCGGATCCTGCGGCCAAGGGGCCAGGCGACCAGGAGCTTTCGGATGCGGCTATCTCTGCCTCATATACCGTTTCATCTGTCGTCAAATGCAAAATTTCAGCAAAAATATGGATGACAGCATCATCACCAAGCGGACCCCACGTAAAAGTGGGATACAACTCTACCCCTGTCTGTTCATCCACGGGGTAGGTAATCGAAGCATCCTGCCAAGGCAAAGGAGGCTGGTTATAGGTAACTGTTAAACTATCAGTACCATTATTGAAAACAAATGTGTATTCTCCCGCCGGCCAGGCAGCATCTAACTCCGCCTCGCTATTGTATTCATCTTGCCATACCCATTCATTCCAACTCTGCTCGTAAGTAAGCGCATGGGTCCCATTGGGCCCTTGAATAACCACGCCGTCGAGGTGCCCCCCCCACGCAGTAGCAACAACCATAGATGCACGCGAGTCATCAAGCGCATCCTTCATCATCTTAAATTCCTCAGGAAGGCTAGCATATAGGCTCGGCGCAGCGAGCAGCAAGGCCCCTAGTACAAAGTACACAAATGGAAAGAACCTGAAAAAGGGAAAACACGACCAAGAAGATAACTGCACCGACCCTGAGATCTTTTGCATGACGCCCCCCATTATGTTTTCTGTCCACTCGCGCACCCTATTCACACGCGTTCACACGCCCCCCACAAACCGCGAGATTACACATCATTGCCTGCCTACAGAAATTCTAGGAAGCCCATGGTTTTTGTCAAAACTTTTATTTGTATCTTTATCAGAATATCGGCCGATTCATGTCTTGGCATATTCTTTTCAATCCACTCAGAAAGGCTACCGATGTGCATTGCGCACAGACCGAAATCCTACATGGTTCCTAGCTATAACCTGAAAATAGAAATCTCGATCACCAATCCTGCAACCTGCGGGACCCGTATTCCATGAACCGCCGCTTATCGCGGAAAGACTACTGCCCGTCGGTTCCCCGCACCACTCAGCCACGTTCCCGATCATGTCATACAGACCATATCCATTCGGCGCAAAACTACCCACTGGTGCCGTAAAAGGCATGACGCCATGACGATAGGCCGGATGATGTCCATGTGACCTACTTGTATCGTAGAAAACCGTTCCCTGGCTATAGTAATTGGCTCTGCTGTGCTGAATTTCATCGCTATCTGCCCATGAAAATCGCCGCGATGAAACGCCGCCTCGTGCCGCGTATTCCCGTTCCGCGATCGAGGGCAAACGATAACCTTGTGAGCTGGCGTCAACCGTAAGTTCAGAGGAAAACCAATATCGCCGGTAGACCTGCGTTCGGGATGCATCCAGATAGTAGACGGGTTCCAGCCCCTCCATTTCGCTACGCGCGTTAAGCCACTTGACGCAATCAAACCAGTTTACCATCTGCACCGGATGATTCGGTTCTTTGCTGCTGCCAGCATTATCAAACTGATAACCTCTGGCAATAGCCCAAGCATAGACAACATCCCATAGCTCCTTCGTCACCTCGAAACGGTCCATGAAAAAAGGTTCGACCGTTCGCGAATAGGAACCGAAATCAGGGTGGATGCCGCTGTTGGTCCCACCAGGGACCAGCACCATACCGAATGGAATTTCACCACTGGTTATTTCAAAATCCCCGCGGTCCGACCATACCACACGGCCTGATGCAGCATTTCTGGCTCCTACCCACCATGCATACATACCTGATGAAAGCGAGCCAATATCAAATGTTGTATCTTGTGTCCAGAAATCGTGCACCATTCCATCGCTAACGCTCTGCACATAAACTCGGTACCACTCGGCACGTTCCGATTCATACTCCAACGTAACCGGCGAATCCGTTGCCCCCACGGGCGAAATGAGAATCGGCTGTGACGGTGCAAGCTCGGGTGTGTGGAATTCCATCGTTGACCAGTTGCCCATACCATCCGGCCCCCAGCCGCGTACCGACCAACGGGAAGCACCGCCCGGATGGTCCGCAAGTGGCACCATAGCCTCACCACTTCCAGTCTTGCCATACCACTGGTTATGCCACGCTCCATCAAATGAATCCGTTACCCACAACTGATACCAAGTCGCACGCGCATCCTTTTCCCATTTGAACGCTAGATCATGGCCTTCTTGCTGCCCCTCAGGCCCAATCTGAACAATCGCATCAGGATGCATCGCGGGGATTTCGAATTCAACCAACGTATCAGACCAAGCCCCCATCCCATCCGCGTTCCATCCCCGTACCCGCCACGTATAATGGCCCGCAGGCAGATCTGATTCCGGCGCCCAGCTCGTTGTGCCTTGCACCCAGTGCAAAAGATAACTACTGCCATTGCGTTCCAGATGAATCTGGTACCAGCTAGCAGCTGGTTCGCTTGCACTCCAACGGAATACAGGCTTACGCTCTCCCAGCCCTAATGCTCCAGATGGTTCCAGAGGATTTGTTACGCCCGCAGGCTCTGCAGGAACCATAAAATCATTCGCTTCCGACCACCCGCCCATGCCCGTTTCCGGTCCCCAGCTACGCACCCACCAACGATAATCCCCGCTAACCAAATCCGAAGGTGGTGTCCAGCTCGTTGCATCCGCAACCCAAGCAGATGTGTGCGAATCGCCATTCCTATTGATAACAAGTTGATACCAAGTCGCGCCCGCTACCGGTGGCCAGTAAAATGTCTCGCGGCGATTCTCAACAAGCACATGACCGGAAGGATACCAAGTCACCAAATGACCCTCGGAAACATCAACGAACACTGATGTGGTCGCATGTGCGGAAAACACCGCCAGGCCAACCAACGCCAGAAATCCCAAAGCCACTCCGTGCACATGTGTTTTCATCTTGTCCCCTCTCCTGTTTTTACATAGGCCAGGGCAGGCCTTACATTATACACACATTATCAAATCGGTATGCACGCATTCGTGTTTTAATCCTCCATCTCAAAGCGGATGATGATTTTTGAGAAGGGCAAGTCAACCCAACGGTTGCCCGCAAGATCCGAGAAATAAAACCCCTTATCGGTCCAGTTATCACCTTCAAATCCGCTAAAATCCTCACCG
>PXBF01000187.1 GCA_003567005.1 PVC group bacterium
ATAATGCGCGGATTGCTTGTTCAAGAGCGTCTTGCCCGGTGACAAAATCCCCATTCAGATAAAAGGTCGTACCCGGCCCGTAAACCGAAAATGTATGCAGCACTTGCTGCTCCAGCCAGGTACTTTTCCCATACTGCCGAGCGCCGCGAACCGTAATGATACCCTCAGCCTCCGGCAGTTCCGTAAGCCCGAAATCAACCGCGAACCGGAAAGGAATATCCTTCAAATCAACAACATGCGGAAAGAGTTCTTCCAGATTCGAATGCCCCACCGCAAGACACGTGTTTATATCATTAACGTTCATTCGGTTAATGTACCTAACCGTATTGGCGTTAGCAATAAAAATTTCCTGAACCATCTGTAATGGACGTATATCACGTCTTCAGTTGATCCGCACTTTTGGAGCAACTGCGGTGATGGCTTGTGAGATATGCGGTCTAACCGCACCGCCAATCATGCGGCAGTTGACTTCGCCTACTATTGGATCATTTCAATCAGACAGCAGATAGCGCAAAGCTCTTTCCCTGGATGGGCGTAAATGCGCAAAGGGAAGACAGTGCAACAACCAGTCGCGAGGGAACTGCCGGAGGACGGGCCATGCTGCTTTCTGTAATGCAGTGACGGAATATTTCAACAGCGACCCACGCATGATTATCAGCACTGCAAGAAATAGACGATATGAACATGAGAACAATGCGGATTGGTATGATGGGATTTGATGGTAGCGAAGCGAAACGTACTGCTGGCAAAGTGATTGTTGCTGCGGTAATGGTTGGCGCAATGGCACTGCCATATGCGGCGCAGGCACAGTGGGCGCGGGCTGCGGGCGGAACCGTCACGAACTACGTTGTCGATGGAGTGAGATGGCGCGCGCATATTTTCACATCATCAGGCAGTCTGGAAGTTACAACCGGCGGACAGGTTGAGTTTCTGGTTGTGGGCGGTGGCGGCGGCGGGGGTGCTCTCAGAGGAGGCGGTGGCGGTGCTGTCATCATAAACAGCCTTACTGCGACCCAGACGAATTATACCATTGTTGTCGGTAGCGGGGGGGGCTCGGAGCAGAACGGCAGTGCATCATCAGCATTTGGCGTAACGGCTGGCGGTGGCGGGGCAGGCAGGAGCGACACAACCGTCGGTAACAACGGCGTAAACGGTTCTTCGGGCGGTGGCGGCGGCTTTCGTGCGAACGCAGGCGGCACAGGCAATGGCGGTGGCGGCATTGTGATCGTGCGGTATCAGGTGAGCGGCGGCACGATGATTATGGGATATTAGCCTTCTTAACGTTTAAACTGGAGTTGACCGTAATGAGATCTTCGATTCACCGACATGCCCTGCTACGTTGCTACTTGGACACCTTGATTATGCTAGGATAGCTTTCTGTGCATGCCGTAACGTATGCTGCCGAATCACTGTCAGCAGTAGTGTGGAGCGCCCCACGCCACGCGTACTAGCATACAATCTGGGCCATTTTTATCCGGGGAGCAATGCCGCTGACTGGTGGCGTTATTCGCGTGCCTCGGGTGCCCGCATTTTTTGTCTCCTGCACACATCCATGTTGCAGGAACGGAGCGCCCCAGCGATCAAGACGTGGTAGATCAAACCTCGTTTCTGGCACGTCGCGCAGCACTAAGCAATGATCCGCTCAATGAAGATTATATCAATTGGCCCTTTGTTCTCGACCGCATCAACACGGATTTAACGGGAAACAATCGCATCGTTCCCAGCTATGCACTGGGGAAGATTCATGAGATAGGTGGTGATATCCAAGCACAAATGACGCTGAGTGAAGGTGTGTTCCCGATTGATGATGAGGATGACTGGACCGGCAAATGGGTTGCATGGCGCACCTATTACACCGCAGCATTCTATCTCGCCCGTGAATTCGATGTGGAGCGTTTTACCTCGCACAATGAGCCGGATCACCCCGCCATGTTAATCGCGCCCGGCCCCTGGTTGATGCGCCTGCGGCTTGCCTCCGATGCCGCGCAGCAGGCTTTGGCGGATGTGAACCGGATCTACGGCAAAAACCTCTCGCCTATGTTTCATGCGCCGGTGACGGCAGGATCCCGGGGAAGATCATTTAATAGTTATGGTCGACCAGCCGTGGAGGGCATGCAAACGGATTTTCTGGGTGCATCCCCTGCAGGCTTCCAATTATTTCAAACGTACGCTTATCAACGTTACAATCTCACTCCCGACCGCTTTTCTCGTGATTTTCTCAATTTGCGGCGTGCGGTAAACGAGGCGACACCTAGCGGTATTGCGCCGTTGCCCTTCGCTATTACCGAATACAATGTGCATACCGGAGCCACCTACGATAGGCAGACTGCATCCTCGCATACGCTTTCCAAAGCCGTGCGATTTGGTGGTATTACGGCTTCGCTCGCAGAAAGCGGTATGGAAGAACTGTTTGCCTTCAAGTTTGGCATGACGGAGTATCCCGAAACGCGAAACTTTCCCATTCAGAAGAACGGAATGGCTTTTTCCGATAACAACCATGCCCCGCACAACTACGGCACCATGGGGTAAAGCGCAGAAGTCTACCGCTTGTTCAACAAGGGCTTTTCTCCCGGACGGAATATTCTTGCGCACAGTATCAGTGGTGATGGGGCCTCCGACGTACGCGTGCTTGTCTCGCATGATCCCGTGACCGGTTTTTACTATATTTTCTCTGTTAATGAATCCACCGGCGGTGTCCCTACGAATATCGACCTTTCGGCACTTGATATTCCGGACGGCAACCTGGCGATCATCGAGGATGTCAGTCAGTGGCGTACAGGTTCCGTTCGTTCAATAGAAGAAGTTAGCAATGGCAGCATTCTTGCTGGCAACCAGCCTGCGCAAACGGTTTGGTTGCTTAGTATTCCGGGGCAGCCGCATGAAACCATTGATGACAGCCCTATGCAGGTGCTTCCTGTCGCCAAGGATACAATGGTGCGCGACGGTAAACACGCAAGCACGAACTACGGAACGTCAGAATCGGCCTATGCCAGACATGATGACGCAAGCGCGGATGAGCGCAGCGCCATTTTCCTGCAATTCGATCTGGAGGAAGACATGGATCTGGATGACGTACAATTCGCTATTCTGGCCTTACCTGTGGCCGCTCGCGACGGAGGCAACAATATCGCGCATCTTTATGGCATTGATACGCACGACTGGGATGAGCATAGTCTGACATGGCAGAATGCTCCGAACCTTCGCCAGAACGCACCGTTGGGCCGGGAGATCCGGCACAGTGTTGTGGAAGGAGCCGGCGAAACAGCCCACATTCTCGGGCAAATCACAGCCGGCTCTACCTATGCCCTGCGGCAGATCGATGTGACCGATTACCTGCGGACGCAGAGCACGGGCAAGGCCAGTTTCCTGATTGCACAGGAGCCGCGATGGGATGTTGATATCAATGTTTCCAGTGTGCCGGACAGTTGGGATGACCTGGAAACCGGTGACCTGCAGGCGGACGCACTAGCCGTACGTACGCGTGAGGCTGCAGCCAGTGCAACCGATGGGCCGCATTTGATTATTGTCAGGCGGACGCTCGTGCCTGATATGTCTGGGGATGTGACGAACTAGGATTTGCTGACCGTGTCGAATTGAACCGCCGCCTATTCACCTGCTTCGGTCATGATTTGGGAAACAATAGAATCGGCCAACCGGTAACCGTTTTGTCGCAATGCCTCGATTACCAGTCCAACACGCTCCAGACATCCCCTTTTCTTGGCGGCAAGCAGGAGCCGCCCTGTGCCAATGTCGGGAACCGTTTAAACTTTGGTCAAGCCGATCAGAGGTCCTGTATCGACAACCAGCAGTGGTGCCACAAGCTAAGACGGATATTTCACGATCGAGATCCTCGGTGGATAAGTTCACAGCGGGAATATCGAACTGGGCCAATACATCCATAAATTCGTCGACTGTCATGGAGCAAAGCTTAGCGGCTTTAACCAACGTCAATGCTCCACTTTCAAATAGTTGCAGGGCGACATCCCTGGGAACGCCAAGTTCAAGCGCACGCGCACCGAATGGTACGGATAATGCGGTCGGACGCCCACGCTTGGTTAATACCGCGATGCGGCCATCCTCCGCATCCTGCATCGATCGCCCCGAATGCACACGTAAATCGCGAACAGAAAACACGTCCATTGCTTGCGTGATCAACTCCTTAACAGGCTAGCGTGCGTAACTGTGCAAGACGCTGCCGAGTTTCGGTAGAAGATTAACGAGAAAGAACGTGGTCAGCAAAGCCATGAAGGCCAGAATTTGCGCAGGTTCGGCAAAGCGCCGCAAGGGCTTTCGCGTAAGGCAGTGGAAGTAGATGACATACAGCATCCAGGTGATCAAGGACCAGGTTTCCTTGGCGTCCCAGCTCCAGTAGGCTCCCCAGGCCTCTTCGGCCCACAACGCGCCGGATAGCATTCCGAAGGTCATGAAGGGAAAAGACAATCGGAGCACAACCGTGATGGCCGTTCGATAGCGTGAGACATCCTCCTGATGCAGGATTTTGAGACGAATCCACTTTGCGAGGGTCATGACAAACGCCACCGTGCAAAGCGCATAACCAATCATGTACGAGAGCACATGCGGTACAAACCACGGCGATTGCAAGACCGCCATGCGTTGCCAGCCCACATTTTTCTCCATGAAGATCGCCCCGAGTAAAGGTAAACCGGAAGCAAACGCGAAAAAGCAGGCGGTCCATGTGAACGCAAGCTGACGTGCAGCCATCAAATAGAGGGGCAGAAAGCAGAGTGCCAGCACGATTTGCACATGATACATATTGCCGAAAGGGGGTTCTCCGGCAGCCACCCAATTAAAGATGAACAATCCGGCATTGGCCAGCCACCCCACCCCGAAGAAAACATACCCGATCCTTTGCCGGCGCATCACGAGCGCCAGCCAGGCGATGAAGTAGGTGGCGCACATTACCGCCAGGATTGGTGTAAGCAAATTGGGAATACTAGGCTGCATGCGAGGTATCCTCCACAAAAGCGCCACCCAGACGCCAACAGATCAACACCGTGCCGATTATCGTCATCCAGACCCCGGTAATCACGAAACGACGACCGGGATCACGACGCATGGTTACCACCACATAACGCTGGTTATCGGTGTCGTAGGACATCAGGTAAAAGCGCCACCCATCATACGTTGCTGGACGATTCATCTCCAGCACATGTGTCACGGTTTGTGCGTCATCACGATTTTCGGGACGAAAGGCCAGTGTGGCGCGGTAGCTTTTTGCAACGCGGTTTCCACGATGCAAAATCCATCCATTGCGCAGCATCTTGCGCCGGAGCCATTCGCCTGTAGCGGGATTCTGCAATTCATCGATCGCCACAATGCCCAAATCCCCCAGATCCAGCGTACCATTACGAAAGGAAAAGCTATCGACCAGCTCGAAACCCCGGGGATCATCAGATGCAGGCCGGTAAAGGAAATATCTCGGTTCATAGTATTCGGCCTCGAAATTCGTGGCGGCGACCGCAAAGCCTGTCTCGAAAATAGCGTGCTGATCGGGTGCCTGGAACCCGGAAATACTCCGCCCGTCGAGCGGCAGTACTACATTCGTGCGACGCCCCCGCAGAAACCCGATGAAAGCGCCCACGAGAATCATGGCAACGCCCAAATGCACGAGAATAAACGCGATTTTCCGCCGGCCGCGAAACAACCGTTGCCAGCAACACAGCACCAGTCCGCCAACCAAGACCCCACACAGGAGAATAAAGACCGGACTTCTGAAAATGCCATCGGGAGCCCCACCGGGCGCAGGTAACACGCCCGCCAGCAGTAGCAGCACCATCAACCCCATTATGACTACGGAATAAATCATATCAGTAACCTGCAGAGCAGAAGACTAGGACAGCAACTGAATTGCATCAACCTCGATTTCAAAAAGCAGTTCTTCCCTGCATACATCGGCATGCGATATGGCCACAGGAAAACGAGGCAGATTATTCCGGAGAGCCCAGGAATCCCATAGCGCAACATCTGCCCGATCTTTGAAATAAGCAATTCCGCGCGACAGATCACACCAATCCATGCCGCGAGACTTCAAGATGTGCGCGACAACTTGCATGGTCAACTCGATCTGCAAAGCGCAGTCGCCCTGATAGATCGAGTTTCCATCCGTATCAATGCTGGCAGTGCCCGACACCAGCAACTGCCGGTGCGTGGGGAAAGAAAGCTCGACGGCGCGACTGAATGAACTTTTGTAATCCAAAGCCGGACACTGCATGGGAGAGGCAACCGGCTCTACCCGGCAAGTAGCACCCTTCGGTTTCACCGCAAGCAAATCCGCCAGCAGCGCTGTACCCCAGGGATTGGCGGCCCCGATCCCGGTGCTGGCGGGAACCATGCCGTCAAACACACCCCGCTCATCAAAAAACCTCGTGCGGACTTCGTTGAAAATGCCATACCATTCCAGAAGTTTATCCAGATAGAGCCAGGTACGGACCGTATCGGTAAACGCTATGCCTGCTTGTGCCAGTGCCGCCTCCATTCTTTCAAAAAGCGAACGCGTTTGCTCTGCACGGGAAGCGGTTGGATCAGCCGGCTTCAAACTGGAAATCTGGCAAAAGCGGGCATACGCATCCTCGTAGCTGTATCCGACCGTTTCGCCTTCCAGCACGAGCGGGGTAAGCGCAACGCCGCTAATGGATAGGATCTGGGATGAGTATATCTGCCCGGATCGACAAGCGTCGCCTTGTATCCAGGTCAGCGGCCAACTCACATTCCCCATCTGCGCGAGACCTTGCTCGTAGTGCTGTTTACCAGCCAGCACAAACTGCGAAAGCACCTTCCCACCAAGATTATCGATCTCTTGTCGCATGGTTTCAAACAAGGATCCATCACCACCGGCCCGCACACTCAGGCAATGCTGCGTCCATTGTGGCAATGCCAGCGTATAATAGTCCGAATCCGCATAATATCTGTTAAAACTGTTTTTCATGTCGCGCACACCCTGTTTGTTACAGCGAGAGAATGTATTCAATCAAATCGGCAATTTCCTGCTCGGACAAATTGGAGGTGATGCCATGGCGGTCTTCCGGATTGTATGTTGTCAGCACGTCCCGCATGGTCACGGCGCGGCCGTCAAAAAGATACGGTGCCGTTCTCCACACCTCGCGCAGTGGCGGCGTCACAAACTTCTCGATGCCAAGCTCGTCAGGTCCGATTCCCACATCGTACAACTTGCCATCCGTGTAGAACGGGCCATGATGACAGGTGATGCATTGCGCCTTGGCAAACACACGCCTACCGCTTAGCGCGGCCGGGCTTAGTTTTCCGTCCACCAGCCATGGACTGCTGACCGGCGCAACCGATCGCAGATATGCATCCACGGATGCGACCGTCTCATCAGGAACCTCTGTAAACTGGATAAACCGGAAGCCTGCCCGTACAGCAACTTCGGCCTTGGGTCGGATCCCGGTAATCATGACGGGCGGGGTCTCGTGACTGAACACCAGACTGCGCGTGTTCTTCGGGTTGCCAACGCCATCATTCAACAAATCCCAATTCGCAGAATCGGCACGTGCATCCGGATGACAGCTTGCGCAGCTCTGCCAATTCTGGAAGCACAATCCGGCATCGTTAAAAGCCATATCCCCCCGCCTGATCAGGTCTGGCGCCACAGGGTCCTGCAAAGCATGCGCAACTGCGCCCCCGGGACCATCCTCCCACATTTCTATAACGTTGACCGCATCGGAATAGTACATGGGTACATAGACGTAGGAGCCATGTGTGGCGATCGCCCGCGCGCCCTGTCCCTCGAGTTTGACGCGTGTTTTGGCTCCGTGCAGAAATGCGAGATTATTGATAATCTCGGACGGCGCGGCGGCACGCGCAATACGTGCAAACATATCCTCCACATTCACGAACATAACTTCATGCGTTCCCGCGAGTGTTACACACAACCAGGCATCATCGCCGGTTACGGTCACAGCCCAGGGATTCGGGGCACCGCGCATCACATCATCGAGCAGAACCGTATTCACATATTCCTTTTTGCTCATGTCGAAAATAGAAAGACCGCTCGTATTCATCCAGCCGCGATCAACATGCGTTGTTGGCACATTAAACCGGCCAACCATATGCGTAACGAAAAGATACCGGCCATCACGACTCATGGCCGAGTCGCGTATCGATACCGATCCACCGGGCAAATCCAGTTTTTTTACTTCTGTAAGCGTGGCGCTGTCGAACACATGCAGGGAAGCAAAGATGCGCGCATCGTCCGCCGCCATCAACGGCAGATGATTGACCACCCATAGATACTTGCCGTCGCGCGATAACTGCATGGTTACCGGCTCACGAATGGCCTTTCCGGAGGCAAGGATCTTGCCTGTTGCCAGGTCCAGTGCATGCACATCCGGCTGTTCCGTGCGCGAGAAACGATTGCAATAATACAGCGTTCGCCCGTCCGGACTCACGATCGGCGCAACAGGGGTATGCCCCGCCGGAAACGAGCGCAGAACCTCACCGCTATCGGCATCGAGTTCAACAATGCGTCCGCTTGCCCCGCCCGCGACGGCATACAGGCGGCTACCATCCCCAGAAAGCACCAATTCGCGCACCTCCGGTACAGCATACCGCACTGTGGGGGTTTCGTTCTCCACATCAAACACCTGAATCACACCGGCCGTTTCACAAGCAAGGAACAGATGCTTGCCATCATTTGATACGGCCACCCCCGAAGGCGATAGATACTTCTGGTCCGCCAGGCAAAACAACGGCAGACAAAACAACATCAACAAAATTACCGGTTTCATCACGTACTTACTCCTCGATAACGACGCGGAAACCAACATTGAATACGCCCTGCCAGGGGAGATAGCCCAGTCGGTAGCTGGAAGTCGCTCGATAAGGACGATCAAAGAACGAACCACCGCGCACGGTCTTCTCGAGTTGCGGATCCGCAGAGTTGCTCCGGTCTGCACAGTAGGGATACGACACATAATCGCTCCGTGTCCATTCGGCCACATTACCATGCATATCGTAAAGCCCCCATGCGTTCGGCTTGTACTGCCGTGTTCCGGTCACCAGTTGATTGCCGTCATCGAATTCCGCGATGCGTGGAATGAAATCGTGGATCGGATTTCCGACAAGCCTGCGCGCGAAGACGGGATTTACACCAGTGACCGCAAATTGCTCGATCGACTTGTCCGCCAGATTCGCGTACGGGCTGAAGTCGCAGGTCACTGTGCCGAAAGACATGGCCGAATCACGACCGGCACGGCAGGCCCACTCCCACTGCGCCTCGGTCGGCAGTTGCACGGCAAGTCCCATTTTCTCGCCGAGCCAGGCACAGAATCGATTGGCTTCATTCCAGCTCACATGCACCACCGGCTGCGGACCGTAGTTGGCGCGATAACCATGCCGTACATGATCTTTCCACTGCCGGTTAAAAGAGCTCGGTTTATGATCGGGATTAAACGCAAAATACAGGTCGTTATCGATCTCACTCTCGGAAATCCAAAACGGCTTCTCGATCCGGACCACATGCCGGGGTTGCTCCACCGGACTTTCGTCATCGCTGCCCATGATGAACTCCCCAGCCGGTATGCGGATCATCGCAATGCTCAATCCATTACCAAGATCGAAAACCCTTCGCTGCTCCCCGTCTGCGGCTTGCTTTTGCAGCAGGCGGGCCTCTTCGGCACTGAACGGCCAGTTACGCGCAGAGACGGCAACCGGTGCCGACCGGACCGGGGTTGTCGCTCCCTCCGCGATCGTCACGGGGTGCGGGGTAGGAGAAACATACTCCCAGTCGGCATGGACATTCGCATAACGGGCTCGTAGACGCGCTGCCCGTGCGGCGAGATCGTCAACGCGGTCATTCCCGTATACGGAGGTCCAGCTCCCGTGGAAAGGCGCGTTCAGGTCAATCCAAGCATAGATCCTGCGCCATGAATCATCATCCAATGTCACCCCGTAATGCCCCTTCTGCAGCAACTGGACACCTTCAGAGGTTGATGCATGAAACTCGTATGGGTTCAGCATAAGAGCCGTACTTTCCGGCCCGGGACGCCGGAAGTACCGATGAAAGGCATAATAGGCCCGGCTGAAGTTGCGGGAAGCACCACCACGTATTTCCGTATCCGCAAAATTTGGCGCGTCCGTATTGACACCATTATGGCAGCTTATACAGTGGGCATTCAGGATCGGCTGGATCTCGTTCTCAAACGAGAACCCCTCCAACGGCTCCCGGTGCGGTGTAAGGCGCTGCGCGGGCTTTCCGGATGCTATGGTCATGCGAGACACCGGCGGCTCATACGGCGACTCATGGCATCCGATACAGGAAAGCGTTTCCCCCGGCATCGCCACCAGCCAGCTTCGGAATAACTGGATCGCTCGTCCCTGGCTGTCCAGCGGCTGAATGGATATCGTCGTGTTCGCAGGCACCTTGAACATGGCCGAGCCATCGTCCTCAACCTTTACGGTGCCCAGTACCCGCTTCACATCCCAACTGCTCTCGATGCCAATATGATGATGATTCCCCCTGCCATGGTATGCAAAGGCATACGTGAAGAGCCGTAAGGATTTGACCGTACCCTCCGGAACGCCCGCAAGGCCGGGGCCCCGGTAAACATTCTGGATATAGATGGTTGATTCGAGTTCCTCCGGTTTCACCGAATCCGGAATCACGGGTGGACGCTCGCGCTTGCGCAACGGATACGGATTCAGCGTATGGTTAAAACCCGCGTCCGCAACTGCCGATGAACGGATCGGCACAAAGTTATCGAACCGATCCACTAGATACAGGCTCCAGCCAGCTCTATTTTGCAATATGCCCAATGCCAGGAAATAATCCGCGCTAATTGGATAAGGATCGAGCAACTGCGGAAACACACCATCGACCAGATGATCCAGATCCAGTGCCATCTCCGGGTAAAGCGCACGTAGCCCCGGATAGCCACGCGTGTAGAAGGTATGCTCCAATTGATGGAAATTCTTATGGTTTTCGGCAGGCAAAACATAACCGGGTAGCGTTTTAACAACCTCCTGCAGATCCGGGAAACGCTGCAAGAGGTGCGACTGGACTTTCGGATACAACGCATCGACCGTGACATGCTTCACGCTCTGTCCGTAGCCGGGAATATGCTGCACAACGCCATCCGCATGCGCAAAGCCTTTATTCGTGTCGAATATCGTCAATTTTCCGCGACGGGGTGTGCCATGATGCCCCGTCACAATCGCGGCAAACTGACCTGGTTTTCCCGGCAGAGGTCGCGCATAGAACATGGAGTTAGGCCAGAGGCTCTGCGAGCCATAGACCGAACGCTGATTGCTACCATCGGGATTCATCGTCATCATGATGCGCGAGTAATAATGCATCAGATCCGTATACTCCCAGCGCAAGTACATCACCTTTCCGTCGGGCAGCACGGTTGGATACCAGGACGCATCTTGGTCGAAGGTGAGCTGGCGAACATTGCCGCCGTCGGGGTCCATAAGGTATAAATTCGGCACCAATTCCCCGCCGCCAATACACGGGACGCCAATCAGTGGCGCGGTCGAACTGAAGATGATCTTCTCGTTCGGCAGGTAGACGCCACCGTAATTGTGAATGCCGGCCTCGGCCATCGAGGAGACTTGGCGCAACCCGGTGCCGTCGACGCCGACTTCCATGACCTGAAACACATGATTCGAAGCGACCGAGGTAAACAGCAGCTTTCCCGCATCGTAATGCAGATCCATCTCGCCAAGAAAGGCCCCGCCTTCCGGCTGGTAAACGTCCGTAACAACCCCGTTCCGGAGGTTTAAACGGGCAATTCGATTGGAATGTCCCCGCGGCCTGAGCGTATGCGTCCCCAACCAGTTCGAAGGCAACGGCACCCCACGCGACAATACAACCAGGATTTCATCGAAATCAACATACGGATTATCGGCAACCAGCGCATCATACTTCAACCGGTTCCATTGCTCCATGGACCGGATGGCGTCAGGATCATCCTGTTCGAAGCGTTCAAGGATATCCGACCATTGGCCGGCATACGCTTCCGCCTGTCGTAAATATTCGCGACCGTTGGGATATTCGCTCGGGCGGGTTCTGAGAATATTACGGATCGACCGGACGAGAGCCTCGGGCGTGGAATATGCCGCCATCGACAGCATATCCTCGCGATCGACACGAAAATCCATCTCTCCGAACACAAATGGTAGAGCCGAAAAAAAGCAGAAAAGAAAACCAAATATCCTTAGACGCGACATCGTACATACCCTTTGCGAATTAGAATGGCTTCTCGAATCATATCCGACCAGGCGTACCAGAACAACCCCTTTGTGTACAAAGCGATCTCACTACTCAAGGCCTATGGCCAGGCGTGGTGCGGAATGGCCTTGCTCACGGATCTGCTTGAGCAATGCCTGCATCGCCTTCGCCCGTTCGGGGTATTGATCCGCAAGGTTGTGACGTTGATTTGCAATGATTCAGCTTCATGCTCTTCTCATTTGTATTTCCTCTGCAAGCAGGAGGAGGTAACTGCCTCCCTTCGTGGTGTTAAAGATAATCCTGTCATTCTGCCCCTCCTCAAAGGCAACAGGCTTTCCATCTGCATGAACAACGTAGGCAGATCCAATCCCCGGATAGGCGAGGCGGCATTTGCCGCCGTTGCGTGCGGTTACGGTGATGCGGGTTACACGGCCATCTATCCATTCGGCATCGATCACAAAGTTGCCGCGTGCCACCAGGCCCTTGAAGCTGCCATTCGCCCATGCCTCGGGCAAGGCCGGCAGCAGTTCGATGTATTCCTCGTGGCTTTGCAGCAGCATCTCTGCTACCCCGGCAACTAAGCCCAGATTGGCATCGACCTGGAAGGGCGGATGCAGCGTCCAGAGATTGGGGGTCGTCTTCTCGGAAAGCAGGAGGGCGTAGAGACCATGTGCCTGCTCCCCCTCCTTAAGTCGAGCGCGGCAGGTCATGCGATGGATGATAGCCCAGCCGGTAGTTCTATCGCCGCGCAGATCGAGCGTTTTGCTGGCTGCCGCCATCCAATCCGGACTTGCTGCATTGATCAGTGTTCCCGGATAGAGGGGGCAGAGGTGGGAGATGTGACGGTGCCTGGGATCACCAATGTCGCTGTAGGCATCCTCTTCCCGGTATTCCTTGATTTGCCCGGAGCGCCCAATCAGGATTGGATCGAGCTTTGCCATCTGCTCCTCGATCGTCTTGAGAAACGGATCCTCCTTGCCGAGTAACCGCGCCAGGATCAGGGTGTCGTTGAAATTCTCCCACACGAACCCTTGGTCGAAGGTACAGCCCACCGTTATATAGTGACCGCTCTCCGTCATATGACCAGGCATCTCGTGCAATTGATCCTCGGTAGCGCGCTGTTCCGGCGAGGCCGATGGCTCGACCAGCAGAAGATCGCCATGCGGAACGAGCGTGCTGGAATAGAACCGGCTCAAAGATAGCATGGCTGGATAAGCGACATCTTCGAGAAATGCCCTGTCACCGGTAAATAGATAGTAATCCATGAGAAGTTTGGAGGTGAATCCGCCTGTGCCGGGCCCCGAATGACCTCTACTGGCAGGTATGTAATATGCATTTGCACCGGTTCCAACGATCCAACCGTTATCCGCACCTTCCATCACAAGATCGGGGTGATTCTGCCTCACAATATCGGTAGCATATTCACGGGCCTTGGGCAGATAGGCGTTGAAAAAGGCGATGTAGGACTCGAACGTCTCCGCGAGATTGGCGCTCATCGCGCCCCAGTAGTTCATCTGCACATTGATGTTGTGCCAGTAGCCGCCAGACCAAGGTGTGCATTCATATTGACTCCAAGTTCCCTGCAAGTTGGCCGGAAGCGACTTCTCGCGCGAACTGGCAATCAGCAGATAGCGACCATACTGGAACATCAGCTCTTCGAGCCAGGTGTCGCGTTGGCCCTGCTGGTATTTCGCAAGCAAGGTTGAGGTCGGCAGGGATGACGGGCGCGAGTTCAGATTGACAGCGACACGATCAAATAGATTCCGGTAGTCGGCGAGATGATCTGCTTTGATCTTTTCATAGCCCTTCGCGACCGCTTGCGTGATGATTGCCGAAACTTCCTCGTGGGGATAAAAATCAGGATCGAGCTTCTTGTCAGGCTCATTGAGAAAGATGTGCGGCCCGAGCCGGTAGTTGGTTCCGGTCGCGAGAAGAATCGTCACGCTATCCGCATTGGCAACGGTGATGCTTTCATGATCGGCAGACAACTGCCCGCCCCCGTGCAAGACCTTGACCTGCGCCTCGTAATTGCAGGGAAAGAAAGCCATTGTTCCCGACAACGTAATCAGGTCCTCATCCACCACGGTGGTGACACTTCGACGATCGCCCGGCTCCTTGGTATTCACATAGGGGATCTGCGGTCTGACTTTTAGCGAAAGGGCACCTGTCGTGTCCGCCGTGAGCCGGATAACCACGACCCGACCCGGGTAACTGGCGAAATATTCACGGTTGTAGCAGATGCCGATGGATTCATAGCTTACGGTTGCGGTGGCAGTATTCAGGTTAAGGGCCCGACGGTAATTCGTCGTGTCCGCATGATCGAAATCCAGATACAGTTCCAGAAAGTTGCTCAGACCGCCTCTACCTGGATACGGTCCCTCGATGTGGAGGGTCTTGTCGGTGATCTGCACCCGCTCGCTATCAGTCCGCCCAAAGAGATTAGCACCAATATAGCCGTTGCCGATGGGATAGGAGTGATACTCCCAGTCTTCATCGTAAGGATACCCACGGGACTTGACCTGCTCGTAATCCGCCCCGCGATTCGGCGCGGGCTCATTCTCCCAAATCTCGTATAGCCTTGATGCGTCACGATTCATTTCTTTGCCTCGTTATCTTTCTGCATGGTATTTCCCTATGCCGACCTACTGACGGCATAAACAATCAATAAGCCGCAATGCACAGATCAAACTTGTTCCCCGGGACTGGGGTCAATCAGTTCGAGGGATGGGAAATAGGATGCAAAGTGTGTGGGATTTCTTGTCACCAATCCATCGAACCGCAAGGAAAAGGCACCGATCAGAATATCCGCAATGGGTCGTGCCGTACTCTTTCCCGCGCGTTTCAGGGATACATAGCGGACCCATGCTTCTGCGGCACGCTCTGTATCTTGAGCCAACCAGGGAGAATCAGCTTCAGCTCCCACCAAACGCAGAAAGTCCTTTGTGTTCGTGATCTTGCCATCAAACTGTGGACAAATCTCGACAACTGAAACCGGGCATGCAACAAGCCCCTGCTTACGTCTGTTTTCAAGCAAAAGAGCGGATGGAATCCCGAACGTCGGATCGCGCAAGGCAATATCCAAAAGTACGCAACTATCCACAACAAGCGCCATATCAGCTATCCTCGCCTTCGCGCAATACCCGCATGGCCTGCTCGGTTGTAGGCACGCCCTGCGGGTGGAACTTTTCCGCATATCCCAATGCAGCCAAAGGCCCCGCTGCTGTCTCGGGTGTTTCCACAACGACCCGAAACTCGTTGGGGGCCGCCCTGTACCACCGCAGTCGTTGACCGGGTTGCAAATGGGCTTCTTTCCGAAATCTAGCCGGTACCGAAGTTTGCCCCCGAACCGTAAGCACTGTTGTCATGTCATCATGCATAAACGTAATGTAACACTTATCTGAGTGAGCGTCAAGAGACGGTCCCATAACGGAAACATGGCCGGCGCATCTGCGATTTTGTTGCCCATATGTGTCGATCCCACCGGCTTTATGCCGGTCGGTGAAGAAAGTTTGGTGTTATAGTGGCAGACCGCCTTTTCAATGTTTTCCTCCACCGACATCCCGACTCTGCAAGAGGTCGGGATCGGCGGGCGGACCGGAGCAACAAATCGCAGATGCGCCCAAAATGGCCTTCTGGCTTGATGCTATACACCGTATTGGGTTAGACAATGCGGAATGCATCAATACAAATACGAAACACATCTGCATACTTCCGAAACAAGCAAGTGCGGGAAATCCTCGGGTGCTGCATTCGCAGCTTTCTACAAGCAGTTAAGCTATACCGGTATTTTTGTAACCGATCATTTCTTGAACGGGAATACAACAGTCCCCGAGGATCTGCCGTGGGCCGAAAGAATAGAACGGTTTTACCATGGATACAATGTGACCGCGCAGAAGGGACGTGAGCTCGGGTTAGATGTTTTCTTTGCCTGGGAGTATAGCTACGGGTGGACCCATTTCTTGACATATGGCTTAGATAAGGACTGGTTGCTTGCGCATCCGGATCTACTGGCCTGGGATTTTTTACACTATTGTGATCGCGTGCATGCCGATGGCGGATCGATCGTCCATGCACACCCTTTCCGAGAGAAAGTGGAGATCGTGAGGCTGGTACCCAATTATGTTGATGCTATCGAGGTGCTCAACGGCGGCAGGGGCGACGAATACAATCAGCACGCACTTGATTATGCCAACAGTTTCGGCTTACCCCAGGTGGCTGGCTCGGACATTCACTCGATTGATAAAGAGCGCTTGTGTGGTATGGCCTTCTCCCGGCGTCTGCAAGATACGCGCGATTATATGGCGGCCATCAAGGCGG
>PXBF01000159.1 GCA_003567005.1 PVC group bacterium
TATGCCCGTATTCTATGCATCGTTTGATGATGGCGGTTCGGAATTCGATCGTGGTTTCACAGTGGCCGACCACACGGTGGGGATGGACTGGGATAACGACTGGTTCCATGCGGGAACGCCGACCAATGTTGTCATCACGAATGACGTTTTCTTTGTACGCGGAACCGATTCGAACGAAGACGGTATCCCGGACTGGTGGTACATTGAGCATGGTCTCGATCCGTACGGGGAGTCTGTGGCGTGGAAAAACTGGGATGGCACGGATATTCCGAACTTCTGGCAGTATCGGTTGGGTGCCGATCCGCATGATTCCTATTCCTTGTGGAAGCAGTGGGTTGCCAATGGTGGCGACCCGAATGATGCAGATATGTTCTTGAACGATGCGGATTGGGATAGTGATGGGGATGGCCTGACAAACTGGGAAGAAATTCATGAGCATGGCACTGATCCTACGAAGTGGGATACGGATGGCGATGGTCTTTCGGACCGTGAAGAGCTGGAGTTAGGGACCGATCCATTGGACGATTTGTCGCCATTCGTATTGCGGCATCTTTCCAACGATGGCACGGGTTGGTTGGAAGCCCCTGCAGATGTGCAGGGCTATGACCAGGATGGTATGCGGTTCGATCTTCCCGATTGGAGCATCGAGGTGATGGTGCGGTTGACGCAGCAACCCACGAACGATGTAATTCTGGTGCAGCGTCGTGCACGGCCGCACGGATATGTTACGTTTGAGTTGGGTGTAGAGACGAATCTTGTGCCCTATGTTCGGTTTGAGAGCCGTTATGGAAACGAGTATCGCGTTCGTGCGGCGGCACCTTTGGCGACAAACGAATGGGTGATGCTAGGTGGACGTTTAGGTCTACCGGTATCGGAGCCAGAGATTGAGAATCGTCAGTTGGCGCTTTTCGTGGATGGTGCTCGTGTAGCGCGTGATGTGGTTAATGTGGGCAATGCACGCGGTCGTCAAATGGGTAATCTCATCATGGGTCGCAATTTGATTGGTGATCTGGATGAGATCCGTATCTGGCGTGCGAGCATGCCGGATGAGTGGATGGATAATTTGATGTTCAAGACGCTGCTTTTCGGTCGCGATAGTATCATCATGGGGGCTCTGCGTCCGAATGATGGACATCTGCTTGTGGATGCGGCAGCCGAGCATCAGATGGGTGGTCCTTTTACCCTGCAAGCCTGGGTGAAGTCGAGTGATGATGGCGTTCTGGTTGAGCGCATAGGCGGGACATCCCCGCATGATGGTGCTCCCTTGTACAATTATCAGTTGGCGATTGTTGGTGGTTCGCTGGTGGGACGGATGACAGCGGAGTATGGTATTGACGGGCCACGTGTACGCTGGGCAACACACACACTGCTATCGGAAGCGGTCATCGAGGATGATGTCTGGACGCATGCAGCGCTCGTATATGATGGTAGCGATGCCATACTATATCTTAACGCGGTCGAGCAGGATGTTCGCAGGATTGTGAACACAGACGTGCGTGGGCCGCAGTGGCATTTGCTACCGGGTGAAGACGAGCCCGTATCGGCATCCTTTATTCGTCTGGCTACGGACCATGGAGGAGCTGTGATCGGTCGTAATCTTGATGCGGGCCTGGTGGATGAGGTTTCGTTGCGCACGGGCGCGATGGGTGCCGTGCCACTACGGGAGCAATATGACAAGCAGCAGCCCCTCACGGAAGATCTGAAGATGTACTTCACGTTTGATTTTGTAAATCCGAATTTACCAAGAGTGGATAATGTGGCACTGGGCGATAATGCGGGCTCGTTGGTGGGCACAGCCGAGGTCGTGTTGGAAACGGATGGCAATGCCCCGCTTTCGACGGAAAACCGTGATGTGTTGGCTACCGTCCTTGCTGCCTATTATTCGATGAATGATGGTCGGCATCCGGATGATGTCAGTCATCAGGTACAGGATGCGATTGCACCGCGCCCCGTCCCTGGCTACAGTCGTGCTGCTGCGACCCTCATGCCATCGACGAATGCCATCGACTTTGTGGACGTGGTTCTCCCTGTTAATGGTGGTTTCGCGGACTTTACGGGCCCGATGCGTTATCCAAGGTTCTTCCCGCTGCCGCCTGATTCGCCGTGGCGTTTGGATAGCGATGGCGATGGTATGCCCGACGTATTCGAGCAGTACTTCGGTCTGGCACCGAATGAGGTGGTGCCGCCCGGACGCCCGGACCTTGGACCTTGGGGTGATTTGGATGGCGATGGTCTGCCTAACATCTACGAATACTGGGCCGGAACCGATGCGACTTTCTGGGATTCCACGGGAGACGGTATTTCTGATGCGGACATGGACAGCGATGGTGACGGTGTCTCCAATTATGCCGAGTTTCTGGCTGGTACGCACCCGGGACGTCCGGATACCGACGATGATGGCATTGATGATGGTGATGAGTTGAACCCTCTCATGCATGGTGGCGTCTCCAATCCGGCGCATCCGATGGATCCGATTACCGGTAGCCATGCGTTGGATGCGCGTCTGCGCTTCAAGTCGATGCACTTGGTAGCCGGAACCAACCGGTTTGAGATTCCGCGTCCGGCATTCGATCGGCGACGTTTCAACACAGCGGCCTGGACATTGGAAACGTGGTTCCGTCCGGAAACGGCAGGGCAGAATGGTAGCCTGATTGAGTACACGGGCTATCGTTGGGAGGCGTTGGCACCCCAAGAGGTGGTGTTCTACCGCCTCGGTGTTGATAATGGTATGCCTTTTGTGGAGATGACGACAGCCGTGGATACCAATACGCATACGGTGGCGCGTGTTGCGCTTCCTGATGCGTTAGAGTCCAATCAGTGGGTGCATCTGGCAGCAACATTTGATCCTGCGACCAAGTCTTTGGCTCTGTATCGCGATGGTGGTGTGGCCAAGGCAGCACTCGAGGTGCATGGGTTCCCGCTCTCCGGCAGCGAAACCACGCGCCGTATTCCGGGGCGTGCCTGGATTGGCGATGTCGGGTTGGGCGGCCATCTGGATCATGTGCGCATCTGGGGAAGGGCTCGGACGCGCGAGGAAATCAACGATGGTGCCTATGGCTTCCAGCAGCTATCGGCTCCTGGTATGATAGCCAACTTCCGGTTTGATGATGGGCGGCGTGGTGCGCTTGACGATCCGACAGCGGATGGTCCGGGAGCAGAAGATGGACAGGGTGCCATGGACTTTGCGCATCCGATTCATCCGAATGATCTGGAGGCGACGTGGGCCTACAGCTTGCGTGGTATTATATTTGATGCCGATGAGGTTTCGCCGGGATCCCGTGGTGGGTTCGATGATTCCGATGGCGATGGTCTGCCCGATTACTGGGAGGATTTGTACTTCACGCAACAGGTAGAGTACTACGACACGACGCGCAGCCAGGATGGCTTGATTATCGAATCGCCTCGTTCGGTGACGCGGGTCGCGGGCAGCGATGATTATGCCTCGGCCTTACCGCTGTTGGGGTGGTCGCTGGATTTTGCTCCCTTGGAGCCTGTGTTTAATCGGCGTTTGTGGGAAACGCCCGATGCCGCGTACTATTTGAAATCGTTCCGTCTCGATCACGCTCCGCAGCATGCCGAGCTACGTATCGGTATCAGTGTGCCGAGTAATATGGATAGCCGCCGTATATGGGTGAATGGTGTTGAAATTGATCTGTTCGACGATCTGGTCGAGCGCTCACCCGACACATTTGCGTTCCCGGCGACGGGCGTATCCGGTGCTTCATACGACCATTTCTATTTGCCGCCTGCGATGCTCGAAGGGTTATTCCGGGAAGGACATAACCGGATCGCTGTACGTATGGTGAATGATAACGGGAACTCGAACTACGAGTACTTCGATATGCAGTTACTCATAGACGGTGCCTATTATATTCGCCATGGCGGGGACAATAATGCACGGCGGGCCGA
>PXBF01000072.1 GCA_003567005.1 PVC group bacterium
GTTCTCAGGGAATCCCCCAAAAAGAAATTCAGAATTCGTCCTTTCAGGACGACCGACCGAAGCCGAATCAAGAATCCTGCCATTCAGGGAAAGCTCTCTCGGATCACAAAGTCGAAGGTTCCCGGTGCTCCGCACCGGAGAGCCTTGCAGGCTCCAAACCAATCAGGAAGATTACTGAAATACTGTCTGCAAGAACTCCATGATTTCGGTCAGATCAAAGAGGTCCTCGATCTTCTCACCTTCGCCCAGCCTTCGGCTCAATTCATACACTTTATCCAGACTTAGCTTGTTTGTTTGTGAGTTCAAGAATCCTTTCTCCTTGCAACAATCCTCGATTTCACCGCTCAGGATGCAAATCCCATGTTTTCGTAACCAAGGTAGCGCCTTCTGCAATCTGCTGCTGGCGATCTGTGACTGTCTCTTCGCTGTATAAAAAGACTTTTCGCTATCCTTCTTGATCTCCTCACGAACCTTTGTCACACATGAGATTACAGTGTCTGGCTTAGTGTCTCCGGTACAGTGCTGGGCAAAGAACTCCCGGTCGATATTCGCAATAGATTCATGAGCCTTTGCATCATACCGCTTCCGGGCTTCAGCCTTGTCTCTCAAGAAATAGTCAAAATCCGCCAATACAAAGCACTTGATTTTTAGCTTGAGCATTAGTCTGACAAAAGACGCGATATTGTCTTTACTGCCCACTGATACGACGGATACATTTGCGGCATCAAGCCCTTGCGGAAAGTGTTCCTTGGCTGCAGCACGAACAATTGCATCGTCGTATCCCTCGCAAATCACAACCCTGTCAGCAAAGAAGATCTCATTCTGATTATTATCAACAATCAGATGTTTAAGCTTCCCAACATCCACTTGCGAAACATCCGTATCATGTCCGTTGCGACGAACAAGCAAGATGTTTAGTGAATCACTTCGGGTTCTTATGAACTCCGTACTGTGTGTTGTCAGAATCACCTGATTGCGATTTTCGTCCAGAAAATCGTCGAGACGATCACTGACAACTCGTCTTGCATGAGGATGAAGATAGACTTCTGGCTCTTCAACACAAAGGAGTGCAGACGATTTTACGTTCACATGGGTTGTGTAGTAATTGAAAAGGCCAATGAGCGTGGCACTTTGAATCCCTGCTCCTTTGTCACTCAGTTCTGACTTGAAGCCATCATCAACGAAAACAACGCAGTTTTTATGCAGGTCGGCCTTTGAGTCTCCCGAAAATTGGAGATGAAGCGTTGTCCCGGGAAAAGCTACTTCCAGCGAAGACTGGCGAATGTGCTCCTGGATTCCTGCGAATGCTTGATCAGCAGCAAGTCTCACCTGGTCGAGCGCGGATTCAAGATCTTTGGTGTTTCCATAGGTCGTTGTCAGGTAGTGCATTAGTTTTCCATACCAAGTATATGAATTCACTCGAAGCTGCACTTGAGGATCCCGAAATGATGGGAGAATAGCGCTCTGCATTAATTCAGGACGAATTGGTGCTTTGAATGCCAAGATCCAGTCTTCGGTTTCGCTTTCGCGATAAAGAAACCTGATGTCCTTGTCGAGATGTCCGTTTGCGTTGTGTCGTGCCCGGAAAGCAAAAGCAAAAAAGTGTTTGTCTTCAAAGATTCTCTGATTTTTCAGTTTTGGGTTCACGTACTTGGTTTGACAATCATCCTCCGTGGCCATGAATATCTGGTCGTAATTGTGAGGAAGATCATGTTTGGAGACTCTTTCGGGAATACCAGACTTATAGCTGTCGACGCGGATTTTGAACCCATAGCATTTGTATAGTTCTTCGTAATCTATCTCCTCGTTTTCTTCTCGTTTTAGCTCACACCATATGAACATTTCGTTTGCAGACTTGACCACCAAGTCCCCGTCATCCATCTCTTTCCAAGAGAAGAAGTCTTGCGGAGTAACATTTTGACTCTTTGCGTAGGTTGGGCTGTTCTCGCCGAGAACAATATCCAGAGCTCGGACAATATTGCTCTTGCCCGCGTTATTCCGCCCAATAATAACCGTCTTGCCCTTGGCGAATTCAATATCGGTTGACCGTATGGATCGATAATTCTTGATGCACAATCGCGAGAGATACATCACTGCACCTCCTTAAGAAGGTCGGAAGGTACAGTATCGAGGGCCTTAGCCAGTCGCCTAATGTTGACAAGGCTCACATTCCGATCCCCGCGCTCAATATCACTGATGTATGTTCGATGTAGTCCAGACCTATCGGCCAATGCCTCTTGAGAAAGGCCTGCCTGCTGCCGGTATTTCCGGACAGCGTCGCCGAATGTCCTCTTTAGCTTTTCATCCGGTACACTCATTCTCAGCATATTGCTATAGTTCAGACTTTACGTCTACAGACTATAAGTGACATACTGTCATTAGAAAGGTGGCTATTAGTATGAAATGCTTTATCTACGCCAGGAAATCGACGGACGATGACAGCCATCAGATCCGGTCTATCGATGCGCAGTTGACCGAACTCCGTCAGTTTGCCGCCAAGGAAAACCTTTGTGTTGTTCGCGAACTAGTTGAGGCTCAGACGGCTCGGCATCCCGGGCGACCAGTCTTCAATGCCATGATGGACGACATAGAATCCGGGAGGGCTTCCGGGATCATTGCCTGGCATCCTGACCGACTGGCTCGAAACTCGATTGACGGCGGCCGTATCATCTATGCCATTGACACAGGCCAGCTCGAAGCGTTGAAGTTTCCGACTTTCTGGTTTGAGGATACCCCGCAAGGGAAATTCATGCTTCAAATCTCTTTCGGTCAGTCCAAGTATTACGTGGACAGCCTCTCTCAGAACGTGAAGCGCGGTATCAGGGAGAAATTGAGGCGCAGTGAATTCCCCGGCTGGGCTCCAGTCGGCTACCTGAACGATCCACGAAAGCGTTCCATTGTTATCGACGAAGACAAGGCCCCGTTGATCAGAAAGGTTTTCAAGCGATTCTCTAAAGGCGATCTGACCGTTGCCGATATACACCGGCGTGCCAGAGACTGGGGACTGACCGGGCATAATAGCCGACCGATTGCACTGAGCAGATTCGTCTTCTTGCTATCCAATCCTTTCTACATCGGCTTGTTTCGCTACAAGGGCGAGACGCATCAGGGCAAGCATACCCCGATAGTATCGGCTGACTTGTTCGACAAAGTTCAGGCCGTTCTTGAGCAGCGAAAACGGGGAACATACAGGCCCAAGAAGGAATTTCCCTTTCGCGGTCTGCTGTCTTGTGCTCATTGCGGCGGTGCCATTACAGCAGAACGCCAGAAAGGCCACAACTACTACCGGTGCAGCAAACGCAAAGGACAATGTTCGCTTGGCTATCTTCGAGAGGAGACTCTTGCCGAGCATCTGCGGCAGAGCATCATCCATGCAACGATTCCCGATGACGTTCTCGACTGCATGATTACCGAGACCAAGCGAGAGATGCGCGAGGACCTATCATTATCTCAGGACATTCTAGCATCGTACCGGGCAAATCTTTCCCATACAGAGGAAAAGCTTGCTCGACTGCTCGATGTCTATCTGGACGGAACAATCTCACGCGAAGAATACAATAGCCAGAAGCAACGCTTGACTCTGGATCAGGCTCGTATAAAAGCGAAAATCAAGAGCGTGCAGCACGGACAGGGAAGTCCGTTCGAACCTATGCTTGATTTTCTATTGGCGGCCAAACAGGCGCAAACAGATGCTTTGTCCGGTGATATGACTGTTCTTCGGGATTTCCACCGTCGGATTGGTTCGAACCTTCGACTTTGTGATCCGAGAGAGCTTTCCCTGAATGGCAGGATTCTTGATTCGGCTTCGGTCGGTCGTCCTGAAAGGACGAATTCTGAATTTCTTTTTGGGGGATTCCCTGAGAAC
>PXBF01000054.1 GCA_003567005.1 PVC group bacterium
AGACCGTCCTGGTAATGTTGCTTATTGTTGCGCAGATTGATCAACTCCCACAATCGGTCATAGAACGAGAAGAAACCTTGTCGAAATTCCTCGCGTTGTTGTGCCGGGCCAGACGCCTCTGTGGAGCGGTATTCGAAAATCACTTCAGACTGTCCAAGGAGTCGTCCCAAAGCCTCACGGCGGCCGAACAAAATGAGAGCTGCATAGGTGATACCTTTGGGGGTGATGGCTTCGCAATCCCTGAGAAGCTGGTCTGCCGATTGATGGGCCAAACCGGGTTGGTTCGCCTCCACCCGCAAGCCGCCGCCCCGCGCAAATGGATAATTGGTGAGCCCCCTCATCACGGTTCCCATTTCTCCCTTGCCCAATTCGTGATTCGCGAGACTCGACACCCACCGCCCTGAATCCCGTCAAATATAGCCATTGAAATAGCTCTTGACCTTGGATTATAAGTTTCCGATACTAGTCCCAGCTCATCAACCATGCGTTGAAGGAGTAACGAGGCCGTTCCGCAAGGGGCGGCCTTAGCTTTTTCGGCCCGCCCAGTAGGCATCATACTCCTTCCGGTATTTGTTACGGCGATGCTCCTTATCTACATGATAATGTGTCCATGGCAACACATAGTCACCACGATCAGCTACTACCATAAGGTAGCTAAAGTCTGGTAGAGCCAAAAGATAACGTGCTTCACCTCTCCGTTCATTCTTCCACCAGACAATGCGATCCCCCTTTGCTGGTGCACGTTCTAAGTAGGCCTCCATCGTCGGCCGAGGCCACCGGATTCTCTCAGCCCGGCGCACATCAATAATCCGGTCTGCTTCAACGTTCCCCTCTGAAATAAAGTGCCAGAAAGTCGCCTCCTTATTTTTGCTCAAAGGGTGGCGTTTTAAGCCAACTCGCTTCCCTGGCCAACGAGGCAGAGACTTAATAAAGTCTGCCGAAAACCACTCATACAGGATCGTCTCATAAACATTCCAATCCCCGCATGCTTGTTCTAGCAGCACCAATGGAGGCAACCAGTCTACGCTCATACGACCCCGCCACCTTGGTTGCCACGCCAAATGAAAATGTTGAACTTGGATTCTCGAAGCAATGTAGATCTTACCATGCTATATCCAGAACGTTGTTTGATCCGACTAACCAGTGCATTCTTAGCTGCACTGCTATGCAACCTCCGATTGGCATAACTGACAGCTCCAAGCAGCATGTCAGCAAGTTGGAGCTGCTCTACTTGATCTGCTTCCACAACCTGCACCCTTTCAACAATCGTACGATTGAAGTCGTAAAGATTGTTACACAGCACATCATGCAATTTAGCCACCTTACAGGCGCTTCGCGTATCCTTCTTGTCGAGATACAGACGAAACCTTGCGTCAGGCATCAGAAGGGGTTCCAGCAACCCAAACATCATCTTATAGTACCAGTCGTCATGGTTCTGACCAAAATCAGCATGCCGCAGCCCATCTTTATTTGCCACCCAGGCACGAAAATGCAAATCGTCGTCATCAAAGAAATAGTTCAGGACATCCATGTAGAAATCGAGTTTCGCGGGAGACACCTTTGTCCACTTTAATTCAAAATTTGCTGGCAGCCCGTGCTGTATCTTGATTTCTCGTAGGCGCAAGGCTGTTTCCCGTGTCTTGTCATGATTGCACCAAATCGCTCCAAGCACCATAACGGGCTTACCGTCATTCTCAAGATGACAGCTTTCATCACAATAAATGTTGTAGATCTGATTCATTTTGCACCTCCCGTTCCCCAAGGCAACCCGTCAATTATCGTATCCTTCACCCGCAAGCCGCCGGCCCGTGCAAATGAAGAACTGGCGAGCCCCTCCTCACTGTTCCCGTTTCCTCCTTGCCCAATTCGCGATTCACGAGACTCGTCCCCATCGCTCAAACACGTTGCCGAAATTTTAATTTTGAGGGCTGGCCTATTTTTTTCCCTGCAATATCACTTTGTTGGTTTTTGTGTCTAGCACACCGATGCGTCGGGTTCCTGCAACCTTTCCATTATTCATGATCATCCGCTCTACGTGCATTTCGCAATAGGGCAATCCGCGTCTCTTGAACCGGCAAAAGATATGGGGCGTAAAATCATATTCATCGCCATCAAAATCGACATGGTCTATCCAGTCGAACGGGACTCTTGCAATCAAGTAGCCGTTCTCGTCATTGGTACTACCGTAATGGTTGATGTAGAGGCCATCGGCTTGCTCTTCGAATCCAACGACAGCGTTATAAACCTCAATGCCTTGATGGTACAATCCTCGGAGTTCTGTTTTGAAGAACGGCCATGTCTTATCGGGATTTTTTATCTTGTCTTCTGGATATTCGTTGGCTCGATCGATATTTCGCAAAAGCACTTTGATTGGATCTTTTAGGGGATATTGCGGTGACAACCCGAGTTTCTGTTCAAATTGCGCTTTTAGCTCATGCTGCTTGCGTAAACGAGCAATCGTGTCTTCATTCGACACGCGTTTACGAATAAATAGGTACGCGTCCTTTGCCAAACCAAGAATTATGTCGATTGAAATATTCATGTTTTCACTTTCGGCAACATCAAAACTCTATGTTCTCCCCCAATATTACTCATATATCACAAATAAATGCACAATATTCAGAAGAAAGACGGCACTGGAATATGGCAACCGAATCGTTCCATAAATCTATCCATTGTGAGCCGCTCTTGGTCCATCAGTTTTTTCCAAGAAGGCTTCACCCAAATACATTCATGTCGGGCATCGTGTTTCAGGCAGGCATCCAGAACAATCGTTATCCAGCCCCATGCTTCTCGTGCATGCGGGATTTGCCTTTCCGCGTCTCGATACTCCGGCGGGTGTATCATCAGCACTCCGTCAACTTCGCGAGGGGGAATGAGTAAATGCAACAGCTCATGTGCTATGACGAAAGCAATCACTTCGGAAGGTGTTTGAGGATGGTTAAAGACGGAATGAAGCTTGATGGCCGCCTTCGGTTCTTGGTTGATAATGCAGACCAATGTCGGATGCGTCACTATCCATATTCCAACTTTTCTTTCCGCCAAAACAGGATACCGCTCCTTTACCTGATAAAGTAGTTTATTCAGGTCAAAATCTAGCAGACATATTTCGGGATGTCCATCCGGACGCCCTCCATCAAGCACCAGACTCATTGCCATCCCCCATCACGCCCCATCCTCCTGCAGGTCTTTGCCCATGCGGTATTTGACGTGTCCTGCGTAGCTCAGCGAGCGAAGCAGGATGTCATCGTTGATGATGTAGTCGAGTTCTTCTGTGAAGCCGTAATGCTGCATGGCTATTTTCCTTTTCGCCGTTGCGTGCCGTATTTGGCAGGGGACTCTTTTACGCTGAAGCCAATTTTGCGCTGGGGTGGCGCTGGTGGCTCGGGGCGCTCGGGCGGATCGATCAGGTCGAGGATGCGTTGCATGACGTCGACGATGGCAGCATCGTGCGAGTCGAGCCGGGATTTGACTTCGCGTTCGAGAGTAGCCAGCTTGCGAGCTAATGCGCTGGTGTCCGAAAGTGCCGCCCGCATTTTCGTAAAAGCCCGCACCACAAAGACGCTCATTTCCACGGCCCGTTTGCTGTTGAGCACGTTGGCCGCCATCAACGCTCCGTGTTCAGTAAAAACGCGGGGTGAATATCGACGTCCACCATGCAAACTTGAGGTCGCAATTTGCGACCTCAAGTTTGTAACCTCTTGCGCTGTAAGCACAAACGCAAAGTCAGTCGGAAATCTATCGGTATTGCGTCGCACCTGTTCGTTTAACCGCTTGGTTTCTACCCCGTAGATTTCTGCCAGATCACTGTCGAGGATGACTCGCTCTCCCCGGATCGTGAAGATTCGATCTTGCAGATTCGGATCAGCGGCTTTCGCCACCATGCCTTTCGTTTCTTTTTTTGCTCCCATCACTCCCTATCCTCCTGCAAGTCTTTGCCCACGTCGTCAACTTGAAGCAGCTTCCCTTATGCTTTTACCCGTTGCAGAATAATGTTGGGCTGATTGCCAAGCTTGGAAATGCACGGATGATGGCCTTGTCGGACGTGACCAGAGGAACATTCAGGTCTTGAGCAAGAGCGACATACTCGCAGTCATAGGCCGAGCAGTCCGATTGCTCGACGAGGCGAATGACCCGCTCGGAGGGTACCAGATATTCATGGCCAGCAAGCTGATTTTCCGCAGCATGCAAGCAGCGCTCAACGGCCAGGCGGTTCAGTTGCCCCCGTCGCAGATAGCCAGCCAAAATATTCCGAAACTCGGAGCGCCAGAGAATCACCGATACCCAATGTGCATCCCGCTCCAGGACATGTTCAACCTGCGGTGTCATCTCCCCGGGAATCCAGAGATAGGCGATCGTGTTGACATCCACGACAATCATCGGCGCCCTTCGTTTTTGCGTGACGCCAAATCCGTCTCCGTGAGGTAAATGCCCATCGTCTCGCGTACGGTACGGGCTCGTAACAGGGTACTGCCGGCATCTAGGCGCGTGCTGTGCAGCGAGTTTTCAAGCGTGGCAAGTACCTCCTTGTTAAGACTTCGGCCATGCGCCTTTGCCTGCGCTTTCAGCGTCCGATGCATGGCTGGAGGGATGTCTTTAATTGTTATCGTACTCATAATGCAACCATAATGGATTCATTTCGGTTGTCAACAATATGGAGCAAACACCCGATCACGCCGGTTATGGTCGATGCCCAACCTTACGGCCTGAACATCATCATCCCCTGTTTCCTTCACCCGCAAGCCGCCGCCCCAAGCAAATGGAGAATTGGCGAAACCCCTCCTCACTGTTCCCATTTCCTCCTTGCCCAATTCGCGATTCGCGAGACTCGACCCCCTACGCTCTCACCCCCCTCCGCTCTGAGGGAGTTTTTGTCTTTTGACATTTCCCTCTAATGGATGGTGCCCTCCGCGCTTTGTTGTCCTTTCGCGCGGGCGGGAAGGAAGGCTAGAATGATATCCTTGTTGGCCTTGACCTTGCGGCCTTGACGCAGAATCAACTCCATGCGCTTCAATTCATTTAAGTCGCGGGAAAGGGTCTTTTCCGTTTTGTCGGCATAGGCGCGCGCCAGACGTGCGCTAAGATCCGGAATATCCCCTACCTGTACCCACCCCCCATTATCCGCAACCTTTGACAAGTCAAGCACGAGGCGCCTCCTTCGCACATGCGCATCTCCGACCTTGCCAAAGCGTTGATAGACGTAATTCTCCCACGCCGTGCTCCATTGGAGGTTACGGATGACCTTCAGTTGCTCACGCAACTGATCCACCAGCCCCTGCGATGCGTAGGCAATGAAATTCGACATGTCACCACCGCTACGCCCGGCGTGATCAAGCTGGCGATAATACTCCGACCGTGTCAGGTTGTAAAAGTTGCTCAGAAGGTGTGCGGCAGGGGTCGGGAAACCAGCACCAAGCAGAAAGCGAAACTCAATCAACCGAGCGGTTCGACCATTCCCATCACCGAAGGGATGAATCCAGACAAAATACAGGTGCGCGGCGATAGCGGCCAGAATAGAGAATGCCGCTTCCTGCCCCTTTGGAAATTCCAATTCATCAAGCCACGAGCAAAACCGATCCAGCAAGTATTCACAGTCCTCGGCAGGTGCGCCCCGGTAACGCCCCACCATCACGGAATGCTCCCGCAAAGCCCCGGGGACGACATCTTCGCCCAACGGCAGATCACGCAGCACAAGACGGTTGTACTCCTTGATCTCATCCACCGTGATTGAGCGTGCCCCCTGCTGAATGACCTGTTTCCTAATCAGGTTGCAGGCCTCGACTATATTATCGATCTCGCGAGTCAGGTATGCCCTCGAAGGCGACACCTCAAGCTTGCCTTCCAGATGCCTCAACACCTCATCTTCGGTTAGCGTGTTACCCTCGATGGCCGTCGTCGCCAGCGCACCTTTCGCAAGAAAAACCTGGTGCAGCCGTTGTGCGGCTTCAGGAAGCAGCGGAACACCGGCAATATGCTCAGTCTTCGATACCGCCTCGCCCAACAGCATCCATGCCCCATATTCAATCTGACGAAGATTAAGCTCAAAATTTATCCACTGATGTGTCCGCTCATATGTCCTCATTAATGTCTCCTTTTATAAAACACTAAACTGCCACATATAAACGGCTTGTCAACTATATACTTGCCGTTGTGGCATAAGACATGTCCTGTTTATGGCGTTTTTTCCGGTAACCATTTCTTCATGCCCCCGGTTTCCTTCACCCGCAAGCCGCCGTTCCATGAAAATGGAGAATTGGTGAGCCCCCCCTCATGGTTCCCATTTCCGCCTTGCCCAATTCGCGATTCGCGAGACTCGACCCCCTCCGCTTTTTGGCCAACCTCAGACAGGCAAAGTGCAAGTCATGAGATGGAAGCGCCGCAAAGTGTATTTAAAAGGGCTGACCCCAATCTCTCATTTCGCGATCAGCGAAACGCGACCACATGAACACGCTGCTGTTGCCGCTAAGGGTTGACTTATTTCACCCGTATCGCATATTAAAAGACCAATTTAGTATCCGATGTGTCGTCGGTGAGGTCTATGGGATGCGAGTGAAAAAAACTAATTTACAGGCTGCACATGACGTGGAGTTCAATATACGGTCACAAGAGCCACGACAGCTTCTTGAAATTCTGTTGCTTGACCGAACAAAGTCATCGACAAACAACCCCCAAAACATCATTTGGGCTAATGACAACTACAAAGAATATGATGCTGTTTCCTACGCCGCACAAGCACAAATAAGACAGGACCTGATTACCGGAAAGCATGGTTTTTTGATTATGCCGCGAGCCCAGAAAGCGGCAGCTCTGCAAAAAAAGCGCACCAAAACAAAAGCCGAGGTTTTTACCCCGACCTGGATAGTGAAAAAACAAATTGAAGCGGCGGAAAGTGATTACAAAGATGATGCCCTGGAAACATACGTCAGTCGGAAATGGCTAGAAATCACCTGCGGCGAAGCTCCGTATATGGCTACCCGCTACGATATGGAAACAGGTAAAACTATCCCACTTGCCGAGCGTTGCGGGTTTGTTGACCGGAAACTTGCCCGGATTAATGCCGAAGTCAAAGACAAAGCCGAGTGGCAGTGCTTCGTTGAACTAGCTTATCAATCGAGCTACGGATTTGAATGGAACGGCGACTCGCTCCTGCTCGCAAGGGAGAACCTTCTTTACACATATCGCGACTATTACATCAAAAAGTGGAAAAAACAGCCGATCCAGATCCTGTTAGAAAAAATCGCCAAAATCATCAGCTATAATGTTTTTCAGATGGACGGCTTGACATATACGATCCCGCTTTCCCAAACAAAAGTAAAAAAGAAAATCGTCCAAGCATTTTTGCCCTTAGACGGCTCGAGTGAACCGGAAACAGATGAGTGGGAAATAACACAGGGGATAGGTGTCAAGATCATGAACTGGGATACAGATGAAATGGAATTGTTCGAGCCCCTTGCCAAATCCGATGCCAACTTTGCGACTCGCGAGAACGCTCCCGCTCCAGCACAGTGTTCCGATCCGTTGTCAGAATTTAATGGCGAACGTTCACGTTAGCGGCAGTCGGTCAAACTAAAAGGATACCTCATGAGCAACAATACGGTCATCAAAACCACGCGAACTGTCTATCCGCAAATCTACGCTTACGTTCTACCTGAATACGCTCCTAATGAAGGGTGGATAAAAATCGGCTATACCGAACGCCGCAATGTCGATGACCGTCTCCGCGAACAGACGCGCACCGCCGGAATCCGTTATGACAAGCTCTGGTCCGAACCCGCCAAGTTTCATAACTCTGACGAGTGGTTTTTTGACACGCAGTTGCACTCTTTTTTGTGTAACTTCAAGCACGTGGAGCGCCGCCCAAACACCGAATGGTTTTACTATGACGGACAACCGGCGCAGGCGCACGCTGACTTCGACGATTTTCGGCACAGAAATGTAAAGCAGGTTGGCAAGGAACTCGATTACAAACTGCGAACCGAGCAGGAGCGGGCTGTCCAGAAGGCCTTGGAGTATGCCACATCGCACAAGGGCGGGGAGTTCCTCTGGAATGCCAAGCCCCGTTTCGGAAAAACCCTTACCGCCTATGACCTGGCCCGCCGCCTGGAGGCGAGAAATGTCCTGGTCGTCACAAACCGCCCGGCAATCGCCAACTCGTGGTATGATGATTTTGAGGCATTTATCGCATGGCAGACTGATTACCACTTTGTATCCACAACCGACTCCCTGAAGGAACGCCCTGTTCTTACGCGTGAAGATTTTCTTGGAATTCTCGGCACACCGGATGGAAAAGACGCCAAGTGCATTACCTTTATCTCGCTGCAAGATTTAAAGGGAGCGATCTGTTTCGGCGGGTTCATCGACAAACTCCAATGGGTTAAAGCGTTGAAATGGGATCTGCTCGTTATCGACGAAGCGCACGAAGGCGTGGACACCTTCAGGACAGATGTGGCTTTCCAAAACATTAACCGAAAATTCACCCTGCACTTGTCGGGTACACCCTTTAAGGCGGTGGCCAGCGGCAGATTTTCGGATAAGCAAATTTTCAACTGGACCTATGCCGACGAGCAAGACGCCAAAGCCGCCTGGCCGGAAGATAGCGAAGAGAACAACCCTATGAAGGACTGCCGCGGCTGAATCTTTTTTCGTACCAGATGAGCCGGATGATCACCGACGAGGTCAACAAAGGCGCGAACATCGATGGTAAAGACATCGATTTCGCCTTTGATTTAAATGAGTTTTTCGCCACAGGCGATAACGGCAAGTTTATCCACGAGGCCGAGGTCAGCAAATGGCTCGATACTCTGACGCACAATGAGAAATACCCCTTTTCTACTGATCAACTCAGATCTGAATTGAAGCATACGTTCTGGTTACTGAACCGTGTGGCGAGTGCAAAAGCCCTGGAAAAACTGCTAAGAGAACATCGCGTCTTTCAACACTACGCGGTTATTCTGGCTGCCGGCGATGGCCGCAGCGATGAAGACGATCCGGCTGCGACAGAGAAAGCACTCAACAGAGTGCGGAAGGCCATAAAAGAGAACGAAAAAACGATCACACTCTCCGTAGGCCAACTGACTACCGGGGTCACCGTGCCGGAGTGGAGCGGCGTCATGATGCTCTCCAACGTCCAGTCGCCCAGCCTCTACATGCAGGCGGCATTCCGCGCGCAAAACCAATGGAGCTACGCTGCCGGCGGCGAAAAGCAGCGTAAGGAGAACGCCTACGTCTTTGACTTCGCGCCGGAGCGCACCCTCATTATCTACGACGAGTTTGCCAACAACCTGAACAGCAGAACCGCGGGCGGAGGCGGCACGACCGATGACCGCGAAAAGAACATCGGGGTGCTGCTCAATTTTTTCCCGGTGATCGCCGAAGACAGCGCCGGCAAAATGATCGAGCTTGATGTCAGGCAGGTGCTGACCATCCCCAAGACCATTAAAGCGCAGGAGGTTGTCAAGCGCGGCTTCATGTCCAACCTGCTGTTTCAGAATATCTCCGGCATCTTCGCCTCAGCCGAGGCGCGTGAAATCCTTGAGCATCTCAACCCTGTCGCGCCGGGAAAAGTAACGCCGGGCCAGAACGCCAGCACCATCGAAACGCAGGGTGTGCAGGTTGATGACGCCGGCAGCGCGGTCGTCTCTCCCGCGATTGTCCTGGCAACTACAGAAGCCAGGTTCGGCGAAAAGGTCTATGGTGATCTTGCCGCCGCCGCTACTGAAGCCGCCGAAGAGAAAGCCTCAAGCCTGACAAGCACGATTGCCGCCTCTTTTACTCACGGCGTTATGGAGACGGCCAAAGAGATTGCCAAAGAAAACGCTGTAACCGTTGCCCAGGCTGAACAGGTTGTGAAGCAAAACGCGAATGTCCTGGCCCGCGAAGTTGAAGTCGTCCAGAGGCAAGCTGAAATAAAGAAAGCTGAGGCAGAGGTAGAATTAAAAAAAGAAGTTGCGGCTGCCGCAAACAATGCAGCGGCTGTTGCCGAAGCCCAAGCAAGATATAACGAAACACAGATGGAAATCGACAGGACATTTAAAAAGGAACTTGCCGACAAAGTTGAGGAAAAAACAACGGAGCTGATACAAAAGACGACCGGGGCGATTCTCCAGAAAGCCGAGGAGAAAAAGAAAACCGGGGTTGAGGATGATATCCGTTCCCGTTTACGCGGCTTCGCGCGCACGATTCCGTCGTTCCTCATGGCTTACGGCGATTTAGAGACAACCTTGGCAACCTTCGATAAAAACATCAAAGACGCGGTTTTCAAGGAGGTAACGGGCATCACCCTCGACCAGTTCAGAGCGTTGCGCGACACCTACAATTTCTTCGACCCGGTTGTTTTCGACGAATCGGTTCAGGAATTTCTACGCAAGAAAGCGGAGCTGGCCAACTATTTCGACGACAGCCAGGAAGAGGACATCTTCGACTACATCCCGCCGCAGAAGACCAACCAGATTTTCACACCCAAATGGGTTGTGAAGATGATGATCGACAAACTGGAGGAAGAAAACCCCGGTTTGTTTGCCGACAAAACCAAGACCTTTGCCGATTTGTACGTCAAGTCAGGCCTCTACCTGACCGAAATCGTCACACGCCTTTACAAAGGGCTACAAGACGGCATTCCAAACAAAAAGGCGCGGCTCAAGCATATCCTTGAAAACCAGGTGCACGGCTTCGCGCCGAGCGAGATTATCCACGCAATCGCAAAAAACTTTGTTTACGGCAATTTCGCCGATATTGACAATTCAAACCTGCAGTGCCGCGATTTAACTGAAACGGCCAAAAACGGAGATAAAGTAAAAATGAAATTTGATGTTGTGGTGGGCAACCCGCCGTATCAAGACGATGCAGTCGGAGGAAGCACGAGTAATGCTCCAATCTATAATCTTTTTATGGATAGTGCTTATGAGATTTCAGATAAAGTCCTGCTCATTACACCGGCTCGATTTCTGTTTAATGCGGGTGCAACGCCTAAAAATTGGAACGAGAAGATGTTAAAGGATGTTCATTTAAAGGTGATTCTGTTTGAGGAAGACGCATCGAAAATCTTTCCGACGACATCTATTCCGGGCGGCGTTGCGATAACCTATCACGACAAGAAACGAAAGTTTCCACCCATTCAGGTTTTTACTTCTAATCCTCTTTTGAATTCGATTATGCATAAAGCTGCCCAAAGCGACGAGAGCGTTGCTTCCATAGTGAGTGGTCGTGGCGTATACAGATTGACTGACAAAGCCCTCGCTGAAATACCAGAAATTGAATCTATCCAATCCAAAGGACATCGCAAAGATGTTGGCACAGGGGCATTTGAGATTTTGATAAACAAAATATACTTTGAAACTAAACCGACAGATGGTGATGTATATATTCAGGTGTACGGCTTAAAGAATTCAAAAAGGACTTTTCTGTGGATGAAGAAGAGTTACTTAGACTACCCCGATAGCTTTGGCCAGTACAAGGTATTTATTTCAAAAGCAAACGGAGCCGCCCTTAAAAATGGGACGATTGTTGGTGCGCCATTTGTAGCTGATAAGGAAGTTGGTGCAACGGAAACATTCTTGACAATAGGCGGTTATGAACACAAGGCACAAGCTGAGAATCTGGCTAAATATATAAGGACAAAGTTTGTCCGAGTGTTAGTCAGTATCCTGAAAGCAACCCCGAACAATACGAGGGAAACCTGGTCAAAAGTCCCCATGCAGGATTTCACGCCGCAGAGTGACATTGACTGGACGAAATCCATTCCTGATATTGACCGTCAGCTTTACGCCAAATACGGTCTTGACGAGCAAGAGATTGCCTTCATCGAAGAGAAGGTAAAGGCGATGGAGTAGGCTAAATTCGGCGAGTCCCCTACCCTCCAAATACAAGAAGAATTCGCGGAGATCATCAGTTGGAATATCTTCCAAATGGACGGCTTGAATTATGTGGTGCCCATGAGCTGCTGCATGGAAGAGAAAGCGAAGCCGCGTGAATTGCTTCTGTTCGAGGAAGCCCCTGCCCTGCAAATGGAGATGATGACATGCCCGGGCTGCGAGAAGCAGAATCCGTTCAAGCACAACGGTCATTACGCCAAGATCAAGGATTGGGAGACGGGGCAGGTGCAGAAGTTCGTGGAAACGATACCGCACCCGGCAATGTTGCGGCGATAATTGCGGCATCCCGTTTTATTTAACGCATCGTGCGGTAATGGCTGGAATCACGAGGGAAATACAGGAATCTCGCGTACTTGTAAAATTTGCTGCATTTTTCTCCGTGAATTTTGTTGCGGGATTTTCGGGGCATGTGGTGAAATGTAGTCTGCTTGAGAAGTTCAAGACGACCTGAAAGAGTGTTGACGCACGCAAAACCACAACGCCTACACATTATGCACAATTATTTTTCAAAAACCACAACTATACCAGCCACAATAAAGCATACCACAACATGTAGTGTTTTTTTCTTGAAACAACCATATATAGTGCAATAGTATGCATCAATGTGGAAAAAGAGAAACCGAGACAGACAAAGAGAAAAAGATTGCGCAACAAGGTACCAATTGATACCTTTTATGACATGAGAAGGAATTATAGATGGCGGAGCAGATACCCAACAAGTGGAAGAAAGCCGTTCTGGCGATCCTTGCAGAAGGGTTAGGAGAACGAGTTGAGGTGACGGTGCGGGCGAGACAAGACTTTGAAGACTTGTTCCCGGACACATTCAGCTACCACTTGATTGAGGCGTTTACGGAAGCCTTGAAAATTCCTGAGTTGGAAGGAAACCGGATACACGGGATGAAGCCGGAGGGTGAAATCTACGAATTCATCTTTTATTACCGGCAAAAGCCGGTCTATGGAAAGGTGTGCTTGAGAAAAGACGGGAAGCTCGTCTTGATCATATCAGCACACCGGCCACTAAAGGGAAATGCGCTATGAGCAGGGAAAAGACAAAGCAGATCGAGATTCCAGTACGGATTCCTACACTGGACGGAAAAGGCATCGCCGAGACTATAATGGTCGCGGTTACCTGCGCAATTGATCCAGATACAGGAGAGGAACTGCTAAACGGGACAGAGCTCGCAAGGCTGGACCAGATTAAGGCCCGCTACATGGGGTTGATGCTGCCGGATGAAATCCGGCATATGCGACTCAAGGAGGGGCTGACGCAGAAGGAGATGTCGGAACTCCTTCAGATTGGCGAAAAGACCTTCACCCGCTGGGAGAGCGGACGCGAGCGACCGTCGAGATCGATGAACTTGTTACTGCGCAGTCTCGCGGATGGTAAAGTCAATGCTGCCTACTTGCGGACGCTGAGAGGGCAGCGATGCGACTGGTGGGCATTATGCTCGTACGGAACCGCCTACACGATGGACTTGAAAACGCAAGAAAAGAGCCCGGTCCCCTGCCCGGCACCTGAGGAGGGAATAGAAAATGCGGCCTAGCAGCATAGAACTCGAACGGTATTTCGTCACCGATCTAAATGTCTCGGCGAACCTGACGTTCGACGAAAACAAGCCGACCGGGTTGACAATAGACGATCTGGCGACAGAACCGGAATGTTTTTCAGAGAAGGCAGACCCCCGGCATTGGATGATTCGCTTAAGGGTGAAGAATACTGAAAACAAAGAGCGGAACACGCCCTATTTTTTCAGCATCGAGGTGGCAGGTTTTTTCAAGGTCAATGAAAACGTGCCATCCGAGCGCGTGGGTGATTTTGCCAGGATCAACGGTGCCAGTATCCTGTACGGGACCGCACGGGAAGTGCTGCGCAATGCCATGTCTCTGGGGCCACACGCCCCGATACTGCTGCCAGCAGTGTGTTTTCTGGATGCCACGCCCGAAACAGCGCAACCCAAAACGCCGCCACGGAAACGGACCTTACCTGAAGCAACAAAGAAGACACCAAGGAAACGCACACTACCAGGAAAGGAGGTCTCTTGATTTGACGGTAGGGGAAAATAAAAGAGCCTGAGTGACGGTAATCACAAAGGCTCTCAGACCAGAGGGAGCTGGCCGCTCGTTTTAAGTCGTAAGGCCAATCTAGAAGATAATCTCTCTCCGGTCAAATGGAAAGTGGACACCATTCGGTGTTCGCGGATAAGTCACGTACCCTGAATCGTCCCAGGGGGTATGTGGTCTTAATTTGACAATCGGGACTTGAACGGAGATGAGATGATGAGTGGTTATACGAAAAAGTCTTTCACGAGCGTGGAAGCGTTGCGCCGGGTTTCGGCAGAGGTGTTATGTACCCTACTGGCGATCTTTCCGGAATTTTGCGAGCTGCATGGGGTTGTTATCCCAGTGAGCAGGAAAGCGGATGATCTGGATTACGACAAGATCCGGCTGGCTTTCATATCGGAGACGGTGCCTCCCGAACTTGACGACATCCTCTATCTGGCATCGTCGCTGGGGAATATTGCCAGGGTTAAACCGAGAAACGGCTGGTGAAGGCGCAGTAGGTATCGGCAGGCTCAAAGCGGGAGGGGTAAATAAGTTCATTTTGGCGGAGGCAACGTTATTCGCCAATACAGACTCTGGACAAATCAATTCCAGGAATCGCTGAAGCGTATCAAGATCGCGGTAGATGTCATCCACAGGCGGGGTGGTAACTTGGGCATGCGCCCAGCGGTTACGTACCGTCTGCATTTCCTTAACGAAGTTTCTTCCGTCATAAGGCAACTTGTTTGCATCAGCTAGCTCAAACCAATTCTGATCAACGATGCGCAAAAGGGCCGCAAGGTCAAGCTGATCCAAGTTCTGCAGCCGCCGTCGCTCAACCTGCTGGCGCTGTTGAAAAGAAAGTTTCCGAACAACGCAAAGATCCCACCAATCTGCTGCGAGAGGTGGAAGCGAGACGAACAGAGACTGACAAAGGGCAGCAGAGGCTTCATCCAACAGTTTTTGAATGTCAGTCGTCATTATAGTGCCCGCATCCCCCCGTATAACACAAAATCAGAATCAACAGTCAAAGAGGACTCCAATACTATGAGTTTGACTAGGCAGGATAAAGGGAAAAGTTGAAGCAACGCGATGTTTTAGTATGGCGGCAGTGTTGGATGGTGGCGACACCGTATGTTCCCCTGTAAGTGATTGCCCTGTTCTATAGCAATCTTTTGCAAGTATATCAAAGGGAAACGCCCCGCTTTTCTAGGTGCCAGAATCTTCCGCTTGAATAGATCCTTCCATTCGGGTGTGGTCGGTCGTCGAACTGTCCTCTGGGAAGGTCGATAAAAGTTTGAGCATGCTGGTCTTCAAGGAGTTTTGAGAATCCGTTTTGCCGGAGTGCCAATTCTGCATCGTTGCGTGTAGGAAATCATATTAAGGGAAACTTGTCACGGTTAACGACAATACCCTTGCCCATCAAGCCAGGCCCGACATAATTTCAGACTTCCTGATCTCGACGCGGTTTTCGTTGTCATATTCGGAAAAAGTTTCTCAAATAGTCTGTCCCCTTTTTTCTGTCTACCAGCAGATATCCACAGCGTATTTTGCAATTTCCGGATCCTTGCTTACCAGTCTTGCTTTTTCCACCTGTGCTTGTGCCACTAGCATCCGATCAAAGGGATCGCGATGCAGCGGGGGTAGTTTCGTGATTTGCAAGGCATGCGTCAGGGAAATCGGCATGACCGCGAAGGCGTTCCTGCCAAGGTGCTTCGTCAGAAACCCCATCAGTTCGGAGTGGATCGATAACTTCCCGGAGCGGGTTTTGATCGCCATCTCCCATGCAGAAACCGCACTGAAATAAACCTCGTTACCAACGTCCGAGATAGCCGCACGAGCGACATCAGAAAGGCGGCCATCGTTGCCTATCCACCAGAGAAAGGCATGGGTATCGAGCAGGATTTTCATGATCCCCAATCTTGTAACTCATCTTCGGACATGGGCGCATCGAAATCGGAGCTCATACGGAATTCGCCGACGGCGGAGCCCGGCTCTCGTCGTGCATGGTTTTGCGCATGGTAGGGAACGATGCAAACGACCGGATGACCAGCCCGGGCAATGATAACTTCATCACCGGCCATGGCCCGCTCGATAAGCTGCGAGAAATGCGCTTTGGCCTCGTAGATATTTTTCGTAATTGTCATGGCGTAATTCTTGGTCAGGTCATATGGTCAGGTCAATCATATTCGTATGCATTAACCAGAAAACTTTTGAGGCGCAAGGAGGCGCAAGGGGACACACTTTCTGAGAATCTTCAGATGTTGAATTCCTTCCGGAAAAATCAGGGGGCTAGCTATATATGTAGAGAGCACCGGGGACTTGCAGATATAGTGTGTCCCCTATC
>PXBF01000088.1 GCA_003567005.1 PVC group bacterium
AAAGCCCGAAGGACACTCCACGGACACCACATGCTCCACCCACGCCCAGCCGCGCTTTCGGCGAAAGCGGGCTACACTTTTCCAAATTCATCTATACCAAAAGTTACCAACCCGTTTTTGCCCGGCGACCCCGGGCGGCCGGCTAACCAGTAACTTCATTTTTTGAACACTTACTCGCCTTCACTTAATCCCCTACACTTACTCGATATCATGAGCACTGACTTTCGAGTAAGTGTAAACGAGTAAGTGTGTCCGATTAAGTGTAAGTAGTTTCTCCCCCGCATCATCTGGGGCACACCCAGAAGTTGGCGCTTTTACAGGCCTTTTTTAAACTGATCCCTACTCAACCGAAATACCCAATCCGTTGCAAGCCAAGTCGACTCGCGTATCCGAGTAAGGGGCGCGCTGCGGTGGCTTGGGGTATCGGAGCGTTTTAGAGATATTGCGCAAATTTCAAATTGCTACGCATTTTTTTGGTTGTTAACATACAATTAAGACGTGGAAAAGGAAAGCTAAAGGGGGGCGATGGTAGTGGGTGCTTCGTTGCTGTAAGCGCACTATTTTAGGCTTCCCCCCTTCGGTTCTTTCGGCGAGGGGCGAGGCTATTGTTCCGGGTAAGCTAATAGTGCCATGCGTTTTCTCAAACGATCCACATATTTTGTTAGATCATCAAGATGGATGGGCTTAATGATGTAATCAGGTAGCTCGGTTATCTGTACCGAATGCAGGATGTTGGAAATCATGGCAGGATCGATTCCTTCGTCCTTTTGTCTGGCCTCTTCAAAATGTGCTTCAATTTGCATGCCCTCTTGTTCCAGAAAATACAAATCCACCAGATCCTTGATCTCGCAGCGGCTAATGAGTGTGGTTATTTTATTAACGAAGATTTCATGTAACGTGTCGACTACGATTTCTCCAAATTGAACTTTTTGGCTGTCAATTTGCGTATCAACGGAAAGAACGAAGTCAAGTATCTCAGATTCGTTTTCGCGCAAGAGCTGATAGCGTCTAAAAGTTGGTGCATCCCGCACTATATCCACTTTTGCTGCGATTTCTTGTGCACATGTTTCCACGGTGCCATGAATCTCTATCCATTCGGGACGCTCTTTCGTGAAAAGATCGAGATCATACGAAAAGCGATGATCCAGATAAAACAAGCCAAGTGCAGAACCGCCGGTAAGAAAAAATCTTTTTTCCTTCGGGAAGAAAGCCTGCAGGAAATCACGCTTCAGTGGCGTAAGAGCCCTAGAGTTTTCCCAGCTCATGCCATGTCCCCAGTAAATACTGCCAAAATGATTTTGATGAAGCGAGAAATGGTTCGATAGCAGGGAAATCCTTGTCGACTTGTGCGGGAGTAACGAAAAACCAAACTTCGCTGGGTTTCAGTTCCCGCATGAGCCAGGCCATGATGCGAAACCTTTCGTTCGAGTCCTCTGCCTGCAAGCGCCGACGAATATCACCAACGGTCCACTTGCGATCCCAGCAAATATAAGGAATGTGATCTTCCGACCATCCTACGTTCTGGCTTTTACTGTTCATGACGCGATATTCATATTTGGGCTGTTCCATGCTGCGATTACGAATCGGTTGCAAGTCTTTCCTGTATCGTACATGCGCGCTCCACAGTGCAAAGCTAGTCTGTCTACATAAGGAGGTAAAGAGAAATGTTGGTGCATGGTTGTATCGAGTTGGGCTTTGCCAATATAATTCCGCTGTAGCTTTTCGGGTGTCTCTATTCATGCTGCTGGAATGCACGCGCTGCGGAATGCCGGAACGTGTGGGCGTATGTGGGAAAGCTCCGCGCGAAGCCCCCTACGCACAAACCCACTCACCAGCGCACTCCAACACCAATTGCAGCTCCGCATCATCTTGGCCGCCCAAGTGTTCTCTAGCCGTACTACACCATGCGTCGACCTAACGACTATGCACAGCAAGGAGGGGCGCGTTGCGGTGGATGAGGGGACGTCGGCCTTCCCGCGTCGTCCCGACTCGCTGCGCGGAACGTCCCGACTCGCTGCGAGGTCGGGAGGGCACGGGACTATGCAGGACAAGACGCAGGGCGCTGCATGGGGGCTGGGGGCGCGAATGCTGGTGATTGTGTTGGCGCAGGATCTTAATGATAAAAACCAAATATTGGAATAGACGCGCGTCTTTCCTTATGAAAAAAGTATTGGTGTTTTATTGCGTATACATTGGGAGGGGCCTGGGTAATAGGCTGTACGCATGAAGATGCACATCAAACGATGTATTATATGGGAGTAGGAACAATTGAAAGCGTATGATTTGCGGTGTGCGTATTTGAAGAATCCGATGGGAATCGATGTGGCGGTTCCGTGTTTAGGGTGGAAGCTGGCGGCAACCTCGGGTATGCGAAACGAGCAGCAAACGGCCTATCAGGTGCGTGCAGCCAGTAAGCAGGCTTTGCTGGATGAGGCGGATTTATGGGATAGTGGCTGGGTACCATCTGCTGACTCTGTCCAGATTCCCTATGGTGGCGCACCACTAGCGTCGAACCAATTCGTGTTCTGGCAAGTGCGTGTAAAAGATCAGGATGGCAAGGTTTTCGACTGGAGTGAAACGGCGCATTTTTCGATGGGGCTATTGTCTGCCACAGATTGGGAGGGGCCTTGGATTTATCATCCCGAGCCGACAGAAACGCAGCACATTTGGTTTCGCAAGCGTTTCCAGTTGGAGCAAGGTGTGGATGAAGCTCTTATCCATGTGGCTTCGTTGGGTTATCACGAATTGTACGTAAATGGAGTGCGCGTGAGCGATCAGGTATTATCGCCAGCGGTATCGCGTTTGGATAAGCGGGCCTTGTATTGTTCGTATGATATCTCTGCCATGCTGCAGCCCGGCGATAATACCCTAGCTATCTGGCAAGGACCGGGTTGGGCGCGCTATGGCTTCTTTCATGTGCAACCCGCCTTGCGCTTGCAAATGCATGCAGGGTTGGCCAATGGTGCGTCTTTCTCCTTGGCATCGGATCCATCATGGCGTTGTGCCATATCCAGCTCGGAAAATATCGGGGCATGCAAATGGGGCAATAATGGGGGCGAGTGCATTGATGCCCGTCGCCGCGTTGCCGATTGGAATCAACCGTCTTTTGATGATCGCGATTGGGTACAGGCGGTGGAAATTGCGGTGGAGGCTTCGCTCTCGGCGCAAATGATTGAGCCGACACGCGTCCTTGAAACCCTTGCGGCGCAATCCATCACGCGCAAGGGAGCCGCATACCGCATGGATATGGGCAAGAACTTTACGGGGTGGCTTGCGGTGCATATGCGCGGCTTGTCTGCCGGCGATGAAGTCATGATCCAGGTGGCGAATCAGCCGGGGGAAGACGAGGACTTTAACCAGCGCAGTCTTTTTGTGAGTGCGGGCGAGGCGGAAGAAGTCTTTCAGCATCGGTTCAATTATGCTGCTGGGCGATATGTAACCATCACGGGCTTGCGGGAAGAGCCCAAGCTGGAAGATGTCGTGGGGTACGCACTGAGCACCGATATTCGTCAGACGGGAGCATTTGCATCGTCGCATACCTTATTGAACGATATTTATATGACCGATCTCTGGACATATCGTGCGAACCTCGTGGAGGGAGCCGTGATGGATTGTCCGCATCGCGAGCGTATGGGGTATGGCGAAGAGGCCTTTGCCTGCTCGTGGGGTATCGGGTTCCCAAATTATGATTGTGCTGCATTTTACATGAAAAACGTGCGTGATTGGTCTGATGTTCAGGAGGAAAATGGCTGGATTCATCATACCGCGCCGCAGGTGAATCGTCACTATGGTGGAGCGATGTGGAGTAGTGCCGGACTCAATATTGCCTGGTCTTTTTAT
>PXBF01000103.1 GCA_003567005.1 PVC group bacterium
AAGGATGGTCCCGATTTTGTTGTTTTTGAGAATACGTTCGGAACAGCGAACAGTGCTTTTGCTGAATTGGCGTTTGTGGAGGTTTCTTCCGATGGGGAAAATTTTGTGCGATTTCCTTCGATCTCCTTAACGCCGGATGAAGTTCCATTTTGGGGTGGGCAAATTGATCCCCGGAAGGTCTATAATTTGGCAGGCAAGCATATCAATGCATACGGGGATTCGTGGGGCACTTCCTTTGATCTGGCGGTGCTGGCAGGACATCCGGATGTGCAATCCGGGGTGTTGGACTTGTCTTCGGTCGAATATGTGCGGATTGTGGACATACCCGGTGATGGGCGGTATGTCGACAGTTTGGGGAATCCGATCTACGATCCGTATCCGACGGCTATTTCGGGAGGATTTGATCTTGAAGCTATTGGCGTCTTGCACTCCCCTGATTATTATCGTGTGCAGACGCTGGTGCATGGTCCGGGCCGGATCAGTCCGTATGGTCAGCCGAATGGCATGGTTGCGGTGGAACAGGGTGGCAGTCTTGCGATGGATGTGATTGTGGAGGATGGATATCATCTTGTAGATGTCTTGCTAGATGGTGAAAGGCTAGGGCCTGTAGAGGTCGTTGATTTGCAGGGCGTTATGGAAGACCGGCTTGTGGAGGCCGTATTCGGGAGTCGGTTGACGGTATTTTCCGAACACGGGGAACCGTATCCCGCAGTGGGTGAGAGCTATCATTATGGAGATCTCACGTTATCGATGCCTGATCCCGTGATTGTGAATGGTACGACGCAGTATGTTGCTGTCGGCTGGGTCAATGGTAATGGGAGTGTCGCAGAAACGGGTGATGAGGTGGAGGTGACGATTTACCTTGATCAAGACTCGACCATCACTTGGTTATGGACTACGAATTACTGGATGGAGATTGCATCTTCCGGAGAGGGTCGGGTAACCACGGAAAGTTCCTGGGTTCCTGCCAATAGCAATGTGACGTTAACCGCGCAGGCGGATCCATGGTTTGATTTGCTGGAGTGGACCGGTGATGTGCAAGGGAACGATCCTGCAAGTGAAATTATAAGTGTTACCTTATCTGCACCGTTGACGCTGACGGCCACGTTTGGCGCAGATGAGTTGTCCGCGCAACGTGTACCGGCAAGCTGGTTGGCGGAATATGGTTTTTATGCAGATAATACCGTCGATGAAGCTGCAAATGAAGTGGATCCCGTTACGGGCATGAAGGCCTGGCAGGCCTTTTATGCGGGCGTGACACCGGGAGATGACAGTACGCTTTTCCGTATAATCGATATGGGACGCGAGGAGGATGCCTTTTACGTGACGTGGTTTGCGGGTACTAGCGGTTCCCAGCGTCCGGTTACGGTTCAAGGGCGGGCAAGCATGGAAGACCATACTTCTTGGTTTACGTTGGCAGAATCCGTGGAGCGTGTGCCTTCTGGAACGAACACATGGTGGCTCCATGAACAACATTCGAATATGTACTTTCGTATTATTGTGGATACCGCGCGTAACGGAACGGAGTGACACCTTTGCCAGTGTTGGATCTATATTGGCGTCCCGGTAGTAGACGTATTCGGGGTCGGTTGTGCCTTGCACGTGCATGTATATTGTCGCGAAGCAATTGTTTGGAGCGGAGCGGCAAGCGCGCAGCGTTTTCCCTGCTGGAACTATTAGTTGTCATTTTTGTGATTGGTATTTTGGCGAGCCTGTTATTTGCAGGTGTGCAGCGGACGTTGGAAGCAGGTAGGCGTGCACGTTGCGCGCATCATTTACGTCTATTATTTCTGGCCAATACGCAATATGAGTTGGATCATGGCCATTATGTTCCTGCTGCAGCCGACATGCACGGTGCCAATCGACAGCGCTGGCATGGATCGCGAACATCTTCTGGTGGCGCTTTCGATGGCACATTAGGTCCATTAGTGCCCTACTTGGACGCTGGTGGTGAAATTCGTCGATGTCCATCTTTCCCGAGTCTTGCCGCGGCGGAAGCTGCTAATGCATTTGAAGCATCATGCGGCGGATACGGATATAATGCGGTAGGCGTAGGGTCGCGGACGTATATGTTGGGGATGGTTTCAGAAGCGATGGAAAAAGGTATGCGCGCTGATATGGTCCGAAATCCGTCTCGCACGATTATGTTTGCGGACACTGCGTTTCCTCAGCCTTATGGGCCTTTCCCCACCTATCTCATTGAATATTCTTTTGTAGAACCCCACTTTTGGGTTTTCGAGCCTGGTCAGGAATCCGGGTTTCGGGCAGACCCCTCGATACACTTTCGTCACAATGGTCGTGCCAATGTGGTTTGGGTAGACGGGCACATTTCTGCTGAGCAGTTGGAAACAGAAGGACCCGAACATTTCAGCAAAATGGATATTGGCTGGTTTGGCCCTCCAAATAATCAGCTGTTTGCTCCCTGATGCTTTGGGTCCGGATGGGAGATCCCATTTGCCGGAATGCGTCGAGATGACGCAGTTGCGCTTCTGCTACAGGAGATGGGCGGTTTTGGGGAGGGGTCCGACGAGGGGGGCGGCGTAGCGGATAAAGGCTTTGGTGATGTTGTTGCCGGCTTTGTTGATAAAGGAAGCTGGCATATGTCGTGTTTCGCGGGCGACTTTGCGTAGTGCTACGGGCTCGAAACTGACGGTATAGGGTTCACTCTTTTGGCGACGGATCGCAATAGAGCCGCTGGTAAGCCCGTTCACGGCGGCCTTCACGGCAGCTTCTCCCGCGCGGTAGGCTTCTTGCTGATCGATTTTGGATGCGATGCCGGGGAAGGATCGCTGCAGATACCCGAACGTATCCGCGCGCACGCGGCCAATGTTTGTTCGGGCTTTGATCTCGTTGGCGAGGAAATCCCCGAGAGAACCGGTTCCGCTCAGTTGTTGGTTTCCATGGGAATCGACTTCTTTTGAAAAGCGGGCTGCAATCGCCTCGCCGGAGGCATCGGCAATGCCTTCGGAAACGGCGATGACGCAGCGGCCATACTTTTGGTAGGTGGCTTGGACATCGGTGGTGAATGATTCGATTGAGAAGGGGCGTTCCGGCAAATAAATCAGATGGGGGCCATCGTCCGGTTCCTGACGGGCCAAGGCTGAAGCCGCGGTGAGAAAGCCTGCATGGCGTCCCATCACGATATTGATTTTTACGCCTCCTAAGGCGCGGCTATCAAGGTCATCGCCGATAAAGGCACAAGCCACGAAGCGAGCGGCACTCGCGAATCCGGGTGTATGATCGTTTTCGCGCAGATCGTTATCGATTGTTTTGGGAATATGGAAGCAGCGGAGGGGCGACTTGGCCTTTCGGGCAGCTTCATGAATGATATGCACGGTTTCGGCGCTATCGTTACCACCAATATAAAAGAAATACCCGACATTTTGTTCTGCAAGTACCTCGAAAATAGCGTTGCAATCATCGGTTGTTGGTTTTCTGCGTACTGATCCGAGTGCAGAAGACGGGGTTTGCGCTACGGTTTTGAGTTGTGATTGCGAGATTTTGCTTAGGTTGATGAAGTCGCGATCCAGAATGCCTTGAATACCGTGTTTTGCGCCCAAAACGGTGCCGATAGCTTTGGATGTACGGGCGGTTAAAGCGGCACCAACAAGACTTTGGTTAATGACCATGGTCGGCCCGCCGCTTTGGGCTATAAGCATGTTTGTCTTCATGTTGCCGTGTTGGTGGTAGGTTCGACGAGGATGCGGTATCCTTCTACTTTGACGACTGCTATTTCGGTACCCATCTCGATGACCTCACCGGATGCACTGATGACATCGATGCGGCGTCCATCAATCTCGGCATAGCCCGATGGGCGTAGCTCAGATGTGGTCTGTCCCGTCTTTCCGAGGAGGCTGTTTACGCCTTCATCTGTTGCACGTGCCGTTTTGAGGTTTTCGGACATCATCATGCGTTTTCCCACTGGTGTTTTCGGGAAGAGTCGCACCCACAAGATGACCGAGACACAGACGAGGAAAATGGTGCCAATTAAAGCGAGGGCAGCAAGGCCAAACGGAAAGATTGCGAAGCCGACAGCGGATGCTATCAGTAAGAAGAGGGCACCGATTGTTCCTAGGATTCCATCTGGCACGAAGACTTCGGCACCAATAAGAAGCACGCCGGCAATTAATAATACGAGGTATAATTGGGTCATGCTGTTTCCTTTTGCGATGCTCGTTTTGACACGACAATCCGGTTGCCTTGCACCGAAACGACTTTTATGGGGGTGTCTTTTTCGAGGAAGCTTCCTTGCGCGATCACCCCGACGCGTTGGTTGTTCAGGCGTGCATAGCCGGATGGGTGTAGTTCTGTGACGGTGATGCCTTCATCACCCTCCTGTAAAGGTGGGGGTTGGGGCTCGTCGGTTCCTGTTGGCTCGGGGGGATCGTACGTCCGGCCGGTAAGTGCTGTTTCCAATACAAGGTTACGGAAACCGATGGCCTTAGGTAGGTAGCTCGACAATAGCGCACCGCCTGCTAATGTGAATACAAAGGTTAAAGCCATCTGGAGTAGGGCCCGTTGCACGTCGACAGCCGGGATTTCAAACCAAGGGCCATCTGTTTCCGGCAATGGGGACGCCATGGAGAAAAAGATGGCAACGAGCATGAGTATCATGCCGCTTATGCCGGTGATGCCGAATCCCGGGATGATAAAGATTTCTATGAGCAGCAACATGACGCCCAGTCCGAAGACAATTAATTGCCAGTCTCCTGCAAGTCCTGCAATCCGGTGTCCGAGGAAGAAGATGCCGAGGAGGATAATGCCTGTAATGCCGGGTATACCGAATCCGGGGGTACGAAATTCGATATAGATGCCCAGCAAGCCACCGGCGAGAAACAGGAAGGCGAACATTTCGATCCAGCGGGCGATACGTTCAGCAGAAGTGGGCGTGATGGTTTCCAGCGTATAATTTTCAATGCCCGCATGAGATAGCATATCTTCAATACTTTGTACGGTTCCCCGGGAAAGCAGTGGCCGTTGTACATCGTTGGTTCCAACCATACGCTTGGCTTCATAATCGGATAGCGTCAGGAGTTGTCCGGCCGGCACGATTACGTCCCCATCTATTTCATATTCCATATCTCGGCGAATCATTGATTCGAAAAGGTCGGGGTCGTGGCCGTTGGCATTGGCGGCCGCGCGCACGAGTGCCACGAGGGCAGAGACATGTTTCTCCTTCATGTCGCCTTCTTCTATATCGCCGCCAGCTCCCACGATGGCGCTTGCCCCGAGGCGTGAACCGGGTGCCATGTAAATATTCTGTGTGGAGACAGCGATGAGGGCGCCTGCGCTCAGCGCATCTTGGCGAACAAATGTAAATGTTTGGAGTTCCTCGGGCAGGTCGAGCATGAGGCGCATGATCGATTCGGTGACATCTACGCGTCCTCCGGGCGTATCCATATCCAAGACAACAGCCGTTGTTTCATCCGCGCGTGCTTCGTCCAGCCCCCGCCGAATGACATGCAAGAGGCCTCTTTCGATCATACCTTCAATAGGGATGACCACGACTCTTGCTGGGGCATCTACGGTTTGTTCCGTAACCGATTGATTGTCATTGGTGCCATTTGGCCAAGCTGATTCAGCGAGGAGGGTCGTCAGGGCTAGCAAGCAAAGTATTCTTTTCATGATGGTGCAGTTTGCCCGATGATGCGCAGAAAAGCAAGCGGCACGTATAGCAGTACGGGACGGCACACTTTATGGTGCCGAGCTGCTAGGGAAACCGCCATTTCATTCGCATTAGAAGCGGATATTCAGACCGCCGAATACGGATGCTTTGTCATAGTACTCGAAGTTGAAATCAAGCGAGAGGGAATCGTAGATAAAGATTTCCAAACCGCCGATCGCGCCAAATTCCCGTTTTGCTTCGATATCGCTGCTTTGGATATAGGAAAAGGCCGGTCCGCCATACAGCGCGATGGCTTCGGGGCGATATCGCTTGTCGCCTCTGGGGAAGTTTACCAGGGAGACACGCAATGAGGCGGTCCACTCTTGCCAGGATACACTATTGCGGGGGAAATCTGCTTCTGTTGCGATCACACGCAGGTCACCATTAATGCGGATTGCATCTTCTATCGTGGTGGGTTCGCGTATAAAATGGTTCAACAAGTTGAGGGACAATCCCGCACCGTACATTAATTCCGTGTCAGCGGTTGGGGTGTTGTCCAGTTCGGCTTGATTGGCACCCAGAATGCCGTAGAGGTTGATCCAGCGTGTGATGTCGACGCCGAAGTAGCCATAAACGCGCGTGGATTTAAGGGTATTATCCATGATTGTACCCGCTTGTTCAATCTCGCGTTGCGCTCGGCCGCCGTAAAAACCAACGGTAAAATGTTCCAGCGAAGGATTGCGGGCGAGATAGTCGAATCCCGCATTGCTGCGTGCGGCAGCCTGCGCTTGGTGTGTGAAGGAAATCATGAACAGGCTACAAGCCCCAACTAGGAATATACGTTTGCAGTTTTTCATCATGGGTGAGATACTAAAGGTTGCTGTAGTATAAGATCAAGCTTATATTGCTAGTGAATGCAAAAGGATTGCACTTTTTTGCTTTCAAGAGGCAAAATAGCCATGGCAAACGACAATTTGTGGGTTCAGTTTATTGTTTGGCATGTGTCTTACTTTGCAAGAATTGGTAACAATAGGCTTGCAACATACTGGGTTTTTGTGATTTGCAGTTCAGTTCCATGTAGACGGGTGCTTTCAACATGTACCTTTTCGAATGTAGAGGATACCGAAGGATGGAAAAAATCATACGAGGAAAGTTATCAGCGGATTTTGGGCACAGGTTGGTGCCGCGCGGCTTGGGATTGCGTATTTTTCTGCAACATGCGGTGATGTCTGTCGCTTGTTTGCGCGTGTGTGGCGGTAAGATGCGTTCATTGGTGGCTTTGTTTCTTTTGGTCTGGGCAACGTTCGTGGTCAGTGGTTGTTTTCCCATGGATGCGCCAGAGCGGTTGCCGGTTTATGATAATGTTGCGGATGCCTTACAAGCAGAGGGATCTGTAGAAGTAGATGTATCGGGCCAGGGGATTACGCGTATTCCCGCGGAATTGGGGGACATTGCGCGGCTGGAGCGGTTGCGGCTCCGGGGCAATGATCTGGGGGACATTGGTGATGAGATCGGCGTATTATCAGGTGTTCCCTGGTTGGATATGGGGCGCGCCGGTGTGCAATCCTTACCGGATGAGATTCGTTTGTTGAAGGCTTTACATTCTTGGTGGCTCAGTGGCAATGGCTTAGCTTCATTACCAGACACAATTGTGGAAATGCCCTCGTTACGATATTTGAATGTAGATCGGAATCAACTGGAACGTTTGCCTGATGATATGGGGCAAATGCAGTCGTTGCGTTGGCTACGTCTGAACAGCAATGACTTGACGGTTTTGCCGGATTCGATTACAGAGCTGACATCTCTGGAGAGATTGTACGTCAGTGATAATGCATTGCGCGTGCTGCCTGATGATATAGGAAACCTGCAAGCACTTGACACCTTGGTGTTGACGGGGAATCCTTTGGAAGAGGGAGAGCTGGAGCGTGTGCGGGCGGCATTACCGGTGTGTGATGTTGTTTTCCGTGAGATTCCCTAAACGGGGATCGCAATTAGGAATCCGCCAGAGCGGAGGGATGGCAGAGTGGACGAATGCGGCGGTCTTGAAAACCGTTGAGCCGAGAGGTTCCGTGGGTTCGAATCCCACTCCCTCCGCTCTGGCGGATGTATTGCGGATACAAATGAGCATGTATAGCTGCCGCATTCTTGCTACGAAGTTTGTGAGGTAAGCGGGTTAGGGTCTTCCGTAGGAAGATGATACAAAAAAGCGTGTGTATTTGTCGGTAACCGTTGATGAGTAGGTTTTTATGGGTTGTTAAGCTCGATATCCCTTGTCTCGCACCTTGTCTCGCACTTCGTCGATTTGGACAAGGTGCGAGACAAGGTGCGAGACAAAGTTAGTCCCATCCTCAGGCGGGATGGCTCTGTAAAAGTTATTGTTGAACAGCTCCTTTGGGTTGCGGATGAAATCTGCGTTAGGGTCCATCAAAAATCGATGACGATTTCGAGGTCCTCGTCTCGGGGGGCTCCGCCACGCACTGCTTGGCGATAGTGATCACGCGCTTTTTCAAAATCCGGTTGATCCATGCGCATGATCAGTTGGGCCATATTGTAATGTGCGGCAGGATCCGCGGGGTTTTGTTCCAGATATTGCCTGAGGGTTGCGTGCGCATTTTCGAGATCGCCTTCTATCACATACATAGCAGCTTGAATGAGGGTGGCAGCGGGGTCCTCGTTAGCACTTTTGGAAGCATAGGCTTGTTGTGCCTTATCCATTTGTCCGTCACGAAATGCTTCCACAACGGCTGCAGGAACGGTTATTTGTGGTGGCGCTTCCATACTTGATGCAGTGTCCACACCTTGCGCTATTTTCTCGTCAATTAATGAGACTTGGTTGCGGCAGTATGATATACGGAAGCGAACGAGCTCTGGCGCAAATGAGGGAAAGGTTTCACTGAATTGTTCATATGCTCGGCGGGTGCTGTTATAGTTTCTTCTGGCTTGTTCCCAGTCGCGGTTTTCAAAAGCCTGGTCGGCCTCTTCCAGCATGAGGGCAATCGCAGAGAAATGCCGATCGGCTTCTTCATATTGATTGGCGTGCGTGATTGGTATGATCAAGCAAGTAAGAGCCAAAAGGGTGATTGCAAGTTTCAAGATGTTATCCTCCGTTCTGCAGCGTGGATCAATACGCGTTTTGGTTTGTCAGTACTGTTCGCAATAGAATTTTAAAGTCGAAGCTAAGCGACCAGTTCTCCAAGTAGTAGAGATCGTATTTTACGCGTTCGGTCAAGTCTGTATTCCCCCGCAGGCCGTTGACTTGGGCCCACCCCGTCATGCCGGGTTTTGAAACATGGCGGAACATGTATTTTACGATTTCGCCTTTGAACTGTTCAACAAAATGAGGTCGTTCGGGGCGAGGGCCAACGAGGCTCATATCTCCCTTGAGAACATTCCAGAACTGGGGTAGTTCGTCGAGATTATATGATCGCAAAAAGGCGCCAACGGGCGTACGTCTTTCGTCTCCCGGTTTGGCCCAGACAGGGCCGGTGTCGGATTCGGCATCTACAGGCATGGTGCGAAGCTTATGTAAATTGAAAGGGGTTCCTCCCTCGCCGCATCTTTTTTGTACATAGAACACAGGCCCTGGAGAGGTTTTTTTGATGGCAATGGCCGCAACGGCAATGATGGGCGCGGAGATGATAAGCCCTACGGTGGCGCCCGCAATATCCTCCAATCGTTTCAAGAAGCGGTTTCTAAACTGGTCCAGGGGCCAGGGGCTGATGCCGAGGAGGGGGATGTCATTGAGAGATTGAACATCCATACTGGTGGTCATGATGCGGAATAAATCCGGGACCATTTTGAACCCGATCAGATTGTGTTCGCACAACATGAGAATCTCTACAATTTTCGGATGCGGAATCGAAGCGTCGGTGAGAATGATTTCGTGGATGTTATGATCTTGAATGATTGGTTCGAGTTGATCGAGCGGGCCAAAAATACGTTCTTGGGGGATGCGTTCATCATCGGGGTTGCTGTTGGTTTTAATGAATCCTGCGACATTGGCCCGTAACATGGGTTCTTGTTTGAGGGTGTGCGTCAAGCGCGTGGCGATATGGTCTGTTCCCAGAATCAGGACATTCATGCGTTGCTTGCTGTGTCGTGCCAAGTTCCATTCGATGCGGAACATGATATAGCGTTCGAGCAATACGAGAAAGCTGATCGTGGCAAAGGATAAACCTACGACTAAGCGTGCAAAGTCGGCTTGGTTTTGGACGGCGAAGGCGAGCACGGCGGTTCCGAGGATACCCACTCCGATGGCTTTGATGATGCGTGGGATTTTATCGACAAAGGATCCGGTTTGCGGGCGCATAAATAATGCATGATTGCGAAAGACCAGTAGAATGAGGATGGTTGCCACGAGGGCGCCGACGCTGTAATGCTGAAACAGGTTTTCGGGCGGCGGGGTATGGATGGCGATGAATCCACTGCGAAACCGAATCCACGTGGCCAGGAGGAAGCCGCCAAAGATGGCGATGGCGTCGATGATAATGGCGGTTAAGCTCAATAGGTTATCGCTTGTATCCTTGTGTCTGGTTTCCATGGTGTTGCATGATAGGGTGGCGAGTGGCAAGTGGCAAGTGGCATTACAGATTACAGGTTGAAGATTGCGGATTGGCGATGTGGTAAGGGGGAGGGGCGAAAGGTTTGTGGGAGGGACTGCGAATTGTCTACATTGTGTTTACTAGGTATTTCGTTTTGAAAGAGGTTGTTTGTGGTGGGTGAGTCAGGTGTTATTTCGGTACGGGGGGCGTGCCAGCATAATTTGCAGGGCATTGATGTTGATATTGGCTTGCACCAGATCACGGTTGTGACCGGGGTCAGTGGTTCGGGCAAGAGTTCCTTGGCATTTGATACGGTGTATGCCGAAGGGCAGCGACGTTATGTAGAGACATTTTCGCCTTATGCGCGTCAGTTTCTAGCGCGGATGGATAAGCCTTTGGTGGATGAGATCAGCGGGATTCCACCGGCAGTGGCGATTGATCAGACGAATCCGGTGCGTACATCGCGTTCCACGGTTGGGACGATGACGGAGTTGAATGACCACATCAAGCTTCTGTTTGCTCGCGTGGCGCGGTTGTATTGTCCCGGTTGCGGTCAGCTCGTAGAACGGGAAACGCCACAGCATGTTGTGGATAGGTTATTCCGGCAGTGTTCGGATGGCGAACGATTGCGGCTCGTGTTTCCGGTGACCATTCCCAAGGGGTATCCCGTTGAAGATATTTTGGATGCATTACGGAAACAGGGGTATGACCGGATCGAGGAGCAAAAGGACGATCAGCTCCAGGTTGTGCAGGATCGCGTTGTTTTGCGTGCTTCGGATAGGGGACGTTTGCTGGATAGTGTGACGGCGGCTTATCGGAGTGGGGGCGGGAATCTCATCGTCTTGCGGGAAGATGCGGATCCTTTGCGTTTTTCTGAAGGACTGCATTGTGCTGCCTGTGATATCCATTACCGGGAAGCAACACCGAACTTGTTTTCTTTTAATTCACCTGTGGGGGCCTGTGAAACGTGTCGCGGATTCGGGCGTACGATCGGGATTGATTATGCGTTGGTGATTCCGGATGCATCGCTTTCATTGCGTGAGGGGGCGATACGCCCCTGGCAGTCGAAAAGTTATCGGGAATGCCAGCAAGATCTGGAGCGTTTTGCGGTGCGCAAGAAGGTGCCATTGGACAAGCCTTGGCAATCCCTCAGCAAAGCACAGCAGCGTTGGGTAATAGAGGGGGATGGTCTTTGGGAAGATGGTGCGTGGTACGGGGTGCAGGGGTTCTTTGATTGGCTTGAGAGCAAGGCGTATAAAATGCATGTGCGTGTATTGCTCTCGAAGTACAGGGCCTACAGCACGTGCACTGCTTGTCAGGGCGCCCGGTTGAAACCGGAAGCGCTCTGGTGGCGTTTGGGGCCTGGCCGGGGCATGCATGTACATGAGATCATGATGCTTCCCTTACGGGATAGTCATACATTCTTTCAGAAGCTTGATCTTGGCGGGGCGGAGGATGAGGCTGTCGGGCCCTTGTTGGAGGAAATCCGGTCGCGTTTATATTATCTGTGCGAGGCCGGGCTTGGTTATTTGACGCTGGATCGTCAGTCGCGGACTTTGAGTGGAGGAGAAGTACAGCGCATCAACCTGACAACGGCTTTGGGAACGACGCTGGTTAATACGTTGTTTGTATTGGATGAGCCGACGATCGGTTTACATGCACGCGATACGGCGCGGATTATCGGCATTTTGCAGCGTTTGCGGGATGCGGGGAATACCTTGTTGGTGGTGGAGCATGATCCGGATGTTATTCAGGCGGCGGATCGTGTCTTGGACATCGGGCCCGGTGCAGGTGCCGCAGGAGGCGCTGTTGTATACACAGGTGACGTGCAGGGGTTGCTCGCGGATGCGACATCATTGACAGGCGCGTATTTGCGAGGGGATCTGTCCGTACAAGATGGGTTAGCGTGGTTGCCCTCGTCATCCCGGCGTGGTCGTTGTATGAAGGTACGCGGTGCGGCAGAGCATAATTTGCAGGATCTCGATTTGGATATTCCCTTAGGCCGGTTGGTGTGTTTTACAGGTGTCAGCGGTAGCGGCAAAAGTACCTTGCTGTCGTCTTGTGTGTATCGCAGCTTGCTTCGTCAGAAGGGTATTGCGACGGATGCACCGGGCAAGGTGCAGTCGGTTACGGGGGGCGATGCATTTGCCGAAATCGTCATGATTGATCAACATCCGCTCGGGAAGACGACGCGGTCGAATCCGGCGAGCTACACGGGGGCCTGGCAGGCGATACGAACTATTTTTGCGAAGGATCCATTGGCGGTCTCGCGTGGTTATAAGCCGGGGACATTCAGCTTTAATAGTGGTATGCGTTGTGAGGCATGCGGAGGGAATGGTTTTCAGCGCGTTGAAATGCAATTTCTCAGCGATGTATATTTACGTTGTCCGGCTTGTGATGGATCGAGATTTCAGGCAGAGGTACTGGAAGTGCGGATTGATCTTGCTGGCCACCCGAGTGTAAATGTTTCTGATGTACTCGAGATGCCTGTCATGACGGCATTGGAAGCGTTTGCCGATTATCCGGCTGTTCTGAAAGCTTTACAACCATTGGTTGATACAGGGCTTGGATACATACGTCTGGGGCAGCCGGTGACGACATTAAGTGGGGGAGAAGCGCAACGGTTAAAGTTAGCGGCCTATTTGCAGCAAGCCCAGCGCGCTGAACCGGTGCTGTTTTTGTTGGATGAACCGACCACTGGCTTGCATCTGGCGGATGTTGCTATTCTCGTCAAGGCCTTGCGATCCTTGGTTTTGCAGGGGCATAGCGTGTTTGTAATTGAGCACCATTTGGATGTTATTGCTTCATCGGACTGGATTGTCGATTTAGGACCGGAGGGTGGTGATCTGGGAGGGCGTATTTTGTTCGAAGGTCCACCTTCTTCGATCGTAACCTGTGAAGCGAGTTATACCGGTAAAGCCTTGCAAGCCAGAGAGCAAACGGTTGCGGGCGAAGGGGGAACACCAAAAGGCCGTGGCAGAAGAGAAAAGCAAAAAAAAGCTGTAGGCGGTCAGGCGTTGGAATATCCCACCACTGCATCGTCGCTCGGGTATGCTGCAGAGGCAGGTTTTCAATATGAGGTGGGCGGCAATATACAATTGCGTGGTGCACGTGAGCACAATTTAAAGAATGTAGACATAGAGATTCCGCAGGATGCCTTTACGGTGATTACGGGTTTAAGTGGCAGTGGTAAGAGTACGGTTGCCTTTGATATTTTGTATCGCGAGGGGCAGCGGCGTTATTTGGATTCGCTGAATGCGTATGCGCGGCAATTTGTGCAGCCTTCTTCGAGACCCGATGTGGATGCGGTTACGGGTGTACCGCCGACGGTTGCGATTGAGCAACGTATCAGTCGCGGTGGGTTGAAAAGCACGGTTGCCACCGTTACGGAAATCTATCATTTCATGCGGTTGTTATTCGCAAAGCTTGGTGTGCAGCATTGTCCGCGTTGTGACGTACCGATAACTTCGCAGTCTGTTTCGGATATTGTACAATCGGTGCGGAAAACGTTTCGCGGTAAACGCATTCAGGTTCAGGTTCCATTGGTTCGCGGGCGTAAGGGCATATACCGCGATCTTGCGCGGACATGGGCTCGTCGTGGATTTCAGCACATGATCGTAGATGGGAAGGTTGTAGCCTTGGACCAATGGCCTGCCTTGGATCGCTATCGCGAGCATGATATTGCATTACCTGTTGGTGAGATGACATGCAAGCGCGGTACGGGTGCAGAGCGCATTACGGCATGTATGGAAAAGGCCTTGGATATTGGACAGGGGCAATGTGTTGTGGTTGCGCTTGATGCATCAGGGACAACCGATATGGAGCGGGCATACTCAACGGTATATACCTGTTCGGGATGCGGTCGTGGCTTTGATGAACTGGATCCACGGTTGTTTTCGTTTCAAAGCAGTCATGGTTGGTGTGCTTCTTGTTGTGGGACAGGCCTTACCCTGCGCGGTTTTGATGAAGAACAGACGGGGGAGGAAAGCAGTTGGGTTACGGACTATGCGCACGCGAAAGTTTGCCGTGCATGTAATGGGCAGCGTTTACGGCCCGAAGCATTAGCGGTACGTTTTCGGGATGAATCGATTTCGGCGCATGGTGCCAAGACAATTGGAGATGCCGTGCGCTGGTATCGAGACTTGCGTTGGAAGGATGCTTCGGAAGAGGCCGTCGGTGAAAGCATGCGGCAGGAGATTCTGACCCGGTTGCATTTTCTGGAAGAGACCGGCCTGGGTTATTTGACACTCGATCGTGCGGCACCAACGCTTAGTGGTGGTGAATCGCAACGCATTCGGCTGGCTGCGCAGCTTGGTTCCAACTTGTGTGGCGTTTGCTATGTGCTCGATGAGCCAACGATCGGTTTGCATCCGCGGGATAATCAACTGCTGCTGACCTGTTTGCATACGCTGCAAAAGAAAGGTAACACCGTTGTCGTGGTAGAGCATGATGAGGACACCATCTTGCAGGCAGATCACATTATTGATTTGGGGCCTGGCGCGGGGCGCACGGGCGGTAAAGTGGTTGCCAGTGGCACACCCAAGGAGATCCTGGCACATCCGGATTCCGTTACGGGACGTATGTTGGAGGATCGGATGCAGCATCCGTTATCAGGCACACGTCGGCCATGCAAGGTTCGCGGTCGCGCGCATGTTCTGCGGGTCAAGGGGGCGTCCTTGCATAACCTACGTCGGGTAGATACAACGATTCCGTTGGAACGTTTTGTGTGTGTGAGTGGAGTCAGCGGTAGCGGTAAAAGTACACTTGTGCATGATGTACTGTTAGCCTCACTGCAAAATAAGCGTAGGCAGGTTGTAGGGTGTCGAGAGATTACGGGGGGGGGGGCAATCAACCGAGTCCTAGAGGGGGATCAGACCCCGATCGGTAGAACGCCACGATCTTGTCCGGCGACATATGTTGGCGTTTGGGATGCAATCCGCCGTTTATTGGCGGGGTTGCCAGAGGCCCGAATGCGTGGATGGGATGCCAGCTATTTTTCCTTCAATACGGGGGGGGGGCGTTGTCCCGCTTGTAATGGAAATGGTTATTTGAAGGTCGAGATGAGTTTTCTGCCCGATGTGCAAGTGCGTTGTGAGACCTGCAATGGCCAGCGGTTTACGGCAGAAACGGATCAGGTGCGTTTCCATGACTACAGTGTTGCTGATTTGTTACAGCTTTCGGTAGAAGAGGCCATTCCGGTGTTTTCGGCACATACATCAATCCTGCGGGCTTTGCAGCTTATGTATGATGTGGGGCTCGGATACCTTGCTTTGGGACAGCATAGCCCGACATTAAGTGGGGGTGAGGCGCAACGCATGAAGTTGGTCAGCGAACTGTCGCGCAGGGCAGACAGCGCGGGAACGTTATTTGTGTTGGATGAGCCCACGATTGGTTTGCATGCGGCTGATGTTGTGCATTTGATTCGCGTTTTGCATCGGTTGGTGGATAATGGGGGCAGCGTTGTTGTAATCGAGCACCATCCCGCGATTCTTGCGGAAGCTGACTGGATCATTGACCTCGGCCCCGATGGTGGTGACGCGGGGGGGCGCATGGTATTTCAGGGGGCACCCGAAGCGTTGGCGCAGACAGAAGCTTCTCATACCGGCCGTTTTGTGAAGCCGTTGTTGCGAGAGGTTGCGGACTAAATGGAGGTATGGCGCGGGAGGATGCCGTTTTCCTGTATATAATCGAGCACGGGTTCCGGTAGGGGGCCGTTGCCAGACCATGGGATGACGTAACGTCCGCCCCACTCTTCATCCACATGAAATTCCACAGAATGACCGGGTAGTAACATAAAGGGCGGAAGCTCGCCATTGTTGTATTTCATCCAAAGCTCTACTTCGCGTGGATAGTCGCCTTCTCCTGAGTATTGGACGTATCGTCCGGCAGACACGAAGAAAAGTCGTTCGCCCTTGTGTTCATCGTCGAAGGAAAATCCTTCTTCTTCGGTTTCCACCGGTAGAGGTTTTGTTTCTTTGGGGTTGCTTTTCTTTGCCGTCATATCGTGCACCATTATGCGTTCTTACGTTTCTGGTTTGTACAAACCTCTTTTTATGGTAATCCGTTTAGCAGGAAAAATCCAACC
>PXBF01000041.1 GCA_003567005.1 PVC group bacterium
CAAGCCCATGACCCGCCGCAAAGCCCGATCCGGCAAAAACGCCGGCCACCCCTTCTGGGGCTGCACCGGCTACCCCGATTGCAAATCCACTGCCCCCATCGAACCGCCCCCTTAACCCCCCATCGATTCCCTCGACTCTCTCGATTCCCTCGACCCACAACCAGGAGAACCAATGCCACAACTCGAACTCGACTCCATCTGCAAAACATACGGCCAACCCGGCACACCAACCGCCCTCACTGTGCTGAATGGCATCAGCCTGCGTGTCGAAGCAGGCGCTTCGCTGGCAGTAGTGGGCCCATCCGGCTGCGGCAAGAGCACGCTGCTGAATATTATAGGCGCGCTTGACCGACCAACCGACGGATCGACCATACTAGATGGCGAGGATCTCGCCACATTATCCGATGACGCACTCACGAACATTCGCAATCGCAAAATCGGCTTTGTCTTCCAGCAACATTATCTGCTGCCACCTTGCACCGTGCTGGAAAATGTCCTCATCCCTACGCTTGCCGAAAACCGCACGCGCGCAGAACGCAAGACGGACACGGACCGCGCCGAGGCACTACTGGAGCGCGTGGGCCTGGCAGATCGCCGCCATCACCGCCCCAGCCAACTCTCTGGCGGCGAAGCCCAGCGCGCCGCCGTGGTGCGGGCATTAATCAACCAACCGAGCCTGCTGCTGGCGGATGAGCCCACCGGATCGCTGGATGGAACCACAGCCTCCGCCCTTGGCGATTTGCTGATCGAACTGCACACCGCAGACAAGCTCACCCTGATCATCGTCACACACAGTCGAGAATTGGCTGACCAAATGAACACAGTCTACCAACTCCGCAACGGGCAACTCCAATCATGAACACCCACCACCACCCCAAGTCCCCCCTCGATTCCCTCGAAAACACACCCCAGGAACACAAATGCCAAAAGCGGTTGCAATCATGAACACTCAACACCACCCCAAGTCCCCCCTCGATTCCCTCGACTCTCTCGATTCTCTCGAAAACACAACCCCGGAACACCCATGCCAAAAGAGGCTGCAATCATGAACACCAAGCGCCTCATCTTGCGACGACTCTGGCACTACCGCCGCACAAACCTAGGCGTCCTGCTCGGCGCAGTACTGGCAGCAACCGTGCTGGTTGGCGCACTCATGGTCGGCGATTCGGTCCGCTACAGCCTGACCCGCCTGACCGAGTCACGCTTGGGCAAAACCGATTATGTGGTAACCATGCAGGATCGTTTCTTTGATGCAAACCTCTCCTCCCGGCTGGCTGAGGAGGACGGATCGGTACAAATCGTGCCGGTCTTACTTCTCAATGGCGTCGTACTTACGCCAGATGGTGAGCAACGCGTCAATGCCGTCCAAGTCGTCGGTATTGATGACAACTTCTGGGATCTCGCACCCACCGCAACAGACCCGCCTCATCTGGAAACCGGTTCCTGCCTTATTAACACCGTCTTAGCCAGACGACTGGGTTTTACGGATCCCGGCGAATCCATCGTATTGCGCCTGCGCAAACCGGGCGGACTGCCCGCCGACATGACACTGGCCACGCGCGACCAGGATCAATGGGCCAGACACCTGCGCGTCGATGGCATGCAATCACCGGATGCCTTCGGATATTTCACGCTAAAAACCACCCAAACGCCCGAGCCTACCCTTTTCCTACCGCTATCATGGCTTAGCGAGCAACTCGATATTCCCGGCCGAGCAAATGTTTTGCTGATTCATGCCGCGGAAGGTCAGACCACCCGCGAAGCGCTGCAAGATCGACTCGATGCCGCCTGGCAACTGGCTGATGCCGGATTACAAATCGAGCCGCTGGAAGATACCTCCGTCGAACTGCTTTCGGATCACGTTTTTATCCCGCCCGCCATTGCCGACACCGCCTTTGAAATCTGGCCGGATGTTCGTCCGGTAACCACCTATCTTGTGAACAGCATTCGCGTCGACGAGAAAGCCACACCCTACTCCTTTGCCAGTGCCCCCGGACCACCTCGCGTGCCGGATACGATGGCAGATGATGAAGTGCTGATCAACGACTGGCTGGCAGAAGACATCGGGGCCACGACCGGCACAAGCCTGACCATCACATACTATGCTGTCGATACCGGCGGAAGGCTCGTCGAGGAATCTGCCGACTTCCGTGTGGCTGACATCATTGCGACGGAGTCTGTTGCCGCAAAAGACCGACAACTCGTTCCGTTTATCCCCGGACTCACCGATGCCGATAATTGCCGTGACTGGGATCCGGGCATCCCGATCAATCTGGATCGCATACGAGACCGGGATGAGGCCTATTGGAGCGCATACGGCCCGCTACCGAAACTCTATCTCACACAGGCAGCCGCACAGCAGCTCTGGGAGAATCGCTTTGGCACCTACACGGCTCTACGCTTTCACAACGCGGACAATGCGGCAACACCCGAAACGATCCGGGAACGACTGCACGACGCGCTACGATCAACGGATCTCGGCTTCACGCTGCATGCAGCCCGCGCTGATGGAATAAGCGCCAGTGAACAGGCCGTTGATTTTGGAGAACTTTTTATTGGACTGAGCTTTTTTCTGATTCTTTCCGCGATTCTGCTGACGACATTGCTATTTGCCTTCAGTATGCAACAACGCGCACAGGAAACCGGTACGCTCCGCGCATTGGGAATACCCGCCCAGATGATCCGCAAGGGATTACTCGCCGAAGGAGGGTTGCTGGTGGTAGCTGGCGCGGCACTCGGGAGCGTGCTGGCAATGGGGTACAACAAACTGATCCTGCTGGCCCTGCAAACACTTTGGCAGGATGCTGTCCGTGTGACGGTGTTCCAGATCCATGTCCGTCCGCTCTCTATCCTTATCGGGGCATTGGTCGTCGTGCTGGCGGCCCTTGTCAGCATGGCTTGGGTTCTGCGCGGACAGGCACGCTTGAACGTGCGCGCGCTGCAACACCAAAATCCAGATGATACGGATCGCCGCACGCGACATATTCCGTGGATTGCGGGAACCATATGTATCCTGGCCGCAATCGTGATTTCACTTACCGTATCCGCCGGACAAGGCCGCGAAGCCGCAGGCGCTTTCTTCGCCTGTGGAGGCTTGCTCCTCGCGGGAATGATCTTACTCGCCTATGCCGGATTTGCACACCTGTCCCCGTCAACGGAAGCACCGACACGCCACGCTCTGCTCATCTGGCGTGCCGTTGCGCGAAGACGAGGCCGCAGTGTCGCTTGCCTATCCCTGATGGCACTAGGCGTTTTTCTGGTCGTGGCGGTTGCCGCTAACCGCCGCGGTACCGTCCGCAATCCAGACGATCCCTCCAGCGGTACTGGCGGATGGCAGCGCTGGGGACAGACCACGCTGCCCCTCGTGCATGACTTGAACAGCCCACGCGGACGCGCTCGCTATGGTCTCTCGGACTCCGCCTTTGATCATGCCAACCTCACCATGCTGCGCTTGCGCGAAGGTGACGATGCCAGTTGCCTGAATCTAAACCGCGTCACCGAGCCCCATCTGCTTGGCATCGATCCTGAGGCATGGGATCAACGCGGGGCTTTCACATTCGCCCGTCTTGCGCCCGGCGTGGATCCCGCGCATCCATGGCTTGCACTGTCCGAGCCGCCTGCACCCGATGTCGTACCCGCATTTGCCGATATGGCGGATATCACTTGGGGACTGGGTAAATCCGTTGGTGACACCTTGACCTACACCGACGAACAGGGGCGCCCTTTCGAAATCAAACTCATGGGCGGGATAGCACCTTCCATCCTGCAAGGTCACCTTATCCTTTCCGAAGAGAATCTCATGCAGCGCTATCCCTCTCTGGGTGGTGTTCACATCCTGCTAGTAGATGCTCCCAACGAGCATGTTGACACGATTGATCGCATCTTGACACGCCGCCTGGGAGACCTGGGACTCGAAATGACGCCAACGGTACAACGTCTCGCCGAATTCAACACCGTCGAAAACACCTACCTCTCCATTTTCATGCTATTAGGCGGACTCGGTGTCTTGCTGGGAAGCATCGGGCTCGGTATTGTTGCCGCACGCAATATGATGGAAAGACGCACCGAATTGGCACTGCTACGGGCGCTCGGATTCCGCCGCAAGCAGATTCTGCTGATGCTTTTCCTGGAACATGGAGCCCTAGCAACGGCAGGCCTGCTGATCGGCGCAATGGCCGCCGCGGTAGCTGTAACCCCTGCCCTCATGGCACCCGAAACGGTAGTCCCCTGGACAGGACTAATCCTGACCATCGCCAGCATACTCGTCGGCAGCCTCATCTGGATCGCCCTCGCCATACACACTGCCCTGCGCGGCTCCCTCCTCCCCGCTCTACGCAATGAATAATCCAGCCGAATGTTCCATAAAAAAAACCTTTTTTCAGTTTATCAAAAGGAATGAACCTGCACAACGATTAGAGCGCCCTTTCAGGGCTTAGGATGGGGGCTGATCAGATACCCAGGGCGTTGCCCTAGGCTGATATGGTGTACCCCTTTGGGGTGTGAAGTTTCACCGATCAATTTCACACAACCCAATCGATCTGCCCCAAACCACACTAAGATTACGCCTGCATAATCATTTCACCCGTGCAAGCACCAAAGGTGCTCCCTATATCAGCCCAGGGCAACGCCCTGGGAAAACCATGCCCAAAATATTTCAAGCCCTGAAGGGGCGGCCTAACCTATGAAACGCATCAACGCCAGCAAAATGGAATATAAAAGAAAGCCGTATCCATCCTGCTCACCCGCTTATCTCACAAATATTGCAGAAATGTATAATTTCTTTTGGATGCAATCATCTCATATGATAGGATTACGTCTAAATGGAAGTCGGCTTATGATGAGCGAAGGTATGGTGTATTCGGATCCATTACGCTTGGTCCATCTCAGTCGGCACAGTGAACTCCTAACATCAAACATAAGGCAATGCATGATGAACAACGATTCCCAAACCAACCGGCGTTCCAAATCTATATTTACGATCTTCCCGTATGTATTTGCCATCGTCTGCTTCACGGCTGCTCAAGCTTGGGGCAACTGGCCGCAGTTCCGCGGACCGGAACGCGACGGCATAGCCGCAGCGGGACCAAAGCTGCTGTCTTCCTGGCCTGATGACGGGCCTTCGCAACTATGGGTCTATGACCAATTGGGCGAGGGCTATTCCTCTGCCGCCATTACAGACGACGGTATCTATGTGACAGGGATGGAAGGCGAAACGGGATTCCTGTATGCATTGGATCACAACGGTCAGCTAAAATGGAAGACAGCCTATGGCCCGGAATGGGAACGTAGCTATCGCGGATCGCGTACAACACCAACCGTGCACAACGGCAAACTCTACCTGATGAGTGGACATGGACTAGCGGCTTGTTTTGATGCCGAGTCGGGAGATAAAATCTGGTCTGTCGATACCGACCAAACATTCGGTGCCCGTAATATCAGGTGGGGCATAACAGAGTCTCCGTTGGTTTTGGAAGACAAGGTTATCTTCAGTCCAGGGGGACCCGAAGCAGGCATAGTGGCACTGCATCCGGAAACGGGCGAAACCGTCTGGGTCTGTGAGGATGTTAAGGATCGGTCTGGCTATTGCTCCCCTATTCTTGTGGAACACGAAGGACGCCGGATCATTGCACAACTCATGGCAACCACCTTTGTCGGCATTGATGCCGATACCGGGGAACTGCTATGGCGTAAGGAGCGCCAGCGAACCCCGGCACACAATATACAAGCGGTTTCACCTGTTTTCTCGGATGGCCTCTTCTATATCACATCCGGATATGGCGGGGAACGCGGTGTCATGCTCCGACTGGATATCACAGATGATAGCGCAACCGTAACCCCCGTCTGGCGTGACTCCGAGCTTGACTGCCAACATGGTGGCGTCATCCTGTATAACGGATTTATCTACGGCGCATCCGACCGCAATAATCGCAACCATTGGGTTTGCCTTAACCTCCGAACGGGAGACGTTGCCGGAAAAATAAGAGGTGTTGGCAAGGGCTCCGTATCCTTTGCCGATGGCATGCTCTACACCTTGTCCGAGCGCGGTCAAATGGGCCTTGTGCGAGCGGAACCCGAAAACTTCGAGATGGTCAGTTCCTTCCAAGTACCAAGCGGCGGCAGCGGCCCACATTGGGCACACCCCTCCATCGCGAATGGACGCCTCTATATCCGTCACGCCTCCAGCCTCTTCGTCTACGACCTCACCCCACGGTAAAAGCTGTCCATATTGTGGCTCAAACCTGCTGGCATAAGCAAACCTTTGCAGACTCCTGCAACGAATCCGTGGATGATCGCACGCCAATAACGAGTAAACAGGTACGCGATCCAACCACCTGTGCGGAAGATTTTTGAACAGCATAGAATTTCAATTATCAAGTTGCTTGACCAAAGATATATAGCATAATCCGAATATGCATGACCCCAAAATACTTGTTGTTGAAGATGATCCGCTGGTTGCGGAAGTGGTCATCCACTGTCTGCAAAAGGAAGGTTTTGCAATCGAGCATGCATCCAATGGGCGAACTGCACTTGATCGCTTTGCTGCCAATCGACCGCATTTGACCTTGCTTGACCTGAATCTGCCACGATTATCGGGCAAGGCATTGTTTATCGAGATGCGCCGTATCCAGCCAGATTGTCCTATCATCATGCTGACATGCCAGTCGGGCGACAATGCAAGAATTGAGGGGCTGGAGATGGGGGCCGACGATTATATTTGCAAACCGTTCGTACCGCGCGAATTGGTCGCACGCGTGAATGCAGTGCTGCGTAGATCCGCCAACCCAAGGGAGTCGGATCCAATCATTCAGGCAGGTAGCGTTTCCATTAACCCGACCAATCGCGTGTGCTTGATTCAAGATACGCCATTTGATTTAACACGCCAAGAGTTCGAACTTATGTCTGCCCTTACCCGGCATCCGCAACGCATTTTCTCGCGCAACGAACTCATTACGATCATGCATGAGGATGGTTACCCCGTGACAGATCGTACTGTCGATGCCTGCGTAAAACGTATCCGACGTAAAATCCAGTGCGTCCATCCGGACGAAGATCCGATTGAATCCTGCTATGGCATGGGCTATCGGCTTCGCCATAACCGTCAGAGCGCCTCATGAGTATTCGCTGGAAAATTGCATCGGTATGCATTCTGTTGGCCGTCATACCCGTACTATACTTTAGCCAGTACACGATCCGTGTCTTCGACGGCTTTACCCGCAGAATGTTTGAAGAGCAAATGATTGATTACGCGCATGTCATCGGTGATGACTTCAGACGTCAATTCGAAGAGCAGCGTCCCGATCCCCACTTTGTACAGCGCTTGCAAGACTATCAAAAACGCTTCGAAGCACGTTTGATGATCGTTCAGCTTGATGGCTATGTCTTGTACGATTCTGAAGAGCCTTCTATAGCGGGAACGAATATTGGGGACGAGCGCGACATCCGGCTCGCTATGGATGGACGCTATGGCGCCCGCACGCGACTAACGGAGGACCGTCAGCTTCTGTTCTATCATATAGCCATTCCCATTCTTAGCAGCGAGGGAGAAAGAATCGGGGTCGCCTCCGTTCAAGCGCACACCCGTGACATTACCCGTGCGGTCAAGGCCATCATGAGCGATTATCGTATGGCGATGCTTGTAGCGGCAATCATCGCCGTATGGACTGCCATCCTGTTTGCCTGGACGCTCACCTACCGTCTGCGCGCGTTAACGACTGCTGCTAAACGCTTTGCGCGCGGGGAAACGCGTTTTAACGCAAAACTTCGCGGTCGAGATGAAATTGCCCAGTTAGGTAAAGCCGTCGCACAGATGGCCGACGAAATCAATCGGATCAGCCAACACCAGAGCCAGCTCATGGACACAACCGTACACCAGCTCAAAACTCCATTAACGGCAATCAAGGGAGCTGCTGATATTATTAGCGAGGAGAATGAAAACCCAGAAACACGAGAGCGTTTCCTGCAAAATATTCACAAGTCGGCTGACCGTCTGATGGCAATGATTTACCGCATGGGTGAAATATCAAGGTTGAAGACAGAAGAATTGCGCGGCACCAAGACATCCGTGCAGTATGAACATTTTGTCCATGAAATCATACAGCGTCTCTATCCTGATGTATGCCCGCGTATTGCATGTAACATCCAGACGGATGATACTACCGTTTGGCTTCACCCGGAACGCATTGAACAAGTTATTGTCAACCTGTTGGATAATGCGCTGCGTCATACGCCCGAGACCGGCACCATCACGTTATGTGCACACGTCCATAACGGCAAAATGATAACAACAGTTGAAGATAACGGAAGCGGCATTGAACCATCCGACCTCGAATGCATTTTCGATCAATTCTTCACAACCGTACCACGCACCGACAGCGGCAAAGGGGGCATGGGCCTCGGGCTTACGATCGCGAAATCAATTATCGAAAATCATGGCGGCACGATTACTGCCACCAGCGCGGGCCCTCAGCAGGGTGCCTGCTTCACCTTCACCCTCCCCCTGTAGAATCTTTTGTAGGAAGATGATACTAAAAAGTGTTACCCATGTCCTGAACCTCAAATGTTACCTATGTCTTGACCGCGCCCCGCGCCCTGTGGTCTGCAGTCTGCAGTCTGATTTTTGTCGCAATTGATCATACTCCTGCCTTATTTCTGCCTCATTTTGTTGCTTCATTACCTGCAAACATAAACCGAAAGGATGATAGGTGAAGCAATATTTTCGTAACCCCTGGTTTTTACTCGCATGCGGTTTTCTGATCGTAAACAGCTATGCTGTCTTTCGTATGGGACGCACAGAGCCCCCAAAGGAACGACCTGCCGGTAGGGCGGAACAACATGTCATCGACATGCCCGATCTGCAACCGCAATCTGCGCAACAGCGCCATATGCAAATCCGCAATCTGCAGCAGGTGGATGTGGATGAAAAAGGAAACAGTATTCTTGCCCTTACCTTCGACCGGAAGGTCTCTCCAAATGTATTGAAACGTTTCGTGCGTGTTACCGGATCCGAACAAGGCGAAGTTCCATTTAAAGTACAAGACAGCGGTGTTGCCTCTACCATATTTTTGACGGTTACTGCTGCATCCAATGCAGCAATCACTGTCGAAATCAAACAGGGATTTTATGCAGACGAGGGGCCCGAGAGGCTGCGGCAGAACCTTGTGAGAAGCATCATGCTGCAGCCCGACATCGCCTTAACGAGCTTGAACGTTAACACACCGCCGTTTCAAAACCCTACGGTTGTTCTCCATTTTTCGCAACCCGTAGACCTTGGCAGCTTGCGGGAGTCTTTGTCTACAGAGCCCCATGCAAACCTCGTCATTACAGAACAAAGGCATTGGCATCATGGGCGGACATACTTTGTCACGGGAGATTTACAGCATAATCGCAACTATACGCTGCAAATCGCAGCCGGCCTGAAAGGCAGATCCTCGAATGCCCGCCTGCGCGCAGCCATTGAAGAACCCGTCTTTATTCCAGATGCCCAAACCGCAATGCGGATTCCCGTAGAAGGCAGATTCTTATCGCCTCATGGCAACATGCTGTTACCGCTGCAAAGTATCAATGTTACCGATTTTACCGTCAGTGCAGCACGCTTGCCCGCTCATAACCTGGTACAATTTGCCATGCGCGAAGGAGGACATTACCGATACCATAGGGGGAATGAGGCCGACCATATAACGATACCCGAGGTGGATGTACCCTTTACGCTTGACGCGCCTGCCAATAGCAATATCCATCATTATGTCTCACTTGAAGATGTGCTGAAGGAAAACATGTCTCATGGAGCTTGGCATATAAGCGTATCCGCAGCAGACAGGACATACGATCAACGCCTTTTGGTCATTAGCGACATAGGCATTACTGTACGCCACACGCCAAGTGAAATGCTGGTATGGGCCAATTCCATCCATAGCCTCGACCCAATGACCAATGCTACCGTGCAAGTATGGTCGGAAGCTGCATCCTTATTGCTTGAGGGAGAAACCGATGCAGAGGGACTCGCACGCCTCCGCCTCGATGGTAAAAAATTGAAGCCTTTCATGGTCACAGTTGCAAAAGATGATGATCTGGCATTCATCAGCCTGCAGGACAGCCTGGTTCCGCAACCACAGCAACGCGCATCACGCCCCTATCTACCGACATCCTTGAAAAGCGCCGAGGTTGCTGACACAGAATCACCCGCACTGCCAATGGAAGCATTTGTATATACCGACCGTGGTGTCTATCGTCCGGGTGAAGTCGCGCATGTCCGCGCAATCTTGCGTGGTGCCCACCTCGCGCTACCCGCAGCAATTCCCGTGACTTTACAAGCAATACGCCCGGATGGACGTGAACATAGTCAACAGACAGCGATGCTCTCTTCGTTTGGTACCGCCGCGTTCATCGTACCGTGGAATGATTTTGATGCCACAGGACGCTATCGATTGCAAATCCGAACACCCGGAGCACAACAACCATTAGGATCCACGACGATAGCATTGGAGGATTTTGTTCCGCCGCGGATGGCAGTTGATGTCAATACCAAGGTTTCCGAGTTGGCCTCTCAGGCGATGGTAACCGTCGCAGCGCGTTACTTGTATGGGGCTCCCGCTGCCAATAACCGCTTTGGTATTACCATGCATGCCGTACCGACGGAGTTCGCTCCTGCTGGCTTTGATGACTATGCATTTGGTAATCCAGATTTTCCCAGGAAATCGTCTACACATGAAATTGCATCGGGCAACCTGACGGACGACGGCACGACCGAAACGCGTTTCGAACTGCCTGCAGATCTACGGCCACCAGCGATGCTGGAAGCGATTATCACAGCGACAGTCCACGAGCAGGGCGGACGTACCGTGAGCGCTGCCGCGCGCACGCCCATGCATGTATACCCCTATTATATCGGCATCCGTAAAAGTGATATGCGCAATCTCGAACCGGGAAAGAACCGAGATGTTACCATCCAGCTCGTATCCCTGCAAGGAAAGCCGCATGCGGGCGAAATCCCAGTCAGTGTTTTTATCGAGCAAGTAAGTTGGAGCACGGTTCTCACGCGCGATAGCAACGGACACTACAGATACGAGTCGCATGAGCGTATCACGCCTTTATATTCTGATGTAATCCACACGGACACCAATGGTGTCGCTATTTACGAACTGCATAATGCGCATACAGGCAGATTACGCCTGCGTGCAGAATCACCGGATGGCCCATCAACCCTGTATGCATATCATGTCAGGGGCGCGGGCTGGCGCGATCGTGCCATGGATAGACCGGACCGCGTCGAGCTGGAGTGGGATCGCCCATCCTACCGTCCTGGCGATACAGCGATTCTTACCGTTACGGCACCATTTGCAGGACGCGCCTTATTGGTCACGGAGCAAGATCGGTTGCTGTATCATGAGACACGCCTCATGGAGGAAAACACAGCAACGTTTCACATCCCCGTGACGGATGCATATTTTCCCAATGCACATGCATCTGTGCATGTCATTCGTAGCTTATCCCCAGAAGACCCAACAGGATCCCGTACAGCCGCACGTGCCCTGGGATCTATTCCGCTGCGTCTAGATCCCGAACCGCATAGCCTGAAGGTCGACATTACGGCTCCGCAACAAAGCAGACCCGACAGCAAACTACCCATAACCATAACGGTCCAGAGCCCGGATCAAAGACCTGCCCACGCAGAAGTGGCCATTGCCGTGGTAGATGAAGCCATTTGCATGCTTACGGATTTTCAAACCCCCAACCCGATCGAACATTTTATGGCACTACGGCATCGTCCGTTTCTAAGCTCAGACCTATATGCCATGTTGTTACCCGAGATCGATCCCGACCTGGCGAACTATCATGCGCATACGGGTGGCGATATTGGCGCGCTATTGCGCGGACGCCTCAACCCCATACGATCCCGTCGGTTCCGTCCGCTGGCCATTTGGGAATCCGCTGTAGAAACCGATAGCGAGGGGCATGCCAAGATTGAGATTCCCATCCCCGAATTCAGCGGGAAAGTACGGATCATGGCTGTAGCCGTCGGTCATGAACATATCGGATCTGCTGAACAATTCGTAACGATCAGTCGGCCCTTTACCATGCTTGCATCTTTGCCACGTTTTCTTGCCACGGAAGATTACACGCAAATGCCCATCGAGTTTCACCATAATGGAGAAGATACCATACCGGTGTCTTTGGAGATTCGTAGCGATGGCCCCTTGCATATTATGGGAAATACCAACTACACATTCGATGTAGCCGTCAATGAGCGTTTTTCCCTGGATATCCCCATGCGTGCGGATGCTCGCAAAGGTGTAGCCCATATTCAGATAACCGCTACAACACCAAATGAGGTGATCACCGATAAGATCGAACTTCCCATTCGCCCTCCCGTTGCCTATCGCACTGGCCATCAACATATTGCTCTTGATGCAGGCGAATCATTGGAAATACCCACGCCATCAAATTGGTATCCCGATACATTGACACAATCCATCCGCGTCACGACAAATAACATCATCCGTCTTGAGGGGGCCTATGAATTCTTGACGCGTTATCCATACGGATGCCTGGAGCAAGTGCTTTCAACAGCATTTGCCGTATTACGGACCAAAGATCTGTCCACGCTAGATACGTCGGAATTCAGGATCACGGACCCCGATGCTTATCTGCGCACCAGTATGAATCGTATTTTCGCCATGCAGAATGCAAATGGCGGGTTTGGATGGTGGCCACATGCTAGAAATCCCTATGAATGGGGATCGATCTATGCCATGCATTTTCTAACCCTTGCAGGTAAGGAGGGACTCAGGACTCCGCCGGTCACCTATGATCGCGGCATCCAGTATCTACGTAGTTTGCTTTCGCGGTCAGCCCCATCACAGCTCGAGCGGAACCGCGCAAACTGGCAAAAGGATGCAGCATTACGAGCCTACGCATGCTATGTGCTGGCACTTGCCGAAACCCCGAATCACAGTTGGATGAACCGCTTGCTTGAGCAAGTAGAACATATGAATGCGGATAGTCGTTTGCATCTGGTAAAGGCACTTGCAGCGAGCGGTCGACGGCGGGACGCGTATAATCTACTGCGATCACTGGATCATATGGACATTCCCCGAGAAGCATCCGACCGCGGCACGCTTGCGTCGCCTGCACGCTCCATTGCGCTGCACCTGTCCGCGTGGCTTGCAATCGATCACCAGCACCCATCCATTCCCGAACAAGTCGACAAACTGCTTGCACACCAGCAAAACGGACGCTGGCGAACCACACAGGAAAATGCTGCCGCCTTGCAAGCACTTGCAAAGCACATCCTTCTCACGCAAGACACACCACAGGATTTTACTGCTAGCCTTACCCAGCAGGAGAAAGAGATCAACCTCCTTCCCGCTTCCGGAAAGATAGCGTTGGATGCGACGCTACCCATACGCATTGAGAATGAGGGACCGGGACGACTCTATGCAAATATCCGCACGTACGGTCTGCCAAAAGATAATACACAAGACGTAGACGAGGGGATCCGAATCCGTCGCACGTACTGGAATATTGCACAGGAAAGGATTGATGCAGCATCTGTCCGTCAAGGTGACTTGATTATTATTGGCTTGGAAGTTGATACCATGGGTCGCAATCGCGACAACCTTGTTATTGCCGACCTTTTGCCTGCCGGACTGGAAATAGAAAGTGCAAACCTGCGTACCAATGAGCTTGTTCCATGGGCCAAAAGCCGCAACACTCTTCCTGTTAGACATGTAGATAATCGCGATGACAGGCTCATTATTTTTACTGAACCATTCTCAGGAACCCGTCAGTATTATTATGCCGTACGCGCGGTAACGCCTGGAACGTATATTCGCCCGCCCGTCACCATCGAGGGCATGTATACACCGGAAATTCACAGTACCCATCACGCAGGAGAATTGAAAGTTCTCCCCTGACCCCCACTCATTCATCACCCGCAGTTATCAATACGATAAGCTATGAAAAAAAGAATAAAACTTGCGACACTTACACTCGTTATTCCCCTCTCCATCATTGCAACCGTTGCAATCCAACGCCTGCAAGCTCCGGACATTACGTCCTATGAGCAAGGCACCACCCTGTTGGACCGCAATGATGTTCCGCTGCGGATCATGCTGGACCGCAAAGAACAAGATAAGCGCCCTGTTGATCTTCAGGATATAAGTCCCTGGGTGCAGGCGGCAATTGTATCGGTAGAAGACCAGCGGTTTCTGCGACATCCCGGCATTGATCCACTGGCCATTATACGCGCCATCGGGCAGAACCTGCGATCACGCAGGCGCATTTCGGGAGCCTCTACGATTTCCACGCAAGTTATCCGTTTATCCGAGCCACGCCCGCGTACCTGGCGCACAAAGGCAATCGAAACCATAAAAGCGCTGCAACTGGAACGCGACCATGATAAAATCGCCATTCTGGAAGCCCATCTGAACCTTGCCCCTTTTGGCGGCAATCTGATCGGGATCGAAGCCGCAGCGCGCTGGTATTTCGACAAGTCCGCGGCTGATCTGACCTTGACCGAAGCCGCCCTCTTGGCTGGATTACCGCAATCACCTACCCGACTGCGACCGGATCGCAACCTGGAAAATGCCAGAACGCGCATGCACCATGTTCTCGAACGGATGAAGATCGATGGAATCATAGATGCACAACAGCACCAAGCAGCGACGCATGCGCCGCTACAGGTTCAGACGGGGGCGCGACCATTCGCGGCGCCGCACTTTACTGACATGGTCATGCAACAAACATCCCGTACCGGCAAGATAAGAACCACGCTCGACGCTCCCCTTCAATATGCGATTCAAAATATTGCTGCCCAACACGAAAGCACACTACGGTCCCAAAAAGCGGATCGTATTGCCATCGTGATTCTGCAAGTCAAAGATAGCGCAGTCCTTTCTTTACTCGGTTCATACGACTACTTTGATTCCGAAACACAAGGGATGGTAAATGCTAGCCGTTCACGCCGTTCTCCCGGATCGGCCCTAAAGCCACTCATCTATGCACTCGCCATCGATCAGGGATCCGTAACACCGGCCACCATGCTTGATGACCGCCCCGCTGGCTATCGCGATATCAACCCTGCAAACTTTGATGGGCATTTCCGTGGCAATGTGTCATTGCGCGATGCCTTGATTCTTTCGCTGAATATCCCTGCGCTCAAAATGGTCGAGCATATTGGAGTCCAACGCGTGATCGACAATCTGCAAGCGTTCGGGCTGCATACAATTGAACAAAGTGCGGATCATTACGGTACCGGCATTGCCATAGGTGGTGCGGAAGTGCGTTTGCTTGACCTTGTCGCCGCATATGCCGCAATCGCCCGTGGAGGAACCTACCTCCCACCGCGCCTGCTTGCCGACACAACCCAACCAAGCCCCCGCCCTATTCTGTCAGAAGAGGCAGCCTATATCGTTACCGATATCATGGGCGGAACCGAACGCAGCTACGATCTATTCGGACACATTGCCGACGCGACACTCCCACGCGCCGCATGGAAAACAGGTACCTCATCTGCTTACCGGGACGCTTGGACAGTGGCATGGACCCCGGATCATGTCATTGGAGTCTGGATTGGAAACACGGACGGGAGTCCCACGCAACAACGCACCGGCGCCAATGCGGCTGCACCGGTTGTGGCGGATATTCTCAGGCAACTGTATCCGCAAGGAAAACAAGGCTGGTTTACAAAACCCGATGGCATACGAGTTGTTGACCTGCCTGATGGTGGCCGTGATCTCCATATCGCAGGAATCTCATCTTCCACGCAACAGCGCAAGGCCACTGACCCCGTCCGCATCACACAACCGGCAGATGGCACAAGATACCGTATGTCGCCTAATAACGTCACCGGATCGAGTATACCGCTCAAAGCCGAGAGTACCAAAGATACACTCTACTGGTTTGCAAATGGCACCCCACTGGGAACAACCCGTCCCGAACAAACGATACATTGGCAGTTGCGCCCCGGCACCCACACAATTACCTGCAGCACGGCCTGCGGACAAGAATCATCAATCACTCTCATCGTAGAGACCTGACACAAAAATATATCAGACGCCTACTAACTTTGGAAAATACCGATTGACAGTGAAAGTCATGTGCGTCTAGTGTGCTGTCCCATAAATAATATGGCACAATATTGGCTGTCATGATAGTCTCTGTTCATGAAAACTACACTACAACACCAAAGCCGCTCCATTCGTATGGACCGCAACCGCCGAATCA
>PXBF01000079.1 GCA_003567005.1 PVC group bacterium
AAACCTTTTCCCCACGCCCGTGGGGATGATCCGGAAGACGAGGTTACGGTCACGGAGCCTGGGCACTTTTCCCCACGCCCGTGGGGATGATCCAGGAAAATCCTGTTCTCAAAAAGAAGCGAGGGCCTTTTCCCCACGCCCGTGGGGATGATCCGCAGGAACTTGGTATAGAGTATCGCATGGCTTCCTTTTCCCCACGCCCGTGGGGATGATCCGGTAGTAGGGATAGTAGGGTGGTCGCTGCCCTTCCTTTTCCCCACGCCCGTGGGGATGATCCGTGATAGCATACATGCGGGGGAGGGGCTGGGTACTTTTCCCCACGCCCGTGGGGATGATCCGCGGTGACTTCATGGGGGGGTGGACATTCGAGGCTTCTTTCCCCACGCGGGGGCGTGGATTGAAACTGTAGTTCGCGCACCCACCACTGCATCTGATTCGTCGCCCCCCACGCGGGGGCATATCGAACCCTGTTGTGAATGGATTTCAATTTCCGATAGGGAACACCCCGACGACGGCGTCCGCATATCCATCAATGTTGTGAATGGATTTCAATTTCCGATAGGGAACACCATGGCACAACCTACCTGCACACCCAGACCGTTGTGAATGGATTTCAATTTCCGATAGGGAACACCTAACTATAAGTAAGAATCCACACCCATCAGTTGTGAATGGATTTCAATTTCCGATAGGGAACACCCGTTACTCATGGTCTTGATCCTCCTGTTCGTTGTGAATGGATTTCAATTTCCGATAGGGAACACCTTGATGTCGCGGGGGTAGTTACAGACTACGTTGTGAATGGATTTCAATTTCCGATAGGGACAGCTTGGCCCAGAGGCGTTTCTGCTTTCTGCGAGTGAATTGTGATTCTGACAACAGAAAACAGTAACATTTTGTTGCAGGATGCAAGGTGGATGCGTATGAGTAAGACAAATTGAACTGCAGTGGTGGCAATGTTCGCAATGGTCTCTCCTGCTCATGATGCATCGTGTGTGGATGACAATAGGAGGAAAAAATGCCGGAACAACAGAATTCGAAGAAGCCGAATGTTCTTTTTATCGTTGTGGATGATTTACGCACCCAACTTGGGTGTTACGGGGTGCCGTGGATTCAGTCACCGAATATTGACAAGTTGGCAACAGAGTCGTTGTTGTTTGAGCGGGCGTATTGCCAGCAGGCTATCTGTGCGCCTTCGCGCTGTAGTGCGCTTTCCGGGTGTCGACCTGATACTACGAAGATATATGATTTGAAAACGCCTTTGCGGGACGCGATGCCGGATGTGCTGAGTTTGCCGGAACATTTCAAGCAAAACGGTTATGAAACGGTTTCGATCGGCAAGGTATATCATGCGGCAAAGGATGATTTGCAGGGTTGGACGAAAGAGCCATTTCAGTCTACGGGTGACTGGAAAGGTCGCGGGTATCTTACGGATGAGGCGCTGGAGGCCATTGCACAGTGCGATGCGGAACAGGAGGCTTCGGGCAGTAGTCGCCGTGGTCTTGGCCCGGCCTTCGAGGCGGCGGATGTGCCGGATGATGCTTATCATGACGGGAAGGATGCCCTTGCCGCGATTCGTGAGCTGGAATCCTTGAGCCAGCAGGAAAAACCCTTTTTTCTGGCGCTGGGTTTTCATAAGCCGCACCTTCCTTTTAATGCCCCGAAGCGCTATTGGGATTTGTATAATCCTGCTGATATTCCTTTGGCCAGCAATCGTTTTGCTCCAGAGGGCGTTACACCGTTTTCGTTAACGAGTTACGGGGAACTTCGCGGCTATTTCGGCATTCCCAAGGAGGGCGACATTCCGGATGATTTAGCAAAGCAACTCATTCATGGTTATAGCGCTTGTGTCAGTTATATGGACGCGCAAGTGGGTAAGGTTCTGGATCGAGTCAAAGAGTTGGGCTTGTGGGATAATACGGCGATTGTGCTTTGGGGAGATCACGGGTGGAAGCTTGGAGAACATAATTCCTGGAGCAAGCACACGAACTTTGAGATTGATACGCAGGCGCCCTTGCTGGCGCGGTTCCCCACCATGCAGGCAGCCGGCCAGAAGACGCGCAATCTGGTTGAGTTTGTAGACATGTATCCTTCTCTGTGTGAGTTGTGCGGTCTTGATGTCCCGCCTCACTGTGAGGGCGTGAGTTTTGCGCCACTGCTGGATCAGCCTTCGTTACCTTGGAAGCAGGCCGCATTTAGCCAGTATCCTCGCAGAGGGGTCATGGGGCATGCCATGCGAACCGATCGGTACCGCTATATCGAGTGGATCGACCAGGACTCCGGGGCGGTCCGTGCCTGCGAGCTTTATGATCACCAGCAAGATGCAGAGGAAAACGCCAATATTATCGAAAAGTCGGATGCGTCTTTGATTGATACATTATCCGCCCAATTGCGGGCGGGCTGGCGTGCGGCAATGCCTCCAAAGCGTGATAGCCTCGCGGGTTAGAATCCATGTGGGAGTGTGTGGGTGCGTGAGTGTGTGCGTAGGGGCTTCGCGCAGAGGTTTCCCACATGCTCTCAAACTCACATACCCGCGTACTTTCCCGCGTTCTGCGGTGAAGTTACAACCTAATTATTGGAGATGAGTGACCAGATGGTTTCGGCGTCTTCGGCATAGGCGATGAGGTCGAGATCTTCGGGTGAGATGACGCCTTCATCGGCGAGGGCGGGGAAGTCTACGATTCGATCCCAGAAGGCTTTGCCGACGAGGATGACAGGAATTTTATCGACTTTATGGGTTTGGATGAGGGTAAGCGCCTCGAAGAGTTCATCGAGCGTGCCATATCCGCCGGGGAAGGCGATGAGTGCTTTTGCCCGCATGAGAAAATGCATTTTGCGCAGTCCGAAGTAGCGGAAGTCGAAGCAGAGTTCCGGAGTAATATATGGGTTGGGGGCTTGTTCAAAGGGTAGTTTGATATTGAGTCCGATGCTTTTGGCACCGACATCGTGGGCGCCGCGGTTGCCTGCTTCCATGATACCGGGGCCGCCTCCGGTGACGACGACATGGTCGCAGGTGCCATCGATTTGGCAGCGGGAGGAGACGAGCTGGGCCAATTCCCGGGCGACACGGTAGTATTGTGCGTGTTCGCGGCGTTTGGCGGCACGTTTCAATGCTTTTTCTGCTTCGGGGGTGCCGGGGTTTTCGCGTGCGCGTTTCTCGGCCTGCGCGGTTTCCTCTTGTGCCATTTCGGGTGTGGGCGTGCGTGCGCTTCCGAATACGACGATCGTGGATACTACGTTGTTTTCGGCTTGTGCGATCTCGGGTTTCATGAGTTCGAGCATAAGGCGTACGGGGCGCAGTTCGGGACGCTCCATGAGGACGGGGTCCTCGTATGCGGTTACGTAGGCTGGGCAGTCGAGTAAGGCTTGTTGCAGTACCCGGCGCTCTTCTTCCTCGCTGGCAAAGGTTGATTCGTTTTGCATGGCGGTCTCGCTTTCGTTTTAGATGCGGTGGAGATGGGGGCCGAAGTTGGCTTCGTAGAAGGGTGCTACAAACTCTCCGGGCGGGACGATGGTATCGATTTGTTCGAATATAGAAGGGTCGAGCGTCACATCGAGGGCGCGCAGGTTATCCTTAAGCTGTGTACGGGTGCGCGGTCCGATGATGGGGCTGGTAACGCCTGGTTGATCCATACACCAGCGCAGGGCGAGTTGCGAGGTGGTGCAACCTGCCTTTTTGGCGATGGGGTCGAGTTGGTCGACAACCTGTAATACGTTGTCATTCCAGCGTTTGGATTGTTGTCGTTTTGCAAAGCGTGATCCGGCGGGTGGTTTTTTACCGGCGCGATATTTGCCGGTGAGGAGGCCCCCTGCGAGCGGGCTCCACGGAATGGTGGCCATTCCAAAGGTACGGGCCATCGGGAGCAATTCGCGTTCTACGCGTCGGTCCAGGATGTTATACGGCTGTTGTTCGCAAATGAAGCGGTTGAGTCCGAGTTCCTTGGACATCCACAGTGCTTCAACGACTTGCCAGGCAGCGAAGGTGCTGGTGCCAATGTAGCGTATCTTGCCTGCGCGGATGAGGTCATCCAGTGCGCGCAGGGTTTCGTCGATGGGGATGCTGGGCTGGGGGCGGTGGATTTGATACAGATCGATCCAGTCGGTCTGCAGGCGCTTCAGGCTGGCTTCACATTGTGCAATGATATGGCGGCGTGAATTGCCGCTGGCATTAGGGTCCTGATCGTCCATGCGTCCATGCACTTTTGTGGCTAGGATCACGTTATCGCGTTTACCCGCGCGTTTCAATGCGGTGCCGGTAACCGTCTCACTTTTTCCGCGACTGTAGACATTGGCGGTATCGAGAAAGTTGATACCCGCGTCGATGGCTTGCTGGATGATGTCGTAGGCGTCTTTGGGTTGGGTTCTGCCGCCAAAATTCATGCATCCGAGGCAAATGGGGCTGACTTTGATGCCGGTTCGTCCAAGGTCGCGATATTGCATGCTTTGCTCCTTTGCGTTATTCGTGTTTATACGCTGTTTCCAGCGCGCATATCTCACAAGCCATGTTCTGCGAGCACGAAGTTTGTGAGATATACGATCTAGAGTATGGGGATCCTGTTGTGGGTCAAGGAGAATGCGATGGTTTTTTAGGTGGGACACTTGACGTGTGCGGCACGCACTCACTACTATGGTGCTGTTTGTTTTGGATAGGGAGGACGATGGTATTGCAGGCAATAGATGACACCACGATGATTCGTGTGCAGGAGGCGAGCCGTTGTTTTGGTCGGCATGTTGCGGTCCAAGACATTTCGTTTGATGTACGGAAAGGCGAGATTGTTGGTTTGTTGGGGCCAAATGGTGCTGGCAAGACCACGACCTTACGGATGTTGGCAGGTTTTTTGCGTCCGAGTGCGGGTCGTGTCTATATAGACGGTGTAGACGGGTATGACGGGGATGAGGACGTACGCAACCGGGTGGGGTATTTGCCGGAGAATACGCCGCTTTACGGTGATATGCGTGTGCATGAATATCTTCGTTTTCGGGGGCGTTTGAAGGGTATGCATCGGCGAGAGCTACGGAAACGCCTTGATGCCGTGTTGGTATCCTGTGATTTACGGGATCGTTCACGAAGTCTGATCCGCACGTTATCGAAAGGCTATCGGCAGCGCGTCGGTATCGCTGATTGTTTGTTGCAGGATCCACCGTGTCTGATTCTGGACGAGCCCACCATTGGTTTGGATCCGAATCAGATTCGACAGGTGCGAACGTTGATTCAATCGCTGGCGGAGTCGCATACGATCTTACTATCGACGCATATCCTATCGGAGGCGGAGTTATTATGTGACCGCGTGATGATAATGAACCGTGGTGCGATCATTGCGGCGGACACGCCGAATGCGTTGGCGGGGTTGCGTCAAGGAGGGGAGCAGGTTGTGGCAGAGGTACGTGGCCCTGCGGAGGCGATTCAGGCGGCGGTAGGGGAGCTGCCAGATATACAGGATGCGACCTTTACGAAATTGGCGGATGGTTGGTTGCGCGTTTGTTTTATGGGGCAGGGGCAGGGCGAAGGCCGTATGCAGTTGTATGCGTTGCTATGTCGGCATCGGTGGGATTTGCGTCTGTTGCGTGCGGAAGTGCGTCATTTGGAAGACATCTTTGCGGCGTTGACAGAAGAGGGTGGCAGTGAGGAGGGGGCGCATGCGTAAGTTCATGGCATTGTTCGGTAAGGAGTTGGGGTCTGCCTTTTTGTCGCCATTGGGTTATGTGACGGTGGCTGTGTTTATGAGTGCCACGGGGTGGACGTTTTTACAGGCGGTACAGGCGCAGGAGGGCAGTCGGATGCAATTGGAGACCATGCATGCGATCTCGGTGCTGATTTGGATGCCGGTATTCATTACGGTAATTTGCATGCGTTTGTTTGCCGAGGAAAAACGCGTAGGCACGATTGAAACGTTACTGACGACATCGGTACGAGATGTGACGGTGGTTTTGGCCAAATATTTTGGGGCCATGGCTTTTGTATTAATCGGATTAGGTGCGGCGTGGGCGAGTTTACCGTTATTGGTGCTGCATGCGCCCGATGTTGAAGCGGTTGATGGGGGCGCCTTGTTGGGGGCGGGCATTATTCTTGTACTGGTCGCGTTGTGTTGTACATCGATCGGGGTATTGGTTTCGATGTTGACGCGGAACCAGATTGTTGCTGCCATCAGTTGTTTCTGGGCGATTTGTGTGCCGTTGATGATTACGCCCTTGATGCAGACATTGCCTTATGTGCGGCAGGAGGTATTGGATCGTTTGTCCGTGGAGCAACACATTTTGCTGTATACGGGGGGTATTTTACAGGCGCCGCCGGCGGTGTTTTATTTGACGATAACGGCGTTTATGTTGTTTGCGGCGGTTCGCGTTCTGGAGTCTCGTCGCTGGATTTGAGGTGTGGGTATGCGAAAGAAGAAGGAGATGCATCGGGCGCGTTGGGAACGGATACGGCGCCGGTTTTTGACGGGATCGCACGTAGGTTTGGCGTTGTTGTTGGCAGGTGTTGCCGTTTTTTTTGTGAATGCTTTGTCTTGGCGCTTGCCGCGTAGCTGGGAGGTAGAGGTACGGTCGCGGCATCGGTTGTCTGAAAAGACGGAAGTGATGTTGCAAGGGTTGGATGGGCAGGTAGAGATTATTGCCGTCATGGATCCGGATGCTCGGCTGTTTGCTGATGTGCGGGCCCTCTTGTTGGAGTATCAACATCGTGCGCAGTCGATTGGTGGTTTACAAGTTCAATTGGAATGGGTGAACCCGGACCGGGATATTGCCCGTACGCGCCGGTTGGCAGACGCTTATGCGTTGGATAGCGGGAACCAGTTGATTTTCCGTAGTGGTGAGAACTATCGTGTCATTCGTATCTCTGATTTGGCGCGTTACGAGTACGAATTACGAGAATCCGGTTTGGCGCGTCGTTTGGTGGGTTTTTTGGGGGAGCAGGCCTTTTCTTCGGCGATTCTGGCGGTGGTATCGGGCCATGCCCCCGTGGTGTACTTTCTGACGGGTCATGGAGAGCGGGACATTGATGATTTCAGCGAAGAGCGGGGTTATTCGAGTTTGGCACGGGCGATCAGTCGTGATCATTTTGATGTACGGCGTCTTCCGGTGGGGGGGGGCAGTGGTATTCCCGATGATTGTGATGTTTTGGTTATAGCGGGTCCGCGTCAGCGGCTGGCAGACGAGGAGATTCGTTGGATTTCGGAGTATTTGCTGCAGCGTCGGGGGCGGGTACTGTTGTTGCTAGATGCGGGGGCAGAGACGGGGTTGGATGGTTTGCTGGAGCGTTGGCAGATTTATCCGGGGCCCGGGCATGTGACGGGTGGTCAGATACCGGGCTGGGATTTAGTGATCAACGAATATGGTGAGCATCCGATTACGCGTCCGCTTCGCAATGTCACGACAGCGTATGTTGCGCCGCGACCTTTGCATCCATTGCGCGATGCAAATGGCATGTCTGATGTGCCGTCTGGCGGGGCAGAGGATCAGGTACGTTTAACGGTGTTAGCGCGGGCCGATGAAGCGGGTTGGATTGAGATGAATGATGCGGAGCATCCGGCGATCTATGAGGAGGATGCGGATCAGCGTGGTCCTGTACCCATCGCCATTGCTGCCGAATTGGGGCCGACGAGTCCGGATGCGCAGTTGGAAACGGCGCGATTTGTGGTTATTGGTGACTCGCATTTTGTTTCTAATGCCGCTATCAGCCGTGGCGTTGGTGGGAATGTGAGTTTTTTCATGTCGGCCCTGAATTGGTTGGCGGATCGAGACACATTGCTTGCGATTGCGCCGAATGTACCCTTCACGTTGCAATTGGGGTTGACGCGTCATCAATGGCGTAGGTTGTCGCTTGTGGTTATCTTTCTGCTGCCGGGGCTTGTGGCGTTGTTCGGTGGTATCGTAGGGTATCGGCGCAAGCGCTGGTGATGTGCGGGAGGGTATCGTTATGAGACCTAGAATGACAATATGGCTGGCGCTATTGGTGCTTTTTCTGGTGAGTATGGTTTATATATTAGACCATCGTTCTTCTCCACAAGATACGGTTATGGCCAGTTCCCGTGTTTTTGATATTACCACGGAGCCCATCACGTTAATGGGGATGGTACAGGATGGTGAGCGCATAGAGATGGTGCGAAAGGATGGCGACTGGTTTCTGCAATTGCCGATACGTGCGCGGGCCAGCAATCTGGTGATGCGCCAGTTAGCGGCGACGGCAGAACGGTTGCGTAGTTTGGATACGATTACGGCAGAACAGCGTTCGATACGCAGCTTATCGTTAGCGGATTATGGTTTAGATCCTGCGGTGGGTTCCTTTTATCTGGAGGCAGGGGGGCGCCGGGAAAAGATAAGTTTTGGTGTTCGGACACCGTTTGGGAGTGGTGTTTATGGTTTACGACATGACACGGATATGGTGATTGTGTTACCCGAAGAGGCGCTGAACTTGATAGAGGTTTCCTTGGACGATTTGCGTGATCGTTCGCTATTTGCCGGGTCACAGCGGCATGTGAATCGTGTGGACTTATATCGTCAAGACATTGGGTTTCTGCAATTGATCCGGCGGGGTGGACGTTGGCAGATTCAGCAACCTCTGGTATGGCCAGCGGATGCGGCGGCAGTCGAGCGCTTACTGGATGCCCTCTATGTGATGCAAGTGCAGCGTTTTGTTTGGGATGCCCCAGCAGATAGTGAAGATGGATTGCAGAGTTCGGTTTTTCGTTCGCAGGTAGAGGAAGGTAATCTGGCGCCGGATCAAGCGCGGGCACGGATAACGTTATGGGTTGAAGGCAGCGATACAGGCGAAGAGTTGTTTTTGGGGCGCGAGTATGAGAATGGTGGACAACTATATGCACGGCGTTGGGGCGTTCCTTCGGTTTTTACCGTGCCTAGCGTGCTGGGAGAGATTGCGTCGGAGCATGTGAACGATTTTCGCGATCAGCGTGTCTTGCTTTCGCCTTGGCTTGAATTGTCTGAGCTTACGCTTGCCTACCAAGATCAGCGGCTACGACTGGAGCGGTTATCGGAGGATGACTGGGCGATCCGGGAGCCGGTGCATGAGGAGGAATTGGTTCGTAAAGATGCGGTCGAGGATCTGTTGCAGACGTTTATGCATTTGCGCATTGTTTCGTTTGATCCACAGTCGGACTTTGCTTCTTCGGATGCACTGGTTGTCAGCGCTGATCTTCCTTCGGATGTGCCGGAGAACATTGTGCCGCGTCAATTATATTTGCTGCCGGTTGCGGGTGCGGGGGAAGATGTGGGCTTGGTTGGACGGATCGGTACGGATGGGCCCGTTTTGCGTCTTACAGGCTTTGTGTCGGAAGAGGAATTGGTGGCGATGATGCATCCGGCTCGTTATCGTTCACGTCGCATCCTCCGTGCAGATCCGGATACGGTTATGTGGATACAGCAAAAGACGGTGCGTGGGGACGTTACGATTCGCCGTGCAGATGAAGATGAGGATGAGAACTGGGCGTTGGTTGAGGCGCGCGAGGGGTCGTTAGACGGGGATGCTATCGCGTTGTTGTTGGCGACTGTCGCGGATTTGGATGCAGCGGCGGTTGTTGACTATGAACCTGCCAGTTTGCGTCCCTTTGGTTTGCATGCTCCTGTTGCGACGCTAACCTTGCGTTATACCGGTACGGATCGTTTACAAGAATCGCTTCTTCTGGGGGTAGGGGTCGAAGATGAGCGTGTGTATGCGCGCTTACAAGGCCACGGGTATATTTTCCGTTTATCGGATGAAGACGCTGAGATTCTTCAGGGGCGTCTTCTGTTGCCACCTTCCGTGGATACGCCAGACCCTGCGGAAGATCCTGATGTTGATCCGAGTGCCACAGACGGTGGGGAACCGTCCGATGAGGCAGAGCCGGTGGTCGATCCGGCCGAAGAGACCGATCTGCCATCAGAGGAGGGGGATATCCCTCTTTTGTTGCTGGAGGACGTCGAATAGGCCGTTAGAGGGATTGTGTTGCGATGACCTCGCCTGTCAGGCTTAGTGTGACTTCTTCAATGACTAGGTCTGTTCGGCCACTATATTTGTGTGCTTCCTTTACGATGCGGCTTAAGCCGCCACAGCAGGGCACTTCCATGCGTACTACGACGGCCTTGGGAATCGTTGTGTCCTGAAAGATGGCGGCCAGTTTTTCTACGTAGGGTTCCGTGTGATCCAGTTTTGGGCATGCCACAACCACGCTACGGCCTTGCATGAAGCGCCAGTGGACATCCGCAGATGCAATGGGGGAGCAGGTGCTAAGTATGGCCATTTCCTTGTTTTGAAAAAATGGGGCTCCTGGCTGGACAAGATGCAGTTGCACGGGCCACTGTTCCAATGCTGAAGGCATCATTTTGGGTGGGAGACTGCCATTGGATGGCGTTGGGGTTGGTGTTTTGGCCGTGTCATTGCTCGTGCCCATACGCATACGCATGCCGGGGCAACCGCCACCTTGCGAGGTGCGCGGGACCTGTTGCAAGGCCTTTTCTTCAGGGTGTTCGCCTCTTTCGTGCGCGGCATTGGCTTTATCCATGCGTTTGACGGCTTCGATGCCTTGTGTTTGCATCAGGTTTATCCGTGTTGCGTGCTCGTCGTATTGGTCTGCTTCGCGTTCGACGATTGTCAGGGCACCGGTGGGGCAGTGCCCGATGCAGTCACCAAAGCCATCGCAGAATTGTTCTTTGACGAGTTTGGCTTTTCCATCGATCAATTGCAGGGCCCCTTCCGCGCACCCGGTAATGCAGTTGCCGCATCCATTGCAAAGGTCTTCATCAATTTGTATGATCTTGCGTGTTGTCATGATATCCTCCCATTTGTTTTTTATTCATCTGGGGATATCGTAGCGTCGTGCAGGTGTATGGACTTTGACTTTCGTCAAGAATACGGATTTATTTTGGCACGTTTTCTTGGCGTGCTGTAAGGGGGCAGGCTTGCGCGGGTTTCGGGTGCATGTAGCAAAAGAAACGAGCAGAAACGAGCCGGTTAAAAGATGGAAATTGCTGAAGGTAGGAGGGCGTGCAGAATGAATGGGGAATTACAGGTTTTGTTTCAGCCATCGGGGCGGCGTGTGTTTGTGTTGCCGGGGACCCTTTTGTTAGAAGCGGCGGAGTTGGCGGGGATTCTTTTACAGACGCCTTGTGGGGGTAAGGGGACGTGTGGAAAATGTCTGGTTCTGATTGGTGATGTTGAGGTGCTGGCCTGTTCGTATCGGGTTGAGCGGGATGTCGTGGTAGACGTGCCGGATGCATCGCTTTTCGTTGGTGGGCAGCAAATTCTTGTCACGGATGGTGGTCGTGCGGTGGGGGTAGTTGATCCGCCGTTGCAAGTGGTTCCCTTCAAGCTTCAGGCGCCGACACAGGAAGATGTAGTTGCTGATTTCACGCGCTTATCTTCTGCGGTGGGCGGTGGTCGATCTTGTCGGCTGGCCGTTTTGCAGCAGTTGCCGCATGCGATACGGCGTTTTGGTTGGTCTGGTCGTGCCGTCGTGACCCAGGATCGTATTCTGGGCATCCTGGCATCCGAGGGGGATATTGCGGTTCTAGGTGTAGCGGTTGATATTGGGACGACGACGGTGGTTGGAACGTTGATCGATCTTGTGACGGGTGCAGAATTGGCGGTTGCTTCGCGTATGAATGATCAGATTCAGTGCGGGGATGATGTGATAGCGCGTATTCATTGCGTTCGGGAGGAAGCTGGTGCCGTGCATCGGTTGCAAGGGTTGCTTGTAAAAACGCTACAAAAGATTGTGGATGATTTGGCATTGCAGGCTGGCGCGGATCGTGCGTCGATTTACGAGGTAGCCGTTGCTGGCAATGCGACGATGCAACAATTGTTGCTTGGGTTGGATTGTTCAGCGCTTGGGGAGGTACCGTTTACGCAAGCATTTTCTGATGCCATGACCTGCGCGGCGCGGGAGATTGGGTTGCAGGTGCATCCTGGCGGGGAGATGTACGTTTTTCCCCAGATTGGTAGTTTTGTGGGGGGTGATACGGTAGCTGGGATGGTGGCAACGCAATTGGATCAACAGGATGGTGCTGTCTTGTTTGTGGATATTGGCACCAATGGTGAAATTGTTTTGGCGCATGGGGGAAAGATGCTTGTGACATCGACAGCAGCCGGGCCTGCATTTGAGGGGGCGCGCATCCGGCAAGGGATGCGGGCGGTGCCAGGGGCAATCGAGAAAGTTTTGATTGGGGATGCGGTGACGTTAAACATCATTGGTGATCTAGCGCCCAGTGGGTTGTGTGGTACAGCCTTACTGGATGCGGTGGCCGAATTATTGCGAGTAGGCGTATTGGATGAGACAGGCCGTTTTCGCGATCCGGAGGAATTACCGGAAACCGTTTCTGCGGCGGTGCGTGCGCGTATGCAACGGGATGGTGATGACTGGTGTTTTGTCTTGGCGCCTGCCGATATGGCAGCACAGGGGCAGGCGGTTTGTTTATGGCAGCGTGATGTTCGGGAACTGCAATTGGCTTCTGGTGCGATTCGGGCCGGTATCACGATTTTACTACAGCGAGCGGGGCTCACTGCGGATGATTTGTCCTGTGTTTTATTAGCAGGGGCTTTCGGCAATTACATTCGGCGGCATCAGGCGAGGCGGGTTGGTTTATTACCCGCGATTGCGGAGGAGCATATTCATTTTGTAGGCAATGCCGCCTCGCTAGGAGCCAAGATGGTGTTGCTTTCGCAGGTCGAGCGGGATCGTGCGGCTACATTGGCAGCATCGGCTACGCATGTAGATTTATCGATGGATGCCGAGTTCCAGTTCGAGTTCGGGATGGCCATGATGTTTCCGGGGCCGGAAGCTGACGGCGACTTTTCGGGGGTGATGCATGGGTAGGGATTACGCATCCAGCATGCGGTCGAAGGTTCCATCCTCGATCATGGGTTCGAGTTTTCGCCAACCTGCGATATGCGTGTTGCCGATGAATATTTGGGGCACGAAGTCTAGGGTTTCGCCGCAGCGTTGCATCATTTCGCGTGCATTGGGAGTATCCACAAAGGCGTCGCTTTCGTTGTCCCACACAACCGCTTTTGCTTGAAAGTCCAGATTCCGTGAGCGCAAGAATTCAACGGCTTTGGTGCAGAGTCCGCAAATATTCGCATAATAGATGGTGATTTCCGGTTTCATGGGGGGATATATAGGCAAAAAAAGGGCGGTCTGTAAAGGCCGCCCTTTTGGAAGATGCGTTGTTGTGCCTGGTTTTTATCCTTTGGAATATTCCTTGAGGAGTTTGTTGGCAATGACTTCGCGCTGGATTTGGTTGGTGCCTTCATAGATCTGGGTGATCTTGGCATCGCGCATCATTTTTTCAACGGGATACTCCTTCATGTATCCATAGCCACCGAGTATCTGGACGGCATCGGTGGGGACTTCCATGGCGACATCGGATGCATAGACTTTGGCCATGGCGGACAATTTGCTTACATCCTTGGCTCCGCTATCCATGTAGCGTGCACAGGTGTAGGTGAGTGCGCGTGCGGCCTCGATCTTGGTAGCCATATCTGCCATCATAAACTGGATGGCTTGGAAGGAAGAGATGGGCTTGTCGAATTGGCGGCGTTGGCGACTGTAGCGGATGGCTTCGTCAAATGCGCCCTGTGCAATGCCGAGCGCCTGTGCGGCGACGCCCGGGCGTGAGCTGTCGAGCGTTTTCATAGCAACGATAAAGCCCATTCCTTCCCGTGCCAGCAGGTTTTCCTTGGGGACCCGGCAATCCTGAAAGATCAGTTCGCGGGTCATCGATCCGCGAATGCCCATTTTGTTTTCCTTTTTGCCGAAGGTAAAGCCGGGTGTATCTTTTTCGACAATGATAGCGCTGGCCCCGCGCGGGCCTTTGCTTTTGTCGGTCAAGGCAATGACGGAGTAAATATCGGCCTCGCCACCATTGGTGATCCATTGCTTGGTGCCGTTGAGAACGTAGTGATCTCCGTCGGGAGTCGCTGTGGTTTTGATGCCGCCGACATCACTGCCGGCATTTGCCTCTGTGAGGCCAAAAGCACAGATGGTTCCGGCTGATACACGTGGCAGGTATTTTGCTTTTTGTTCGGGTGTGCCAAAGAGCATGATGGGAGTGACGCCGAGCGCTGTGCCGAACAGGGCCAATGCTATGCCGGCACAATATTTAGAGAGTTCTTCGATGGCAATGATTTGATCCATGATGCCCAGACCCATGCCCTCGTATTCTTCTTCGATGGTGATGCCAAAAAGACCGGCATCCGCAAATACCTTGACGAGGTCCCACGGGAATTCCCCGGATTCGTCGTAGTGTTCCCGAACGGGTTTGATTTTTTCCTCGCCGATTTGACGGCAAAGGTCACGGATCATGATTTGTTCTTCGGTTAGCCCGAAATCCATCTTAACCTCCTTGGCAATCCGCACAATCGAACGTCTGGGCAGGCTTGCCAACAGACTCTTACGATACGATTGAAACAGTAAGCTTTTTTAAAAACCAAATGAGGGCTCTATTTGCAAGGAAAGAATGGGTTTCGTGGGTTACGAATAATACGCAGATAGTGAATGGGGGCGGGGGTTATCATGGCTACTGATACGTTGAACATCCAACCAACCTGTTTCCCAAGTGGTTCATGCACCCATTGCAAAGAACGTTGCCGAGGCACTCAAGCGGGAGATTGATCCCTTGCGTGTGCTCGGCATCTGGCGCCGGGATATTCCCTCAGCTTTACTTGGCCCCACCCTGGCACAGCGGATACACCACGACTTGCAACCGCGCGAAGTTATCCTTTCCTCGTGGTTGACAGATTCTAAAGTCAAAGAAAGCGGCAAGATCGGCGTCTGCCGCTTCTGCGTTGATGTGTTTATGTTTGAGGCTTTAGGCAGAAACTGGTATGAATTGGAGCCAGTACGGCGCTTCATATTTTAAGATTCAAGCAGTAGGGGGCACGGTGGCCGAACCGTCTTTATCTGGAATCCGCGATAACCACAAGCGTGGTAAGGTTGGGGACTTTCTGCTTGAGAAAATACAGGATGGTTCGAAGCTCTCTTTTGTCTCTGCCTATTTCACGATTTATGCCTACGCCGCCATGCAGGAGAAGCTGGAATCCGTTGATTCCGTGCGCTTTCTCTTTGGCGAGCCGCGGTTCATCAACAATCTCGATCCCGAAAAAACCGACAAGAAGGCATTTGATATCGAGGATGCCAGCTTGCAGCTAGCTAATCGGCTGCAGCAGCGGGAAGTTGCAGCCGACTGTGCGGATTGGATTCGCCGTAAAGTCGATATTCGGTCGGTTCGATATCCGGGCTTTCTGCACGGTAAGCTCTACCATGTCGAGGGCAGTAACGGTGTGCAGGATGCCTTGCTGGGAAGTTCTAACTTCACAGTTGGTGGCCTTGGGCTGGGCAAGGGGCAGCGCAATAACATTGAGCTGAATTTGGAAGTCGACGGCAATCGCGACCGCCAAGACCTTCTGAATTGGTTTGATGAAGTCTGGGAAGACAAGTCGGTTGTTGCCAATGTGAAAGCCGAAGTACTTGCTTATCTGGAGCAGCTATATACCAACCATGCCCCGGAATTCATTTATTTCAAGACGCTCTACCATATTTTTGAAGACTATTTGCGGGAAGCGGATCAAGGTGGTCTGCTGGATGCCAAGACCGGTATCTACGATTCAGCCGTCTGGAATTATGCTCTACGACTTTCAAAAGGATGGCGTCAAAGGCGCTATTAACAAGATTCTCAAGCACAATGGCTGTATCATTGCGGATAGCGTCGGATTGGGAAAAACGTTCGAGGCGCTGGCAGTCATCAAGTATTTCGAATTACGCAATGGCAGGGTTTTGGTGCTTTGTCCCAAGAAACTCGAGGACAACTGGAAAGTCTACCGTAACAACGATACCCGCAATGCACTGCTCAAGGATGGCTTCGGGTATACCGTTTTGGCGCATACCGATCTGGGACGTGATGGCAAGTCAGGGGATATCAACCTCGGCACCCATAACTGGGGAAACTACGATCTGGTTGTTCTCGATGAGTCACACAACTTCCGAAACAATGCCCGTGGCAAAGAAAGAACCGATGGAACACGCC
>PXBF01000030.1 GCA_003567005.1 PVC group bacterium
CCGCCATCCATGGCAAAAGTTACCGCATGAAAGATCGAATCGATCCCGACCAATGACAAGAAAATAAAGTACTCGATTTTCAAAACGCCGATTTTATACGGTTTTCACGCCGCCGTCCGCACCAATCTTGCGATTATATGTGGCCAGCGCGAATGCTTGAAAAAATGCACCGTGGCTTGGTGCACAGTGAAACGTTAGAATACCTACCTTCAATTTAACACCAATGCTTCTGCCACTCTTTTTCGAGGTGGTTTTCGAGCTTGCTGCTTGGGGTAACCGCACACTGCACCAACAACAATTGCCTCATATTCTGGTATATTGTGGAGGGTACGCAATCGTTCTTCACGTTCTTTCTGCGGAATCCAACAAAGCATAGCCATGCTCATACCCAATGCGGAAGCCATTAAAGCAGCATGATCAGCAGCTAAAGCTGTATCAAAAGTAGGATAAAATAGTTCGCCAGGCATACCATAAGGACGAATATCGGCACAAAAAACCATTGTTGATGGTATTGAATCACTAAAACCTGTAAAACCATGAAAGCAACGCGCCGTATCGCGAGCTGTTTCTGGTGTAACAGATCCATATACCTTTAATGTCTGACGACAACAACTGGAGGGGGCCTGAAGACCTGCATCTACAATCCGCATAAGGTCTTCGCGTAAAACGGGTCTTCCCTCAAAATTTCTGCAAGTCGTGCGCGATGCGAAAAACCTTTCCAAATCATTTGCATGAACAAAATCTTGTTGCCGAAAATCTGATTCTGGTGTCTTGGATCTCTCGCCGTTCACTTCCGCTTCTTCGTATTCTCGAAGCACCTTATCTGCCCATTTGAAAGTGGGATCTCGATCTGCTGCACTTGAATCCACTAAAAGCTTCTTCGCCTCTGCATAACATTTGTCGCTATGGCCAAACTCCCAGTCGGGCCTGTGCAAACCTTTGTCGATGATGTGCACATTCATACGCAGCCTCGCCAAATTACTTTGAACGTTTTCGGAAAAAGGTTCCGAGATTGCTTTACGGTATTGCGCAATCAAATCATCGAACTTGTCAGGGAGTCGCGCATGCAATTTTTTGCGCATCCACGCCTTAACATCATCTGGAACCATTTTACTTACTATAGCAATCATGCCAGAACCCATGCACCGCGGTTAAAAAAAGCGTGATGAAACCGAGAAAAGGATAAGTCACAAAAGTGGACCTTATCTACACCCATTGTTTTATATTTGGAATCATACGATTATCTCACTGGTAGAGCTTGAAACATGGGAGTAGCATGCAAAAGGTAGAAATCAGTATACTAACCCTAAAATAAGCGAGAAATAATCTCAACGACTCAGAATCGTTGACGACAGCCCTTGGAAGTTGTTGGAAGGTCATTTTTCCGTGGATAGAGTATGTTGTGAGCCCTTCGTGTCGGTCCCTGCCGACCATTTTGGGTTGAATTTGCTTCCCGATGCGACCGGTTTCCGTTTTGAGGGCAGACTTCACCCTTGTTTTACGTCTCTTGCGTTGCGTTTGTGGGGTTCAGGCGAACCGCGTTCGCCTGATGAACTCCCAGGCGGAGAGATAATCCTTTATCCAAGGGTTGTATCCCAGCAATCGATAGATGATCTTTCGGCCTTGTCGGACGATCTGCACCGGCAACAGGATCATGGCATGAAGGAAACGTCTGAATTCCATGCGCAACAGCAGATCGCGCCGATCCCGGAAGCGTACCATCATGGCAAACCATGCCTTGAGGTTCCATGCGAGGGAGGCCATGACCATGTACGCCCAGTTGCTCATCAGGTTGTCCACGGGCATGCGCAGCGCATTGACACCGTTTTTCAGTTGTTCGATGACGTTTTCCTGATCGCAGCGCGCGTTGGCATGCTCGATCACCTGTGCCGGAGTCAAATCGGTACGGGTGGTGATGTAAAAGAAGTAGCGGATTTCGGGAAAGAGAACCGTTTCGCCTTTCTCATGGCTGATATTCTTGCGCAGAACAACCACGCGATAATCCCGTTGGCACTTTCCCGGCCGATAGGTGAATTCCGCCACCTCCTCGCTGGTCAGCCGCAACGTCTCGAATTCCCGATCGAGCACACGCTGGGCTTTCACGTTCTGCGGCTTGGCCCGCGGTTCGGTCTCGACGAGATACTTCGGCTTGCGGATCAGCGGCTTGAAGGCGCTCTCCTCAAGCGCCTTCGCGCGGCTGACCATGGCTGCGTTGGCATCCATGCCGAAGATAAAATCGGCGCGTTGCGCCCACCGGTCAAAATGCTCGGTCAACGAGAAATCCGTGTCGCCCCGTATCGTCAGTCGGCGCGCATGCGGCAGCACACAATCGAGCGCTTGGTCGATCCATTTGGCCGCACCGGCATGGCTCGGGACATTGCCCGGACGATTCTCGATGAACAGAACCTCCTTGGTGTTGGCCAGACTGACAATCAGCGGATGATACCCCCAAATGCCTTTGTACGAAATGTCCATGCCGCCCTTGCATTCGCCCAGAGTGGACGCCAACGTACCGTCCACATCAATGTACGCATCGTCCAGAAGCCCCTTGCTCCGACGCTTCCAAACGCATGCGCGCACACGATTGAACGCTCCCATCAGTCGCTCGATCGCCTCCTGGTCAAACCGTCGCGTGAAATCGCCAGCCGTTGTCGGATCCGGTATCCGCAACGCGCCAACCGCGTTGAGAAACACCTCGTCGTTGCGACGCAGATCAATGTCTTCAAGACGAAGACCGCCGAGCAAGACGTTGTAGGCAATATTCAACACATGGTCGGATTCCCAATACGGCAGATGCTTTTTCAGCAAATCAAGCGAATCGTCGATCTCACGGACCAGGCCCAAACGGTTCACCATCAGATGGATCGCCCCAAGTCCGCCATAGCTCATGGCTTGCGTGCGGTCGCTGACCTCGTAATGAATGTTGCTGGCCGAAAGCATGGGCGAAGGCTGATCGTCAAACACCTTGGGCGCCAGACGACGCTCAATTCTTTGCTTGCGGTTGCGAAGGATTTTGCGGTAGGATCGACTCACTTGAAATGCCTTTCTTTCTTGGAAAGTGTTGTTGTCATAAATCACACTTTAACCAATACTGGAGGGCATTTCAAGCCTCTTCCGCCCGTTCTCGCAATCAATTCACGCTTGTATAGGGACTAACCTTCACTCATCCAGCGTGATTTTAGCACAAAAACAACTTTTTTCATCAAAGCCAAGTCTTTGGCTGGTCGAAATTTTACTGATAGCAAGAGCCTTTGCCTCACCTATTCTTGCTTCCAGCACTTTGACACAACAGTTCCCATTCTTAGGGTTTCTTTTTCCTTTATTGTCGTAAAAGCACAATCAACTTGCTCGACGGCGCATTATTGTTCCAATCTGCCGATCTCCATTAATCAGGTTTATGGTGCAGTCCCACGAACTGCTAAATTGATCGAGAAATATTTCCCAACTTCGCTTGCTCCAGAAATTAATGTGGCCTGGGTACGTGTCCACCATGCCATTTGGAACAGTAATTGCAACGCACACAGCATCATGAACGAGTTGTTCAAGTGCTTTGGCAGGATGCTCCATATGTTCCAATGTTTCGCAACATAATACCAAATCAAAGTCCCCTTCGAGAGGAGTGTATATATCATGTTGCCGGAATTTTGCCGAAGGGCAAATCATCCGGGCCTTATCAAGAACGCGAGACGAAAAATCCAGTCCAGTAAGCAATGTACTAGGC
>PXBF01000051.1 GCA_003567005.1 PVC group bacterium
CATAAACGGCGAAGTCCATATCGGAGAAGGCGCCGAATTCAGAGCCGGCTCCAACAATAGTACCGTCAACATCGTCGGTGCGCTCACAGGCAGCGGCACCCTCACGCATCAACAGTATGGGCTTGGAAACCAAAGTATCAGATTGCTCAATACGGCCAATACCTTCACAGGCAACATAGATTACGATATGCCAAGGGAAGCGACAACCGTCGTCAACAGTTTGGGCGACGCCGAGGGCGCCGGCAACATCCGCTTAGGTCTCGCGGGGAACCCCACGCAAGCATGGCGGCATCATCGTTTCGAATTCGGTTCCGGGGGCGAAGCGGATCTCGTCTTCAACCACCGCCAGTTCGAATTGTCGGGGGCGTTTTTAAATTACGTCATCAGGTGCAATAACGCGGATCATGCATTTACCATCAACACCGACCTGATCAACAGCAACACGCGTGATGCAGCCATCCTCAAGTTCGAAGGCTCCGGGACCCAGGACAACACCTTTGCCGGAAACATCATGGACGGACCGGGAGATGGAGAAGATCCGAGTGTTCTCAGTGTGGAGAAGCGCGATGGCGGAACATGGATCTTTTCGGGCGAAAACACGTATTCAGGTGTAACGACGGTAGCAGCCGGGACGCTTGGTTTGAACGGTGATTACAGTCTTCCGCACGAGGGCACGCTTAATCGGACGGGGGGAACCATTCATATCGAGGGTCGGGCTGCTGTGGCAGAGCTGCAAGCCGGTGGCGTATCCTTGCCTCCCGGCATTTATGGTTCGACCGACAGTAATGCCCCCTTTAACGGGGAAGAACTAACAAGAATTGATGAAAGCACGGTTGCTAACTTCTTCAGTGGGACTGGCGTACTATACGTGGATACACCGTATCCGACTGCTGGAACCGTCATCCTTTTCCGATAGTTAGAACACGACCTGATTAGCCGCCGTGCCCTCGATCATCCTGGGTTCGGCGGCTAGTCTCTAACTTCACTGTTTATCTTCATTTTTGGTAGGGCGAACCAGCCATGTCCTGCGAAGCCTTGGGCGAAGTAGGGTCCCCGGTGAGCCGCGACTACCGAACAACGGCTCGGCGAGGACGCCTCGCCCTTCCTGCCAAAAGTTTTAATCCTGCATTATCTTGGCCGCCCAAGAGCCGGGTCTGTAACTTCATCGTTTGCACACTTACTCGCCTGCACGTAATCCCCTACACTTACTCGATATCATGAGCACGGACTTTCTCCCTGCGAGGTCGGGATCGCCCGCTATGGTCCACCGGTCCCGAAGTTCAGGCTTCCTGAACTCGACCGGGGAAAAAAGAATAAATCGGAAAATGATTTGGCACAATAATGATCCCACCGGTCTTGTGTCGGTGGTGAAGAAAGTTGAGAAAAGCGCCTGAAATAAACGCAAAAGTGAGATTGACACAAGCATTTTTTTATTGTTCCATACCGCAATAAGTGGGGTTGGGGAAAAGAAAATGTAAAAAGCAGATCCAGGTATGAAAGCACTGTCACTGCGTAGAATGCTATTTGTCGTGATGATTTTGGGGGTTGTGGCATTGCCGCTGTCGTCGTATGCAGCCGAGCCGCCGGTGGTCAGCACGGGTGATGGTGTTACGCCGGGTATTGGTGAGGCGGAATTGGAAGGTGTGATCGACTTCTTCAATGGCGAATTGGAGGATGTGCGCATTTATTACGGTACGAGCGATGCTGGTCCGACAGATGTGGGCTGGGACGATTATGTCGTGGTTGATTTGCCTGGTGTTGAAGAAGGAGAGCCCTTCTCAGAGACCGTGACGGGGCTACTGTTTGGCAAGGAATATAGCTATCGCGTGTTTGCCGCGAATGAGCATGACGAAGCCTGGTCGGATGCGGTAGGACCTTTTGTAACCTTGATACCTTCTGTTGATCCACCGGCACCAACAGCAGGGGCTGATATTTACATGGATGCCAGCCTCAATCCGCCTGGTAGCACATGGGAAAATATTGCTGACGAGCCGGCTGATATTGAAGGTTTACTTGACAAAGGTAATGACGTGACTCGACTAACAGGAGTCAGCGCACTACTAGGTATCGCTGCTGCCTATGATTTTCCGGGAGGTATGACTGGTAATAATGGCGGCGCGCTTTTTGTCAGAGACGGTTCGACTGTTAGTTTTGGCAATCTCGGTTGGAACAATCAGCCAGTATCACTTGAGTTTTGGATTAAACCTGACCCTGAGGCGACTTACACCTCCAACGGTGATATCTTGTTTGAAACAGGGGGAGGAACGGGATTAGGTGTATTTTACAATGACGGACAGCTTCAGGTTACGCGGAATAACAATAACGTAATCATCGATCATGAAGTGACTGCAGACACGAGCGAATTCATGCAGGTCGTCGTTACATACAACAGTGCATCGCCCGGTGATATCGTTTTGTACATCAATGGGGAAGAAGTTGCGACTGGTTCTGGCACGGCTGGTAACTGGTGCGGTGGTGATGCCGCAGCGCTAGCAACACGCGGCGGAAATAATACCGGTGGGCGTGGAAATGGGCAACAGAGTACGCAGAGCTTCCATGGTCAAATGGCTCTGTTCAGAGCGTACCGGGATAGCATTTTGACAGCCAGTGAAGTATTGGCCAATTACGAAGCGGTTGCGGCGGCGCTTACTGGACCCACGACGGGTGATGCCATGGCTATCACAGATACCACGGCAGACTTGCAGGGCACGCTGAATGCGCCGCAGTCGGTCTTCACGGTGACAGCGTACTGGAGCACCACCAGCAATGCGACCGCGCAAGCGTGGATAGCCGACACGACGAAAGGGAGCGTGGTTGTCGGGACCTACACGAATGTAGTGGACCATCCGCTAAGCGCGCCAGCGACAGGTCTTCTCGAGGGCACGGAGTACTTTTATACGTTCCGCGCCTCGAATGCGGCAACAAACCTGTGGGCGGAGAATGCGAGCTTTAGAACGGCAGATGTTGCTCCCCCCGTGGTGGACGTGGGCGATGGTGCATTCCCGGTGGGTATAAATGATGCGACATTGAATGGGATTGTAACGGTCTTTAATGGTCCTTTGGACGATGTACGCATTTTCCTCGGGGAGACGGATGCTGGTACGAGTTTTGCAGGCTGGGATACGAATTTCGTGTTTGATGTGGAGACGATTGTGGAAAATGAGATGTTCAGCACGAATGTTACGGGGCTGCTATCGGAAACAGAGTACTTCTATCGCGTGTATGCCTCAAATGCGTTTGGGGCCGCGTGGTCGGATCCGGTGGACTTCGAGACGCTTGGTTTTGCAGATGGCACGTGGGATCAATCCGCCGGAGGAACGTTTAGCTGGATTGATAGCGCCAACTGGATGGATAACATCATAGCTAGTGGAGTGGATAATACCGCCTCCTTTACCAATAACGCAAGTGGTGCGCAGACTGTGGAACTCATTACCGATTTAAGCATCGGGCATATAGAGTTGGACCGCAATGAGAACCTCACCATAGATGGGCCTGAGATGCTCACTTTGGACGTAACTTCAGGCACGCCGACACTCTCAACGATCGCCGGACGCACGCTACGGATCGACAGCGTAATTGCCGGTAGCAACGGGTTGGAAATTACAGGTGGAACGAGCAGCGGTGGGGTTGCCCTGCTTGGCGACAACACCTTTACCGGCGGCATCCTTCTCAACGGCAGTCTGGGCGACAACGCCACCAGAACGACCACTGCGGG
>PXBF01000164.1 GCA_003567005.1 PVC group bacterium
CAACCCACCACCAACTCAGGAAACACTCCTTGCGCCCCAGCTGCCACCAGTAACCGTAGGCATAACCTGCACCTACGATTCACCGCCCCGACCAAGCCGAGCACCACCCAACCAAGGCCGGTCCACCGCCACCTAAACCTACGACACCGCTGCCAGCATGCACGCACAACAAGCACCGAACCCTCACAATCAAAGACTTACGGAATCCACAACAGGCTCGCCCAGCGCACAAACACCCAAGCAAGTCACTACGATGCCGGGTGTGTCTCCTTTCGAATAACATATTACGGCTTCAGGTATTATGATCCTGTCACAGGACGTTGGCCATCAAGGGATCCCATCCAAGAACGGGGTGGGATTAACCTATATGTCTTCGTTGGAAATGATGGGGTGAATTATGTTGACATACTAGGACTCTCCTCGGCGTCTTCCAATAATTGCTGTGGGGATAAAAAATATGAAAACTTAGTAGATTGTTGCCAAGATAAGGATCCTATCTTAAACTATGAGTCAGATTGGTGTTGTGCCACTGAAACGGGAGAAAAAACGCGCAAGCGTAGACGCGAGATGGAGGAATACTTGAACCGGGAGGACTGTTTAAAGGGTGCCTGCGATCAAGTGAAACCAAACCCTAGTGGAAAAAAATGGGCGAAGGATTCGGTCTTTCAGGCCGCTGCTTGCCTCTGGCGGCAACGGTATTGCTCGGCCCTTGTCTGTCCTGCAAAAGCTCATAGAAGCCCATCGAACCTTATCGATCCAGACGATGATCCTATTAACGACGATCGCAATCGTAGGAATAAATTCATAAGAGAACTTCGAGATAACCCAATTGATGATTATAATCCTAGAGATAGGTTGATAGAAGATCGTTTTGGAGTTTGGAATTAATGGGAAGGAGAAAATTATGAAATTAATTACTATATTATGCATTAGTCTTTATTCCCTGTGTTTAGCGGAGTCTTTGAATTTCTCAAAATTAGGCCTTGATTATTCCCACGTCGAAAGGGGGATGGCAAAAAAAATAGTATTTTCTGACGAGTGGTGTATTATTGCTCCATCATTTTATGAGGTTGTGAATATTTCTGAAGATTCAATACATTTGAATGATCAAACTGTGCATATATGGGTCAAAAAAAGCCAAATCGAGAATTCTAGTCTAGAGGCAGAATTCACAGGGCCAATTTTGCGTGAAATGTTTTCAACGTTTTGGAGGCGTTTAGAAGTCGAGGATATAAATCCCGAGGATTGTCTCGTAAAAAAAGATTTTTCGATTGGTCCTCACCAAGGAATCTTACTGAATTATGGAATTAGAGGTAACGACAACGCGTTTCTGTTTCAACTTATGCTTGATGTTGGAGATGACAGAAGGATAATGATAAGTGCCATGGGGCATGATTACACCAACTCTAAAAGAGACGATGCGATGCAAGCCGCCTACTTGTCTCTAGAAACGATTTTGAGCCTGAGGTTGAGGCGGGGAAATTCATTTTCTGATTCTGATTTTTCGATAGCATTCAAAGGACAACGCGAGAAACCCGAGGGGGTTCCGTAAATCGTAAATAATGCCTTATCTTATCAACACCGCAACGACCCGCCCGGCAATCCGAAACCTCAGCTTCCAATCGACCGCCCCCGACCACCCCGCCGCCGCGCGAACCCGTTTTGCAGGGGAGACCAAAAAGGGGTCATTCCGGGGAGCAAAAAGGGGTCAGAGTATCAAGAGAAAAATAAGATTTTTTGAGGTCTAGTTGTTAGGGTAAGCTCCGCCCTCCGTTAACTATTAACGGTTTAAAATCACGTTTGTCTATCGACCAATGAGGGTTCGTGAATGGGGTTGGATTTCCACCTTTCGGGGCTCCGGACCATTGCGCTGACTGGTTGGATGCCGTAACCAGAAAACAGGTTCGGCGAAGTATCTTTCTGCGCTTTTCGAGTCAAAGACTCAGAGGGCCGGAGTGGCGGAGCTGTCTGACCCGTGCCGTCGTTCCTGTTGGACGCGGCTTCCGTAATTGTGCCTTTCCGCCACTCCGAACCCAAATTGATGCCTATCCTTCACGCAGATACTATAAGGGAAGTTCTATATCATAAATTTCCTGAACGATAATCCGCCAGTTCCCCAATGGGGTTTCCGGGGCGAAAGCTTCTTGTTGGAGTCCAAGCCGTTTCCACTTAAGAAGAAGATCGGGCCAGGTCTTGATAATGTATTGAGCTCTCTGCTCGCGGTCTGCATCGGTGTGCGTTTGACCTGTTCGCAGGGGAGTTGGCAGGTAGATGCAGTGGCTCTTGGCGAGGGCCCGGGCGATGCGCAGGAAGCGTCTGGCCATGGCAGTGTCGACGGCTTTGCCCGCGTGTTTGCGCCGGGCGGCATCCTCAAGCAATTCACTCGGGCCGTGAAGGTAGAGATGGTTGCCTGCCTGAAGTGTGTAGTCTTTGAGGATTCTATTAAACTGCCTGCGCTTACCCCCGATGCGGGCAGGCGTTTCGGGACCGCCTGTTTGCTTTACCTTCGGTGCAATCCCGGCATAGGCATTGATCTGATCGCAGCACTGAACCTGACCGAGGCTGCCGATCTCCGCGAAGATAGACGAGGCCAGGGTGATGCCGATGCCTTTGATTGAAACGGCAAAAGCTTCGGGCAGTCGGAGCAGTATGCGTGCGGCCTCTATGTCCAGTTCAGTCAAGTTCGACTGCAGAGTCTGGAATAAGCATAATTCCCCTTCAATGAGTTGGGCACTTAGGCGAACTGCGCAATCGTCGGCGCAAATCGCATTACGGGCCTGCTCTTTGAGTTTGGCTGCCACCTCGCAAGCATCCCGGACGCCTTGTCTGGCTAGCTTGCGAGCGAGCGCTTTCTCGGACTTTCGGGCCAGAGCGGTGGCACTGAAGTTGTGCGCCATCAGTTCCAAACTGGCCTGGCCAAAGGCAGCCACAGCACTGTCTTTGGAAAGAAAACCGGGAAACAGACAGTCTGCGTGTGTATGAATACGATTTTTGACCGCCGTGCTTAGGTGGACGATACGACGCCGCTGCCGAGTGATTCCTCGCAATTGGCCGTAGAGATCGAACCCGCCTGTTTGCCGGGCATCCCGGTTAAGCATGGTCTTGGCAATCGCTCTAAGCGCAGTCTTGTCGGTTGAAGAATCGACACTCTCTGCTTGCCGGTGAACTTCCTTCGAGTCCAGGCGAATCGTTAAATAGCCTAACTCAAAGAGCCGGTCCATGAAGTTGCGCGTATAACTGGCACTGTCCTCGCCCCCAACGATAACATGCCGTTTGCTTTTGATTGAACGGGCCTTGCGCGTACGCTCAATCTGATCGACCAGATAATCCAGCCCCTCCTGATTGTTCTTAACCGTAAAGGCCTTGCGCAGGTAGGTTCCACGCCCGTCGCAGAAACAGGCATAGTGCGTGATCTTGGCAAAGTCCAGAGGGACCAACAATACCCTTTCGGGGAGACCCGCTTCAATGAAAGCGGCATCTAGTTTTTGACTTTCGTTTCGGAATATGGTTTTAGTTTTCATCGCGCCGAGTATAGGTGCTGCCGCCACGTTTGTGGACGGCATTCGAAAAGCCACGTCGTGGCCGCGAAAGCGGCTGCGACGATGGCACTTGGGCGACTTTTAAGGCCGCACCGTGAACTTGGCGGTCGAGCCGAGCTTCACCCTTTCAGGGCTCCGCTCGACCGCCAAGATTCACGATTCGGAAAACAACCA
>PXBF01000192.1 GCA_003567005.1 PVC group bacterium
CACATCCCCACTGAACTTAACGATAACAGGACACGCCTCTCCGCGCCCCCCTTCAACGCTGGTAATAAACTTCGGCTGTTCTCCCGCTGCAGATGATCCCGGCCAATAGCCCTCCAGCACTGTCGCGGCCAAATGCGCATACTCTTCCGGCCACTCTTCACGGGAAATACAAGTTTCCTTCCGTTGCCGTGCAACACGTAACATATCCGCACCAATGACAAATGCACCGGGAAGATCATCCCCTTTGCGTATCAAAGCGGAAAGGATATGCTCGGGCGTCCAGAGCCGTGGATCATCCGGCACGCGGTATTCAACTGAAAATCGATGCGCAAAAAGACGCCCCAGAAATCCCTGCGGACGCAAATCATCCAAAAACCAAGGCCACCCGGGATAAAAACCATCCGGGAATAGCGTTCCTCTCAATGTTTGCCATGGATACGCCTGCTCAACATGCCACGCCCCCCTCTGGAGAGTATGTAACACAGCGACCTGACTTGCCTCCCCCTTCTCATCAATCTGGTAAAGAGGCCAATGATCCCCAAGCCCCTCGAACCGCTGGTGTAAGGCATAGCGCGTGCTGCGCCCGCGACCAATCCGATGTAGACGCCCCGGTGGAAAAGCCGACAATGCGCGCGATAATGTCGGCTGACTAATGTCCAATGCCCTTGCCAAATCCACCGCAGTGCAAACGCCACGCCGCAAGAATTCTTGCTCAATATACGATATATACGCATTCATGAATAAATTATATATACGATATATCACTATATATCAAACATTTATAATTTATGATGAATAGATTATGAATAGATAAATTCAAAAAGAAACAGATCAGTTTTGGGTCAATGCTTGCAACCGGGCTTTGGCGGACTCGGCGACAAAATAAAGCGAGGGCGTGAGCAAAAGCGCAATCAATGTTGCATACACGATACCGAATCCCAGCGAAAGTGCCATCGGAATCATGAAACGAGCCTGGACGGAGGTTTCAAAGATCATCGGTGCCAACCCGAAGAAGGTAGTAGCCGACGTGAGCAGCACAGGACGGAAACGGCGAATGGGCCCCTCGGCAACCGCCTGTGCGAGAGACATACCCTCTTTCCGCAAACGATTAATGGTCTCAACCAGAATGAGATTATCATTCACCACGACACCGGCAAGCGCCACAATCCCCATGACACTCACAAAGCTAAGATTATAGCCCATGACCATATGCCCGAGAATGGCTCCCGTAAACCCGAATGGCACGGCACTCAGAACCAACAACCCCTGCAAATAACTCCCAAAAGGTATTGCTAGCAAGGCAAAGATAACAAACACGGCGGCAACAAAACCTACCCCGATAGAACGAAAAGCTTGTTGTTGATCGCGGCGCTGTCCTTCAAAGCTGTATATCAACCCCGGGTAGCGTTCCAAAATGTCAGGCATGACATCCTGACGTAGCGATGCGATTACCTCGCCGGCACTGGTACGACGTATGTCAACATCCGCTGTGACGGATAGAATACGCCGCCCCTGGTCGCGTTCGATCACATCATAAGAACGACCACGTTCGATCGTTACCGCATCGGAAAAGGCCATTTCTCCACCATCGGGCAACCGCAGCACCAATCGATCCAGGGCGGTTTCGCTGTCGCGCTCTTGCAATGGCAACCGCACCATAACACGCATTTCATCTCGTCCTCGTTGTTGACGCGTTACTTCCGCACCAAAAAAGGCTGCCCGCACCTGACGCCCGACATCTGTGGAAGTCAGACCACGCAAGCGCGCTGCCTCGCGCACCCGGAATTCCACCTGCGGCTTCCCGCTGGCCACACCATCATCGATATCAATCACGCCCGAAAATTCTTCCAATGCACGCGCTACATCACGCGCAGCATTTTCTATGATTTGTGGATTACGATGACTCAATTGAACATCCACAGGCATCTGGCTTGCCGGGCCAATCGTGAAACGAAAACTCAGCGAATCCACCCCGGCAATGCGACCCGTTGCTTGCCGCCAACGACTAGTAAATTCGGATGCCGAAAATCCTCGCTCATCCAAAGGTTTCAGATAAACCACAACACCAACAAGATGGCTGCCACTTTGTCCCCGGCCAGCCATGGGACCTCCCCTACGGGCCTGACGCCCCACCGACGTTTCAATCCCGACACTGGCATTACCATCACCCATTTCCGAAAGCAGTGCTTCAGCCGTCTCCTGCAACTCTTGCGCCACTGCACGAGCAGCGACGACCGGTGCACCAAACGGAAGCTCGGCGGAAGCCTCCACGCGGTCCGACTCCACTTGCGGGAAAAACGTGAAACGCATACGTCCGCCGCGTAAATAACCAACCGTTAAGACGAGTGCTGCCAGTCCCAAGGCAATCGTCAGATAACGGAATGACAGGGCAGCACGCAAAACAGGCGTATACATATGCCGGATGAACCAAGCTAGCCCCTTGCTGAAAAATCGTTGGGGAGCATCCATGATACGCCAGAACCCTTTTTCGCGTTCAGGTTTCTGGTGTGCCAAATGCGCAGGCAGGATAAACAAGGCTTCCACCAGTGAAATCAAAAAAACCAAGGCCATGATCACTGGTATATTGCGCCATATTTTGCCTTGTGCGCCCGGCACAAAAAGGAGCGGCAGAACGGCCGTAATATTCGTCATGATCGAAAGAATCACGGGAAGGGCCATCTGCTTTGCACCTTCTATGGCAGCATTCAAATACGATAAACCCTTCTCGCGCATATGATAAATGTTTTCTCCTACGACTACCGCATCATCCACCACAATACCGAGAGAGATAATAAACGCAAAAAGAGAGATCATATTGATGGATACATCCGACTGCGGCAAGAAGAGCAGGCTCCCCAAGAAAGAGATGGGTATGCCCATCATAACCCAGAACGCCAGGCGGATTTCGAGGAACAATCCCAGAATAATCATTACCAGCACGAGTCCCAGCAAAGCATTGCGCAGCAACAAGTCTACTCTTTCACGATAAACATCCGAACGATCTGCCACGACTTGCAAATGCACGCCTTCAGGCAAACGTGGTTGAAACGCCTCTACAAACCGTTGCGCAGCAGCACTGATATCCAAGGGTTTTTCTTCCCCCGTACGAAAAACCTCAAGCCCAACCGCGCGTTTACCATTGAAAAACAACTCTTCATCCGTCTCTTCAAATCCATCCGTCACGGTTCCCAAATCCCCCACACGCCAGACTACACCATCACCTGTCGTTACTAAGGGTATCTCTCGATACGTCTCAGCCGTTTCTCGCCGATCCGTTAAGCGCACCAGGACTTCGCCCGTATCCGTACGAAGACCACCACCGGCCATGTCCAGGGAAGCACGGCCCAGAATGTCGGCGGCTTCGGGAATGCTTAAACCTTTCATGCGCAACGTGTCTTGCGGAATCTCTATCGACATTTCCACAGGCGGCAAACCGATCAACTCGACCGTGGAAATGGCATCATCCAGTAGAATTTCATCACGTGCGATTTCCCCCCATTCTTTGAGTTCACGCATCGTCAGATTACCGGAGAGCAAAACGTTCAAAACCAAGCTCCGTGATCGAACCAATTGTACGATTGGACGCTCGGCATCCTGCGGGAAAGTAACAATGCGATCAACGGCACTCTTTATGTCTTGCAGCACCTCATTTCCATCGGCTGATAATTGCAGCTCGGCTGTCACAGTGCCAGCCCCCTCATGAGCCGTTGAAGTAATACGATCAACTCCATCTACACTGCGTATAGCCTCTTCAATGGCGAGAATAATGCCTTCTTCTATATCCACAGGAGAAGCCCCCGGATACACGGTACGTATCGTTACAATATCCAGATCGAACTCTGGAAATACCTCCTGCCGGATACGGGGAATCATCACGAATCCCCCCAGAAGGAAAACCAGCATCAACAAATTGGCGGCAACCGAATTGCTTGCCATTTTTGCAATCCATCCCCGCTGATTCGGTTTAGCGGTCTGCATAATCCTCCTCCACTTCAGCGTGGTCATCATCAACCACCTCTATCGCCATATCCGGAACAGCCGCCGCCAGAGTGGTCGTGATAACCCGATCATCCGATGTGAGTCCATCGGAGACATAAACCATGTCTCTCGACTTCCAGACAACCTCTGGTTCCACAATGGCGAGGGTATTCTCTGCTGTGGCTAGTAAGACGGAACCATCATCCCGGAATGCACGCCTGGGAATCGCCCAGACATCGCGAATCTCTTTGCCTGGAATACGCAGCTTCACATGAGAGTCCAGCAAAAGAGGTGCTTCTGTCGCATCAAGTGGATTCTCGACCACGATCAATAGACGGGCCATACTGCCACGCATATCTCCAACCAAACGCGACAGATACCCGGAACGCCACGCTGTGTCAGGTCCCTTCGCCATACCAACATCGACGTCCGGGCGCTCGGCAAATCGACCATCGCGATCCAATTCCGGCAACCATGCAAGTGATTGCGGCGGCACGACAGCCTCAACATGAAAACGGTTTACAGCAGCTACTTCGCCAATCATAGCGTTTGGCCCCAACACACTGCCTTCATCAATAGCCTTGCGCAATACAACAGCATCAAATGGCAAACGGACCGCTGTACGATCCAGATCACGCCGAGCACGCTCCACGCCAGCAGCCGCGGCCGCACGGCTCCGCCGCGCAGCCTCAACTTGCGGGATGCGCATGGCGATATCTCGCCCGGGCCCTTCCGCCAGATCAGCCCCCTCTTGCCGCAATTCTTCCTTGGCTATGGCTTGACGCTGGCGTTCCAATGCTTCTGCCAGCGAACGTTCTGCATACGTGCTCTCCGCTTCAACCAATGCTGCCTCATAATCATCACGCTCAAGCTTGGCCAGGACCGTTCCGGCGGGAATCCGCCCACCCACTTCAAAATCTTCGTGGGTTTCCACAACTAACCCACCAACCTGGAAACGCACTTCCACCCGGCTCGCAGGAACCACCTGCCCCATTGCTTCAATTTGTATCGTGTGATTCGTTTGGAAAGGCGCTACCACCTCCACTGGCACCACACGATCCTGCGCTTGCTGGCGAACCGCTTCAGGGCGCGAAGCAATCAACCGACGCGAACCATAGAATGCACCAAGCAACAAAAACAACGGAAGCAAATATCGCCCCGTCCATCCCACAATTTTTTTCATAGCATCACCTCAGTAAACCCAATCTAGTCCTAATGCCTTACGCCTAATCCCTGCCCCCTGCCGTTGCCCGGGCAAATTGCAATTGATAGCGCAACCTGTCACGCCGGGCGCGCAATAAACCCCGCTCCAGTTGCTGTACACGTTGCTGGGCAGATAACACATTCAAATACTCCACAAGCCCATTCCGATAGCGCTCCCGCGAAAGTTCCAATGTGCGGCGGGCTGCAGACAATTCATCCGTTAACCGCGAAATCGTTTCTTTCTGCGCTGCATCCTGCAGCAGTCCCTCGCGGATCTCCTGCAAAGCCTGTAATTCTATCTCGCGATAGGCGTGTAATCGCTCATCAGCGATCGCTTCTACCCGCCTAGCCTCCGCTCGCAATCTACCACCATCGAAAAGGGGGAAGTGGATCTGTATCAGTGCATCCGCACTGAATTCCTCAAATAAGTCTTCAGCATCTTCCTCTTGCGTTCGCCCCTGTGCTTGAACCTGCAGAAGGGGCAGACGTTCCCTTGCAGCGGATAACGCGTCTTGCTGCGCAGCTTGTAAACGTAGCCATGCGGCGCGAACATCAGGACGCCCCCCAACATGGTCTTGCCATGTTATGTCTGCAGGCAACGCAACGGGATCAGGTAATGCACCATCTGGTTCGATAACCAAATTTCCCGGAAGCACCCCCAGCAACACCGCCAAGCGCTCCTTACTTAGCTCCTGAGAAACCTTGGCATGGGGCAACATGGATTCCAAACCAGCTACCAATTCGCGTTGTTGATAAACATCCAATAGCTCGCCAATGCCCTCTTGAAAGCGGCGTTCCACAGCACGAAGAGCACGCCGCGCCGCCTCAAGTTGGGCCTCTAGCAAGGCCACCGAAGCAGTTTGCTCCTGCACATCAAGCCAAGCGTCGGTGATCGCGGCTACAATACTGATGGCCATAGCTTCATAATCCATAGCGGATGCGTCGAATGCATACGTTGCCCCTGAAACAGATGCGGCGATCCGCTGCCACACATCGAGTTCGTAAGACAAAGCGGCACTAGCGCTCCAAATGTTGCCGGATTCTACTTCCCTGTCGCGCAACAGCTGACGTTGCTGACCTGCAGCGCCTTGCACCGTAAGCTGCGGGAAACGCGCCGAGCGCGCTGAACGCATCGCAAAACCCGATTGCTCTAACCGATGCCATGCACTGCGCAAAGACAGATTTTCTGCAAGCCCTTGCTCGATAAGACCCTGTAGTGTCTCATCCGCAAAGGGCTTCCACCACTGCTCTTGGGCTGCATCAAAATCCTTTGCAATGGGGGCTAGAACCATATCTTGCGCAGTTGGGTAGTCCTGCAACTCGCGGATGGAAGAAGCGCAGCCTGTCAAAAACAGGACAAGTGAGCAGAATACTGCAAGAGAATACCACCATATACGCCCCATACATCACCTCAAATCATAGTCCCTGAAAAACAAAGGGAGAAGAGGCAACCAGCGCATCGCTCGCCTCCCCCGCATACACTTCCCCTTCATCCAGTTTCAGCATCTTAACGGGAGATTCAGCTGCAAAATCAAGGTTTTCAAAATCCAACCAAACCACGTTGGGCGTCAGGATATTCTCAAAGTAGTACACAAGATTTTTTTGGTCTGCCACTACACGCCAACGTGTACTGGAAATATGCGGCTGATCCGGATTCGAAATACCGTAAGGCACCGAAACATTGCGCATAACGCTGAAAACACTGGCAACCGCTAGATGAGGATTGTCGGTTTGAGGAATGGCATGGATATAGTATGAAGCACGTACAAACCGATCAGAAGGGCGATTGGTTCCCGGCAAAAACACTGTCCCCGGAATATTCTCCCAATAACGACGAATCGCCAGTTGCTCCTCATAGACAGGGTCATTTGTCATGACTTGATAATCCGAGCTGTGATGAATAACCAGCTCACCATCAATATACTCAAAGATTGCGCTGTCACCGGTTGCATCCGAAAGCGACAAATGCACCGTAGTAAACTTGTCCGTACCGGGAATAAAATCTGTCACCACGACAAAGGGTTCTAGAGAAAGAGCTTCAACAGCCTCCGCAACCGTGGCAAAATGATCCAATGCATATTGAGCCCAAGCCGCAATGGTAAGCCCAGGCCGATCTCCTTCCGGCTCAAAATCCGGATATTCGGACTGCACCAACCACAAAAGGTTCGCAACCAATCCTTTCTCATTCATTCCATCGGGTGCCGCGATATCCCATGAGCTTGCAACCACACTACCATAACGTGACGTCCATCTAATGGAATTCTCCCCCACTTCTCCACTACGCTCCATGCCACGAGGAAATACCCATAGATTGGCCGGAATGTCGATGGCAAAGTCCATCGTTCGACCAGTTAAAACGGTTTGCATTGGCCCCTTATAGACAGCACGCGTACAAGCGTGGAGATCATTGGTTGCGATCAATACAACCACACTTGAGATACACAATATGTTTAATTTTGCGTTCAACTTCCTCTCCTTCTGTTACATGGATTATACGGCGAAATGAATAATCACTAATAGTGATGAGTCGAAAAAAACATACAAAAAAAATACAGGCGAACAATACGGCCTTACGAGAAATCAGGTGGAACGCCCCCCACTTTGCGTATGCAAAACACTAATTTTGGCAAACCATAACCTTTATCATGATACCATCACACTGGCACGATCGACCATCTTGGGATTGGGGCCATATTGATTGTCACCGGGCTGACTATCCAAACATGTCAGAACCAAAAGCCAGATACCGCCAACAAAAGGGATCAACGCAAGCAAAACATACCAGCCGGACTTGCCAATATCATGCAAGCGCCTAACCGTAACCGTAATACCGGGAACCATTACGCCTAGACCATAGATACCGTACAAAGGTCCAATACCTTCAACCGGTGCATCAAAAACGGCCGTATCCATTAACGTAAGTGCAATGGATATCACCATATTCACCAAGACAAACATCCAGAACTCCTGCCGCCGGGCCCGGCCTGCCAATACGGCATAGCTTTTCAATACCTTGATATACCAATACATACATTCTCTCCGCTTGAGGGTGCTGCAACTCTATAGTCAACGCATACATGCCATAATACCAGGAATGACAATTCCTATAGCAACTTCCTTTTCGAATTTCGAACGAATTCAAAGCAAGTATATACCCATGGGCAGATCTGCCCTACCCGATAGCGTTCTTGCAATTCGATCAAGATGGCGGCAGTATCAAACCGCTTTGACCGATATTCACATAATTCCCGGAACAAAGATCACGCCTGGATCACGATAAACAACAGGCATAAAAGCACATTACATTGGACTGATCTCTATGAAAGCAGCACTGATTGCAACAGAATTTAATGTGGCGGGGCGTCTGGTGCGAGTCCTCACCAATGGTGGTGGCAATGTCAATGACACCTATATCGCTATTTTTCGTACAACCTTTTCGGAAGAACGTTTTGTTCTCCAACGGCTCAACCGTCATGTGTTCGCCTCTCCCGAAAAGGTAATACATAACATGAAAATTGTGACCGAGCACGTCCACAACAAGCTGGAAGCCGAACAGCATATGGCTGACCGCATATGGCAGTTACCACGCGTGATCCCAACCAAATCCGGCGCAGACTATATCCAGGACTCGGAGGGGGATTACTGGCGCGCCATTTCCCTGATTGCCTCTGCAACAGCATACGAAAAAATCCAGAATCTGGAACATGCACATGAAGCTGGATTTGTGCTGGGACAATTCCAACGTCTTATCAATGATATGCCCACAGAATCATTATCCGACACACTCCCAGGCTTTCATATTACGCCGGGATATATTGCAAAAATGGACAAAGTTCTGGAATGTCCACTGGCGCAAGAGCGTCTCAAGACTTCGGTGGATGCAGAGAATTGCCATCGATTTATTTCCAAACGCAGAGACTGGGCTTCTGTATTGGAGGATGCTTGCCACAATGGAGAACTGCGGATTCGTCCGATTCATGGCGACCCCAAAGTCGCCAACATCATGATCGATGACGAAACCGGAAAAGGTACCTGCATCATCGACCTTGACACGGTTAAACCCGGACTCGTGCATTACGATTTCGGGGATTGCCTGCGCTCCTGCTGCAACCCGGTGGGCGAGGAAACCCAGGACATAAACCGAGTCATTTTCGATACGGACCTCTGCGAAGCAATCGTCAAAGGATATATGACTTTTGCGCGTAGCTTCTTTTCCGATGCTGACCGACACTACCTATTCGACAGCATTCGCCTTCTCACCTTTGAACTGGGCGTTCGCTTCTTTGCCGACTACCTAGCAGGAAACGTCTACTTCAAAGTCAAAAGCGACGAACAGAATCTCAATCGTGCCCTCGTGCAATTCAAACTGTGCGAGAGCATCGAGACCCGCGAGTCTGCCATTCGCCGTATTCTGGAACGTTTTTCCGGCTAAAACTCGCGGTACGTAAACGAGACAGATCCTTCTCGTAACTTTTTCTCCAGTTTCAGGCGCATGTAGTTGCGGATGATTTGCCTGGTTGCAGGCACAAGCAACATAAAGCCCATGATGTCCGTTAGAATGCCCGGTGTTATCAACATCGCGCCCGCCAGCAAAATCATCACACCATCCATCAGGCGTGGTGCTGGCATAACGCCGTTGGCCATGTCGCGCTGGATAGCTGCCACTGTCTGCAAACCTTGCGAGCGAGCCAGCGAAGCACCGACAATGCCCGTAATAAATACCAGCAGGATCGTTGGAGGCCAGCCAATGCGAGCCGCCAATACCAGCAATACCCACAACTCAATCAACGGCATCGCTACAAACAAAACCAACAAATACGAAAATATCATTCTCTTAACCTTTCTGTTTCTTGCAAAGAAACTGCAAATCTAGATGCCCCCGCTACCCGTCCAAATCACTTCAAATCAAAATCAAAAACCAAGGGCAGATGGTCCGAATAGACAACAGGCGGTATCGTGAAGTCTATCATTTCCACTCCTTCGTTATAAAAGATAAAATCAAGTTCGCGCTTGGGTTGCCAACTTGGAAAGGTGGGAGCCCCATCCTCATTGGCATTACGCAGACCTGTCGCTGCCAGAAACAAGTTCATTTCGTTCCGACCAAAAAATGCATTGAAGTCGCCAGCCACAACATGTGGCTTCTCGGTTGATTTAACCAAGTCATACAATTCCGACATCTGTTGATGGCGAATTCGAAATTTCAGCGCCAGATGCACGAGAAAAACCGTGACCCCTTCCAACTCCAGCTCAATCACAAGTTTTTTCATGCCCCGATTAAAAAAATGAAATTGGCTATTATGGATGGTATCGCGCGTCAAAAACGCGTTGCCCTGTTTGTTAAAAACGGGGACATAATGCAGCCAGCTCTGTTCGCCATACTTGCTTCGATAGCAATGATAATGCCCAAGTTGCGTAGCCAACTGTTCGGCTTGATGGGAACGGCGGTGTCGAAACGAGCCACTATCAACCTCAACAAGTCCAGCAATATCCGGATTCAGATCTTTCAAAAAACCGGCAATGGCATTCACATTCGGGGGTGTGCGGCGAAGATAGCCCTGCCAAGGAAAAAGCGATCCTCCACCTGTGCCGTATCGCATATTATAAAGAACCATCCGCATCCCTACTTACTCCTCTTCCTTTTGGGGAACCAACACGCGTAAGGCCTGCGGTTTCACATGCACATTCACCATCGCGTCCATCTCCATCAACTCCCCGTCCAATTGTACAGGGCCTGCATGCTCCCGCTCCACACATATCTGCCTGGCGCTTCGTGTATACACGTGCGGAATTCGATGAATCGAACCATCAAACAACCTCGCTAGATTTGCCAGTACCAACGCGAAATCCCGTTGCAAGGCACAAACAAACTCGAATTCGCCATCATCAGGCTTGGCTCCCGGCGCAATGACCGCACCACCACCAAATTGCGTTAAATTCGCAATCGTCAAAATCACCGGTTGCACGAGTTCCCGTGTTTCTCCATCATGAAACTGCACCCGCATATTTTGTCGCTTGTAATCAAAAAATTCCTGCACCCCCGCAAACACGTAAGGCAAGATGCCGCGAAACGGAAACTTCTCAAATGTACGTACAATGGCTGCATCCCAAGCCATGCTGCAGGTGACAAAAAAAGGGACATCATTGACAACACCAACATCAATGTTCCGAGACTGACCATGCGCGAGTTGTGCCACCGCCTTGGCCGGCTGCAAATCGATACCAAAATGACGGGCAAAACCATTACCACTACCTGCAGGTATCACGCCCAACTGCGTATCGGTATGTATCAGTACGCGACCTATCGTGCTAACGGTGCCATCTCCACCGACAACCAGCACCGTATCTACACCATCATCAACGGCACGCTTCGCTTTCGCAATGCCATCTTCCTTACTCTGGGTAAACTGATAGGTAACATCGACATCTTGCCCCTCAAGGTGGTGATCCACAGCTGTTCGTAAACTGCGGAAGGACTGCCCGATCCCAGACCGAGGATTAATCAACAATCTGATTTTCTGCATGCACAGCCCTCCACCTATCACAAATAAATCACCATCAGAAACACGGCACCGGCCATACAACCGCAACCCGCCAAAAGCCATGCACGCTCCAGCCAGCTACGCTCCTCGAAGCCTTGCCGATATATGCGTCTTGACCCTGCAAGCTCATAACTGAACAGCATGCAACACAAGCCCCAGCTAAACAACCCCGCCACTTGCAAAACAGGAACCTGCAAAATGCTGGCAACAAACCAGATGATGCCAAAAACCAATGCAAGGGTGCTCACGCGAATTCCAACTGCTTTCATAATATCTATATGGTAGCGCAGCATACGCGACCCGCAAACCATTTTCCAGTTAGATGTCTTCAAATGGTACGCACCGGAAGCCGGGACCGCCAGGCTCCAGCCTGGCCCGCAGGAAGATCGGGCATGGAAGTGTCTACAGGAAGTTCCTAGATCAAACCATGGACAACGCATACATTATCTAACGCAGATTTCATCCGCAACCCAAAGCTGAAGCAGGTTGACACAAACCTGCTGCTCCCTGCGCATAAATTCATCAATGGTTCCAGATAAACAGAAACGCTTTTTGTATTATCTTCCTTCGGAAGATTCCAAGGGCAACGGCGGGTACAGCGCCTCCGGTCTACCATGCATCACTGCGCCAACGCCTCGCGCAGAACATATGGCAAAATACCGCCATGACGATAATAATCGACCTCGATGGGAGAGTCGATCCTACACAGCGCTTCAAATGTGACGGCACCCTTTTCGCCCCGTACTTCCACCTGTAACCGCTTGGCAGGCTCCAATCCGGCAGAAATACCCTGAATGGAAAATATTTCCTCACCAGTCAAACCAAGGATTTCAGCCGTTTGTCCATCCACAAACTCCAGCGGCAATACGCCCATCTCGACAAGGTTGCTGCGATGAATTCGCTCATAACTTTCGGCGATAACGGCACGAACGCCTAGCAAGGACGTACCTTTGGCAGCCCAGTCGCGCGAGGAACCCGCCCCATACATTTTGCCTGCCAACACAACCAATGGTGTGCCTGCATCAGCATAACGCATGGCAGCATCGTAAATCGACATTTCCTCTCCGTCCGGCCACAGACGCGTATACCCGCCTGTCTGCGAAACCAGTTTATTGCGCAACCGAATATTCGCAAACGTACCCCGCAACATCACTTCATGATTGCCCCTGCGCGAACCATACGAATTGAACTGCGCCAGCCCCACGCCATGCTCCTGCAAATACAGCCCGGCCGGACTGTCCGCCTTGATCGCGCCCGCTGGAGAAATATGGTCCGTCGTGACAAAATCCCCGAAATACCCCAGCACACGCGCCCCCGTAATATCACCTGGCTCCGTCGGATTCGACAGCGCATCTGCAACCCATGGCGGCTCCTGAATATAAGTCGATTCCGGATCCCATGTGTATACATCTCCATCCCCGGACGGCAAGGCATTCCAAACCGGAACCGCCGTATCGAGATTAGCGTAACGAGACTTGTACAGCTCCGGATCTGCCGCCAAAGACATATACGCCGATATTTCTTCAGCCGTCGGCCAGATATCCGCCAACATCACGGGCTTCCCGCCTTCATCCATTCCCAATGGTTCACCCGTCAGATTTCGATCCACACGTCCGGCCAATGCCAACGCAACCACCAGCGGCGGCGAGCATAAGTAATTGGCTTGCGTCAATGGATGAATGCGCCCCTCAAAATTACGATTTCCACTCAGCACCGCCGCAACCACTAAATCTTGTTCGCGCACAGCGGCATCCACATCCTCGGCCACCGGACCACTATTCCCGATACAGGTGGCACAGCCATAAGCGGCAATGTTAAACCCAAGCTTCTCCATAAAGGGCAATAGACCACTTTTCTGCAAATAATCCTCTGCCACCTGTGACCCCGGCGCAAAGCTTGTCTTTACCCAGCCAGGCACTGTCAGGCCACGCTCTACCGCCTTTTTGGCAAGAATGCCTGCCCCCAGCAGCAAGGTGGGATTGGATGTATTCGTGCAGCTCGTAATCGATGCAATAATGATCGAACCGTGCTGCAGTACGCCCTTTGCCCCCAAAGAAGCTTCTCGTGCAAGATCTTGCTCGGAAATACCAAAACCGCGTTCATCTGGCGACTTCACCAGATCCTGCGAAAATGAATGATGCAGATCGCGCACGGCAACTCGATCCTGTGGTCGTTTCGGTCCTGCCACAGAAGACTCAACCGTACCTAGATCCAGTTCCAGAACATGAGAATACAGGTTCTCATCATCACCGGTTCGGAACAATCCCTGCGCTTTGCAATAACGTTCCACCAAATCGATTTGTTCCTCACTGCGCCCCGTCATCCGCAAATAATCCAACGTGGCTTGGTCAACCGGAAAATATCCCATCGTGGCACCATACTCCGGTGCCATGTTCGATAATGGCGCGCGATCCGCCAACGAGAGTGAATCCAAGCCAGAGCCAAAAAACTCAACGAAGTGCCCCACCACGCCATGCTCGCGCAACATATGCACAATCGTAAGGGCCACATCCGTCGGGGTAACACCCGCCGGAATTTCTCCCGTCAGACGTACACCCGTGACAATCGGAGTCAGGATGGGAATCGGTTGTCCCAGCATCGCTGCCTCTGCTTCAATCCCGCCAACACCCCAACCAACAATCCCCATACTGTTAATCATCGGCGTATGCGAGTCTGTTCCCACCAACGTGTCAGGATAAGCCAGTGCTTCCGCACCCTCGCCCTTGCGCGTCACACAGGTTCCCAAAAGCTCCATATTGATTTGATGACAAATTCCCAGCCCCGGTGGTAGCACATGCAAGGTGTTGAAGGCATTCTGCCCCCAACGCAAAAACGTATAACGTTCCCGGTTGCGTTTGAACTCCAATTCCAAATTCAGATCCAGAGCATCGCTGCAACCACAGCTATCCAGTTGAACCGAATGATCCACAATGAGATCCACAGGAATCGAGGGCTCTATTACATTCGGGTCCCGACCGGCTCGCTCGGCAGCACTGCGCAAGGCCGCAAGGTCCACAACACAAGGTACCCCCGTAAAATCCTGCAGCAGAACACGCGCTGGCATGTAGGGCAATTCACACCGCGCACCATTCGGCTGCCAATTTGCGAGAGACTCGACATGCTCTTTCGAGAAAGCAGGATGTCCCTGCATGCGAATCAGCTGCTCCAACACCACTTTCAGGCAAAACGGAAAACGCGCAACCTGTTCATATCCTGCTGCAGCCAAAGCCGGCAGCGCATAATAGCCGACTTGCGAACCATCCCGTAATGTAAGTACACGCTTGATAGATTTTTCCCATTCCATACTATATCCTCTTCTCTTGAAAATTTGTTGCAAGGTAACACCTTACCAGTTATTCCACCAAGAAAGAAAAAGAATCGTCTCTGCCGAGAACCGCTATCCAGCATATCGCATACCCATTTCCATACCTTCCCAATGAAAGATTACCGTTTGCGAATAGTATTGCTTTTGTGTAATGAAAAGCATTCACGATCAACGATTCATAAGCAAAACGGAGTGATATGACAAAACCTATAGACTACCGGCAGACGGTTTACCTTCTCTGTGTCTACGCCAGCATTGGACTTGTAGTAGGAATCGTGGCGATTGCCTTCCAGCAACTCATGTCCCTCTTCAACATTTTCCTACTGGAGGGTTTGGCAGGATACGGCGAAACCCGCATTGTCTGGGGCGACCGTCGCTTCAGCCTGCCTTGGCCAACACCCCCTGTTCGCTGGTGGGCCTTTCCCCTTCTGGCAGGAACAGGGGGATTGCTCACGGGCATCATCGTCACCCGCTTTGCCCCCGAAGCGGGGGGGCACGGAACAGATGAAGTGATCCAAGCATACCACCAGAAAGGTGGCAAACTACGATTACGTGCCAGTCTCGTGAAAATGATTGCCTCCGCCATCACACTCGGTACAGGCGGGTCCGGCGGCAAAGAGGGCCCCATTGCACAAATTGGTGCCGGTGTAAGCTCACTCCTCGTCCAGTATGTGCCCGCACTGCGCAAGTATCGCCGCGAAATCATTCTCGCCGGCATGTCGGCCGGTATTGCCGCCATCTTCCGCGCACCCCTCGCCGCCGCCATCTTCGCCACTGAAATCCTGTACTCCGATCTGCGCTTTGAAGGCCGCGTCTTGATTCCTGCCATCATTGCTTCAGCCACCGCCTATGCCGTTTACACCATGTATTTCGGTATGGCCCCAGTCTTTGCCCTCTCCGAATTCTCATACAACCTCAATCTGCTGGATTTCCCCGCCTTCACCATTCTCGGCATTATTTCTGCACTGGCCGCCGTTCTCTTCGTGCGCTTGTTCTACTTCATACGCAACGCCTTCCAAAAAATACCCCTGCCTGCTTACCTCAAACCTGCAATCGGCGGTGTGCTCACCGGGATCATCGCCATGGCAGTACCAGCAGTCTTAGGGGAAGGTTCTTTCGGACTCCAAAAAATCATCAACGGGGAGTTTTCGCTCGGACTTTTAGCACTCTGCTTAATCGGAAAAATGCTCGCTACCAGTTTCTCGATCGGATCTGGCGGATCCGGCGGCGTATTTGGCCCTTCCCTCTTTGCCGGCGCAGCCCTGGGTGGCACCTTCGGCGGCATCTACCAATGGATATTCCCCGCCTCGGAAATCCCTGTCACGGTGTTTATCCTCGTCGGCATGGTAGGGTTTTTCTCCGGTGCCGCGAATGCCCCCGTATCAACCGTTATCATTGTCGCCGAAATGACGCGCTCCTTCCATTTGCTCGCACCCTTCATCTGGGCCTCAGCCTTCGGATACCTCTTCTCCCAAAAGTGGAATATCTATGAAAACCAAATCACCGAAGCAACAGATGTCATGGCCAACACTGTCGACGACAACATGGGCCGCGAATCCTGCGCCACCACCTACGACGGCGATGCTACATAAGGAAGAATCGTGTCTTCCCCCTGTCCCGCTATTTTACTTGACGCCAAAAAAAGCCCATACTAGCCTCATGGCAAATACAAAACAGGAGGGTACGTGTATGAAAAAACTCGGGGTATTGTTACTGGCAAGTTCCATGCTATTGACTGTTTCCATGCAAGCTGAAGCACAAACCGCTCAAGGTAGAGGCGGTATCGGCGGTTTTCTTGTCGGATGCTGTTTCGGTGTCCGCACGGCGGGCCAATGGAACGAAGGCAAGGATCTGCACTTCCGCGACTGGGGACGCATCATTCCTTATGTAGGTGCAGTATTCGGCATCTGGGATGGTATTGAAGGCGCCCAAGGGAAAACCTCATCGGATCTACAAGCAACATACGGTGCGCAGTACTTCTAACGATCACCTATCAGGGAGAATGATTATGAAAAAAATATTCGTATATAGTATAGTCGGTTTACTTCTTATGAGTGCAGTCCCCATGACAACAGAAGCACAAACCGCTCAAGGTAGAGGCGGTGTGGCTGGACTCTTTGTTGGTTGTTGCTTTGGTATTCGCACGGCGGGCCAATGGAATGAAGGCAAGGATCTGCACTTCCGAGATTGGGGACGCATCATCCCTGTCGTTAATCTTGTTCTAGCCGTATGGGATGGTATTGAGGGTTCGCAGGGCATCACGACCTCTGACCTACAGGCAGAATACGGCGCCCAATACTTCTAATTATCATGCAATCGATATCGATGCATCAAACGCCCGCCGTACTCTTGGCGGGCGTTTTCTTTTTTATGTCATGGGTGCCTGCGAACGCGAGCCAAGCTTCCTGGCAACTTGCACGCGACCTCTATGCAGAAGGCGACTGGCACCATGCTCGCATTGAAGCGCAACGGCTCAAGCACCAAGGTGGCGCCCATGCCAAAGCCAGTGCTGCAATGGCGCATCTGGCAGCTTTACAGTTGCAACCGGAACACCCCGAACATCGAAGCGAGCTTGAAACATGGCTTACTGAAAATGACAACCACCCCGAACATCATTGGGTACTGACAGAGAAAAAACAGATCACATCTAAAGCTCCATCAACCCGCCGAAAAGGTATAACCGCTTTTCTCGCACGAATCCTCATTGGATTCTATCAAACCCAGATCGGTCCAGCTCTTGGCCAACGCTGCGCCATGTACCCATCCTGCTCGCACTACTCTCTCGAAGCATGTCGCCAATACGGCCTAGCCGGTATCCCCATGACAACCGATCGCATCGTCCGCGAATCCGACCATATCCGCTATCGCATGAATCCCATACGAAAAAATGGTCGTGAAGTATACTATGACCCTATAGAACACCATTCCTACTGGTTCCGGAGATACCAGAAATGAAAAATTATTCGGTAGTCCTGTTTTGTTTCATTCTACCATACCTGGGAGCGCCAGGCTCCAGCCTGGCCCAATCCGGCAGTAGTCTTGCGCTACAGCTGCAGCAGCAAAATCAAACGCGCAGTGCAGCCGTGGAATGGCGTAGAAAGGCACTACTCGCCGATGATCCGCGCGCACAGGCGGGATACTATTGGGCCGCCGCTTATCAGTATCTCCAAATCCACGAGCCACTCATCTCTGAAAGAATGCTCGACGACGCCGAAGCAGCTTGGTGGGACATTGAAGAGGTTGCGCTTCCGCTCCGTGCAAAGGCTGCAGCAAAGCGAACAGATCACGATTCAGCCGCTTTTTATTGGTCGAGTTTCAAACGTACCGGTTATAGCCCTGAAGCCACCCGAATGGCCCACAGAGAATTAGCCACGCTCGCGATCGGGCGCCAGAATCTGCCACGGGCACGCGAACTGCTTGAACAAAGCCCGGAGAACGAGCAACAAGCCTTGCAGGCCTTGGATCAATTCGAGCGAGGCAGAGACAAAAACCCACGTGTGGGCGGAATCCTCGGCATGATCCCCGGCATGGGCTATGCATATGCAGGCGAATATGGCAACGCCATCCGATCTCTTATATTAAACAGCATCTTCATTTATGGCATGGTAGATACAGCCAACAACGATCAATGGGGCGCCTTTGCCGTCATCACCTTTTTCGAACTGACCTGGTACTCGGGTAGCATCTACGGCGGGATCGATGCCACACACCGCTACAACCAAAACCGGCGCGATCAACTCATTCGCGAAGTAAGCGGGAACGCCACCTTCACGCCGGACTGGCACGCCATCCCCCAAATCACCCTCGAATTCACCTTTTGAGACTGCATGCCTAACGATAGCAAACCAGCAAAATATCAATCGCTGCCAGCAGCTAGATCAGCATAGCCGAACGGATTCGCAGATTGCCAGCGCCACGTATCCTCGCACATTTGCGCAAGATCCCTTTGCGCGCGCCAACCTAACACTTTTTCTGCATAGCTAGGATCTGCATAGCAAACCGCAGCATCACCAGGACGGCGCGGATGCATCGCATAGGGAATTTTCTTTCCGCAAGCTGCCTCAAACGCCGCCAATACTTCCAACACGCTGTATCCACGACCTGTCCCCAAATTACAGATCTGTACACCGCCTGCCTCACGCGCCATTCTCTCCAACGCCATCACATGCCCGATAGCCAAATCCACCACGTGAATATAGTCGCGCACCCCTGTACCATCAGATGTTGGATAGTCATTTCCAAAAACTCGTAATTCTTCAAGGCGCCCTGTAGCAACTTGCGCAATGTACGGAACCAAATTGTTCGGTTCGCCCGCTGGATCCTCGCCAATCATGCCGCTTTCATGTGCACCAATCGGATTAAAATATCGCAGTAACCAAATACGCCAATCGGGGTCGGAAACCTGTAAATCCTGAAGCATCATCTCCATCATCAGTTTGGTTCGACCATATGGATTGACAGCTCCCAACTTCGCCTCTTCCTGTAAAGGCATCGGATTCTCAGGATCATACACCGTCGCCGAAGAACTGAAAACAATTGCCTTCACATCGGCCAAGGCCATTTCCTCACATAAGTTGATCGTTCCAGCAATGTTGTTACGATAATACCATAGCGGTTCCCGAACGGATTCTCCAACCGCCTTCAGGGCTGCAAAATGCATAACGGCATCAAAACCGCCACCAGCAAGCACATCATGCAAACGCGGACGATCCAGCAGATCCACCACATCCAACGGAACCGTTTTCCCCGTTACCTGTTCTACTCGACGCAAACTCTCAGCATGCGCATTGCAAAGATTATCCACCACATGCACGGAATGTCCCGCCTCCAACAACGCCAGAACCGTATGGCTCCCTATATAACCTGCCCCACCTGTCACCAATACATGCATGTCTAATCTCCTGAATTTACCATTTGACTACCGCCGTATTTCATAAAACTATGGAATGCATGAACTGTCAACATCAGCCCATCCAGCAAAACGACAACCTTGATGCATCGAGTGTATTACCCTATTGCCCCAAAATCCGCTTGGGACATGCCCATTATCTTTATGTGCCCAGCACGGGATCTACAAATGACGACGCTCATGCCTTAATCGCTGAAAACACACCCCATGGCACCCTGATCGTAACCGATAATCAAACCAAAGGCCGTGGACGGCACGATCGCAGATGGGCCTCTCCTCCTCAAACAGGCATCTATGCCTCGCTTATTTTGCGTCCAACGCGCCCCCTCCCAAAAGCAACGCTCTTGGGAATCGCCGCCGCCATTGCCGCCGTGCAAGCCATCTGGCAGACAACAAAAGCCAAAGCACAAATCAAATGGCCGAATGATATCTTGCTGCACCAACGCAAAATTGCTGGCATACTGACAGAAACAGATATCCAGTCAGAGAAATCCTATGCCGTGATTATTGGGATAGGAATCAACGTCAACACGCCTTATACGGCCCTACCTGAACGTATCATCTTTCCGGCATCCTCCATCCAAATGGAGCTGGGCCGCAGAACATCCCGCCCGCTATTGTTGGCCAACTGGCTCGTATGCATGGAATATCTATACCAGCAATGGGAGGAAGGACAAACATCGGATATCATTGCCGCATGGCACCAATCGGCATATGGCCTCGGCAAAACCATCTCTATCGAGCAGCAGGAGAAAACCATAACCGGCACACTACAAGGTATGGCCGAAGATGGATCTTTGCTTGTGAAAGGCACCATGGGCGAAAGGATCCGCATCATCTCCGGCGACGTAACCGCCACATCCTTCCATTCGTAATAGCGCCCCCCAAGTCCACCTTGCAGTCTATACCAATCATAAAGTCAACTTTCGCTTTCAATCGTCTTGAATCTTTCATATACACGACTTCATGCATTCAATTCGTATCATTTCCCGAAAGCAGAACTGACAGGTATTATACACATACATAACAAAGGATTGCGGCAAACCGCAAAAGGGTTCCTGCAAAAAAAAATACACCTCGGATTAGCTTATGACTATCATTCCACATATTGATTGTACCTTGCAACAAGCGCGCGTCCGCACCGTGCAAAACAAGCTGCTCATTGCCACAGGCATGATCGAACGGGAATGGATCTGGACGGGATATGGTTTTGCCACGGTACAGATAAGAGAATGCACAAATAACCGCAGTTGGCATGCAGAGCATATCCTCTGCGACTGGCAACTCCCTGACTCCACCAATTGTACCGAAGCAACCTTATGCGCATTACACGCCGACATACAGGACGACGAAGGCTTTACGAGCCAACACATCGCTGTCACGGCAGATATTTCATACCCGACATCAAACTTCCTCCTTCGCTGGATAATATGGATTTTCCCTACCGCGCCCGGCATCCGTACGCAACTGGCGGCGCGGGCCCTGCAACCCATCCCGCAACCAACGGGTCCACAACCCCAAGGCGGACCTCCTGACAGCATGGTAGAACGGATCCCGGCTAACCAACACGATCGACGCCGGTTCTTTGGTTACTACAACGGCACCCAGAACCGCAACGACACCTACCTAGACATCCTCAAAGAAGAAATCAGCACGGCTCCCCTCCTCTACAAGGAATGGTGCCATTGGGCCAGCGCAGCCTGCATCGAAAATACAAACGGAGGACTCGCTCTCGTAAAAGAGTCACACAAATGCGTGAATCAAAATGGCTACGCCGGAGGTGCTTTTGTTGTCGATAAGACACGAGGACTTGCGTGCACCGGTTGGGGGCTGCTTCCACGCGATCTATCATGCGAAACCTTCACCAAAGGCTGGGCCACCTGGCAACTCGCATGGGCAGGTGGCGACCTGGCGCGTGAATGTGCCTTTAAATCATTTGACCGTATACGCTACCCGCTGGATCCCGCACGCGACATCTACATCCAAGCCAACACCTGGGGCAGCACCGACAACGGTTGCGATGCCCGTCGAGCCGCCTGCGAAGACAGCGTACTGAAAGAAATCGATGTTTGCGCCGAACTCGGTATCGATATCCTCCAAATTGATGATGGCTGGCAGGTACCACCAGGACATCACACATGGCAGCCAGAAGAGAACGGCTGGCACCCGCATCCCCAAAGTTATCCAAAGGGATGGCAGAACGTGCGAAACCACGCCGCCCGGCTAGGCGTAAAACTTGGATTGTGGGCAGCCGCAGAACCCATCACACTCGACGAACTGCAAGCCAACTACACCCATGGTGCCTTCCAACAGTACAAACTCGACTTTGCCATACTGAAACGCCGGGAAATCATCGACGCCCTCATACGAAAAGTACGTGCATTTATTCTGTCTACGCAACACAGCGTTCGTGTGAATTGGGATGTAACCGAAAATCCACCGCGCTACGGTTATTTCTTTGCACGCGAATATGGATCCATCTACCTGGAAAACCGTAAACCCGAAAAACCGGTCTCGGTTATATACCGGCCACACACCGTGCTGCGCGATATCTGGCAAATTTCAAAATACCTGAATATCCATAAATTCCAGTGCTCCATCCAGAATATAGACCGCGTAACACCGGATCTAAGCGATGCGCATCTGCATACACACGCCTATGCAACCGCCACCGCACTCATCGGCATCCCACTCTTCTTTCAGGAACTGAAATATTACACGCCCGAAGCTAGACAGGAAATCAAACGCTTGTTAACCATATACAAACAACACCGCGCTGCCATGTTCCAGGGCATTGTACATCCCATCGGCAACAAGCCCGACAACGCAAGCTGGACTGGCTTCCAATGCCACCAGTTCGACTCCCAATCCGGCTATCTGCTCCTATTCCGCGAACTGGGCAATCCATCTGACAGCCACACCTTCCAGCTTGCCTGGCTCAACAACACAACCATCAAGCTGGTGGACCTGATCACAGACGAACCCATGCAACAGGCAATCAATACCAAAGGCGAACTCACCGTATCCATACGCAATACCCCGGGATTTACCTTCATCCAATATCAGGAAGCATAATTTCACCCGTAATTACATGTTGTGCCAACCGAGTTTCAACATGTATCATCTGGACCGCACAAGAGCTTCAACTATGCCGGTGCTTTGGCTTGGTAATGCGTATGCAGAAGTTCGTGCGATTTATGGCCCAAAGGCTCACCGAGGAATTCCTTATAAATCTGGTCGATGGCTGGATTATCGTGCGATTTCCGCATGGGACGCCCCTCATCCTCAGTATAGATGGCTTTGATACGAGCTTGTCGCACTTCGTCCGTCGTCATGCGCGGTTGACCGCCACCACCGATGCACCCACCGGGACAACACATCACCTCCACGAAGTGGTAGCCACCTTCTCCGTCTGCCACCATGTCGCAAACCTTGCGGGCATTGGACAGCCCATGTGCCACGGCAACCTTGGCCGTAACCCCTTCCAGGAAAGACCAGTCCGGCTGGCACTTCTCGAAGGTCAGCGCCACTTCCTTCAATCCGCTCAATCCCTGAATCGGGGTAACGTGTAGTTTTTCCATCGGCAACTCGCGCCCCGTCACCACTTCGTAAACCGTACGCAACGCCGCTTCCATCACGCCGCCGGTATTGGCAAAAATATCGGCCGCACCGGTGGACATGCCCATCGGACTATCCTGCTCCTCGTCCGGTAACTTCATGAAGTCGATGCCCGCCTCCTGGATCATGCGACCGAGCTCGCGTGTCGTTAGCACGTAATCCACGTCCTTGAAACCGGAGTCCATCATCTCGTCCCGGTCCGCCTCGAACTTCTTGGCCGTGCAGGGCATAACCGAAACCACGACAATATCTTTCGGATCGATGCCCTCTTTCTCGGCATAGTAGGTCTTGGCAAGCGCACCGAACATCTGCTGCGGAGACTTGCAGGACGAAAGATTGGGCAGCAAGCCGGGATAGAAATGCTCCATGAAGTTAATCCAACCCGGGGAACAGCTTGTGAACATCGGCAACGAAACCTCACCCTTGTCAACCAAGGCCGTCTTCAGTCGCGTCAGCAATTCATGTCCCTCTTCGATAATCGTAAGGTCAGCCGTAAAGTTGGTGTCGAATACTTTGGCGAAACCGAGGCGCCGCAGCGCAGCAACCATTTTGCCCGTCACACTGGTGCCCGGCTCCAATCCAAAACATTCCCCCAATGCCGCACGGATCGCGGGGGCCGTTTGTACGACAACATGTTTTTCAGGATCATCCAGCGCACGCCAGACATCCTCAATGGCATCCTGCTCATAAATCGCACCAACCGGACAAATCGCCGCGCATTGTCCGCACTGTACACAGACCGCATCGCACAGGTTTTCCCCGGCACCGGCACCAATCACCGTATCGAATCCGCGCGCACGGGGCGCCAGCGAACCGACGTCCTGCACATCTTGACAGACGGCCACACAACGACGGCACAAAATACATTTATTCATATCACGCACCACTGCAGGTGTGCTGGTATCAACGGGAATTTCCTCGCGCGAGTAGGGAAAGCGCACATCGGTAATTCCAAGGGTTTGGGCCAGCGTTTGCAGCTCGCACTGTCCATTGCGCACACAAGCATTGCAATCCCACGGATGATTCGCCAGCAAGAGTTCCACGGACATCTGCCGCCCCTGCCGGGCACGTTTACTGTGGGTCCGCACCACCATGCCTTCCATGACAGGTGTCACACAAGCCGGCTGGAGCGTTCGCGCACCCTCGACTTCCACCAGACACACCCGGCACGATCCCGGGCTTGTAACCTTGGGTACATGGCATAACGTCGGGATATGCACCCCCGCCTCTGCTGCCGCATCCAGAACCGTGGTCCCTTCCGGAACCGAAACATCCTGCCGGTCGATTTTCAATTTGATTGCCATTGTCATTTCTCCTTACTTCCGTATGTTGAGCATTCCCTGCTTATCGATTCCCTGTTAACTGGCCAATTTCATGAGGTGACGCATCGTATGCTCCGGCCGCGGGCGTACGGCATCTGCATCTATGCCGGTGAGCATCTCGTCCCGGAAATAGCGCACAGCCGACAACACCGGCGCCGCCGGCGACTGACCGAGCGGACAAAACGCTATCGACTGCATACCCATTACCAATTCCTCCATCAATGCAATATCACCGGGGTATCCTGCACCCTGTTTTAAGCGCTCTGTTAGTTCCAACAGAGCCTCCATACCATTGCGACAGGGATTGCAATTTCCACAGGATTCGTGTGCAAAGAACTTCATACAGGCATGCAGAAAATCGCAAACCTTGACAGTTTCATTCATGAACAGAATCGCGCCGGATCCCAACGAATGACCATTCTTTGCCAGCGAATCATAGTTGAGCGGAACATCCAGCATTGAGGCATCGAGCAAATCCCCCGCCGTGCCGCCAAGCTGCGCCATCTTGAATGTTCCGGCACGCATCCCGCCAGCATAGTCCTCCAGCACATCGCGCAACGTTACACTCGTCGGCACCTCAATGAGCCCCGCGCGATTGATGTGCCCCAGCACCGTATAGACCTTGGTGCCAGGTGTGCCGGGATCCCCGATTCTATGGAATTGCGCCGCTCCATTGCGGATAATAAACGGTATATTCGCGAGCGTCTCCACGTTGTTCACATTCGTAGGCTTGCCGCGGAATCCCGCCTTGGCCGGAAAGGGCGGCTTCACGCGTGGCAACCCACGCTTGCCCTCCATCGACTCGATCAAAGCCGTTTCCTCGCCGCAGACATAGGCGCCCGCACCAATCTTAACCGCAATATCGAAATCAAATCCCGAGCCCATGATGTCCTTGCCAAGCAAACCGTTTTCGCGGGCGGCCTCGATCGCATGACGGATCCGCTCAATCGACAGTTTGTATTCGCCACGGATATACACATATCCCTGCGAGGCACCCAATGCATAACCGCACAGTGCCATGCCTTCAATGACTTTGTGCGGATCGCCTTCCATAATCAAACGGTCCTTGAAGGTGCCGGGTTCGCCCTCATCCGCATTGCAAATCACATACTTGATATCCGCCTGCTCGGATGCACAGAAACTCCATTTCAGACCAGTGGGAAAGCCGGCACCCCCACGCCCGCGCAACCCGGACGCCTTGACTTCTTCCACCAACGCCTCGGGTGTCATTTCCGCCAGCGCCTTGCCCAGGGCAAAGTACCCATCGTTTGCAATATACTCCTCGATGCTTTCGGGATCGATCCGCCCGCAATTGTCAAGTACGATCCGCCCGAAATACTGTTGTCCCCGCGGATCGGAGTTTTCCGGATCCGGCAGGAAATGCTCACCTGGCAATAGCCAATCCTTAACAGGGCGCCCTTTGACAAAATGCTCTTCCACAAGCTGGGGAATGCGCTCCGGAGTCAGGTTGCCATACACCACCCCATCCGGCAGCACAGCCGCCACAACCCCGGCGTCGGACGGCCCGAATGAACCGGTCTCGAGAACCCGGACCTCCCCACCCAGACCGCATCCTCCGATTTCTGCAGCCAGCCGGGTTTTCACTTCCCGTGCCCCGATTACTACTGTATCAGCATCCACGGACACCATAACATAGGCCCTTGGTTTCGCCATATCCGTTCTCCTTCCGTGATTATCGCCGGAATCCATTCCCATACATGCAACCGCAAACTATGCGGCCGCACCTGTGGCAATGGTTTCAACAATTCGCACCGCGTCGTCTTCCGTTAAATGACCATAAACCTCGTCGTCCACCATCATGACCGGGGCCACGCCACAAGCACCCAGGCAACTGGTGGTTTCCAGCGTAAACGCACCATCCGGCGTGGTTTCGCCCACCTTGACACCGAGCCGCCTTTCCAGCGCGGCCAGAATGTTCTCCTCCCCGGCAATGTAGCACGGGGGACTTTCGCATAACCGGATGATGTGTCGCCCGCGCGGTTGCAGACTGAACATCGTGTAAAAGGATGCCGTCCCCACAATATCGGCAACGGATATATCCATCACACGGGCCAACTCATCTATCGCCTCCCGGTGCAGGGAGTTGTCCGGCGAAGCGGATTGGATATCATGCAGAATCACAAGCAAATGCTCCCGGTCGTTCCCATGCTTATTCACGATTTCCTGAACCGTCATGCTCTCACCTCCACGCAACGTTTCCGATGCGCAAAATTGTTACGCATCTCGGTATCTTTTCTCGCCATTATCCTTTGTAATCGCACCGCAAACAGCGCCCTGCTTCACAGCGGGCCTCCCACGGCAAAATGGTCTTTTCTACCTCGAGCGTGATCAACCGCTCTTCCGGACTTAACAGTGGGTCGCTGACCGGAGCAATATCCTCGATATCCTGATCCGGGTCCACCGGTACATCGGGTGACGCCGGATGTTCCCAAGGATAGTTTTGCCGCACGCCCGGGGATAGATACTGGTCAATGGCGCGGGCTCCGGCTTGGCCCGCCGCGATCGCCTCGACAACCGTCGCCGCACCCGACACCAGATCACCGCCCGCAAAAATAAACGGCACAGCTGTTGCTCCCGTTTTGCGGTCGGCCTCCACACCACCCCAGCGGTCTGCCTGCAGTCCCTGCCCATCCGCAAGGATGTCCCCCACGTCACTACGCTGCCCGATCGCGATAATCACGTTATCCACCACCCGACGCTCGGCAACTCCGCGAATCTCCTCCGGCCGCCGGCGCCCCGTCTTGTCAAACGCCCCGAGACGCATCTTGCGCACCTCTATCTCAAGCCTGCCATCATCCCGCGCATAAATGCCACCAATGTTCGTCAGAAACTCCACCTGATTGCCCTCGACTTCCGCCTCGCGAATTTCAATCGGGTTGGTGGGCATTTCGCTCCGGGTGCGCCGGTAAAGGATCGTAATATTGCGGGCTCCGCGCCGACGCGCGATGCGCGATGCATCGATCGCGCTGTCACCCCCACCAATCACCACTACATCCGGCCCCACTTTGAGATCCTCTCCTTTAGCAACACGTTCCAGGAAGGAAATGCCCGTATACACCCCCGGCAAATCGATCCCCGGCAGGTCTGGTTTGATCTCGTGGCCTGCACCACAAGCCAAATAAAGGGCTTCGTAGCCATCGGCCTGCAAATTGCTAAGCGTCGTATCTTTGCCAACATGCACATTCGTGCGGATCTCAACGCCGAGTCGCTCCAGTCCCTCGATCTCCTTGTCCACATATTCCCGTGGCAAGCGGTAATCCGGAATCGCATAGCGCAACATCCCGCCCGCTTCCGGTTGTTGATCAAATACCGTGGCCTTGTAACCCATCAGCGTCAGGTAATAAGCCGCTGTCAAACCGGCAGGTCCAGATCCGATCACGGCCACTTTCTTGCCGTTCGGCGGCTCCTTGGGTGGATATAAATCGGAATAATCCTCGCGCTGATCGGCCATGAAACGCTTCACCAGCCGTACCGCCAATGGACCTTCCAGATCAGCCCGGCGACACTTCTTGATACACCACTGCGGACACACGCGACCACAAACCGAAGGAAAGGGATTCGCCTTGAGATGCTCACGCAAAGCATCCTCGTAACGCTCCTGGCCAACGTACGCCAGATACGCCGGCACATTTACCGCTGCCGGACAGGCATTCGTGCAAGGCGCAAACATCATCGAACCGCATACCCCAGCCTCGCAATGATGATCCTGGATGTGGGCAATATACTCATGACGGAAATACTGCAACGTCGAAAGCACCGGATTCGGCGCCGTCTGGCCCAACCCGCACAGGGAGCCCTGACGGATGAAGTCCGACAACTCCTCCAAACGATCCAGATCCTGCATCGTCCCGCGGCCCTCGCAAATATTGGTTACGAGCTCGAGCATGATGCGGGTACCAACCCGGCAAGGCGTACATTTGCCACACGATTCCTCGGCAATGAATTCGAGAAAATAACGTGCCAAATCCACCATGCACGTGTCCTCATTCATCACCACAAGACCACCCGACCCCATGATGGCACCCAGTTCCGGCAGCGACTCATACGTCACCGGTGTGTTGAGATAAGGCGCGGGAATACACCCACCGGAAGGACCACCGATCTGAACCGCCTTGAACTTCTTCTCATTCGGGATACCGCCACCGACATCATAGACAATCGCACCCAGCGAAATGCCCATGGGAACTTCTACCAGCCCCGTATTGTTCACATCGCCGGCCAAGGCAAACACCTTCGTGCCTTTACTCTTTTCCGTACCTAACGCCGCAAACGCCTCTGCCCCCTCCATGATGATCGTTGGCACATTCGCAAACGTTTCCACATTGTTCAGCACCGTCGGTTTGTCGAAAAGCCCCTTCTGGGCCGGGAAGGGGGGCTTCGGACGCGGCTCACCCCGGCGACCCTCGATCGAATGCATCAAGGACGTTTCCTCGCCACACACGAACGCGCCGGCACCCATGCGGATTTCGATATCAAAATCAAAACCACTGCCAAAAATATCTGTCCCGAGCATCCCCAGTTCACGTGCTTGCACAATCGCTTTCTCCAGCCGTTCGATGGCCAATGGATACTCGGCGCGAACATAAATGTAACCCTGGCGCGCACCGATCGCATATCCGCAAATGGACATGGCCTCAAGCACGCTGTGTGGATCGCCTTCCAGAATACTCCGGTCCATGAACGCCCCAGGATCCCCCTCATCCGCATTGCAAACCACATATTTGATGTCGGACGTCTCCGCCGCCGCCGCCGACCACTTGATCCCGGTTGGGAACCCGGCACCACCACGACCACGCAGCCCGGACTGCTTGATCTCATCCAGCACCCCTTGCGGTGTCATCTCCGTCAATGCTTTTCCCAAGGCCACATAGCCGTCCATCGCAATGTATTCCTGGATCCGCTCCGGATCAATCTGCCCGCAGTTACGCAACGCAATCTTGTGCTGCAATTTAAAAAAATCAATATCACTGATCGCCTGGATCAACTCTTGCGTGGAGGGCTTACGATAAAACAACCGCTCCACGACACGGCCCTTCAGCAAATGCTCCGAAACAATCTCCTCTGCATCCGCAGCCTTAACCTTCTGGTAAAAAACGCCCTCGGGATACACGATCGCGATCGGCCCCACTTCGCACATGCCCATACAGCCAGTCGTGATGATCTCAACTTCGTCGGCAAGATCATGCGCGACCAGAGATGCCTCAAACGCCTCCCGCACACTCTGGGTTCCCGATGAGATGCAAGACCCACCCGCACATAATAAAACCTGGACTCTGACAGTCTTCATGCTTTCTGCCCCTTATTCGTATTGCGCCAGGATCCCGGCAATTTTCTTCGGCGTCACCCGCCCATGTACATCGTCATTGATCATGATGACAGGGGCCAGGCCACAAGCACCGAAACAACGCTGCGTCGTTAGCGAAAACCGACGATCCTCCGTCGTTCCGCCCATCTTGATATTCAAATTCTCGGATAACGCTTCAACGATTTTTTTCGCGCCACGCACATAACACTCGGTACCAAGACATACGTTGATCGTGTGCCGCCCACGCGGCTCCATCGTGAAATAATGGTAGAACGTCACCACCCCATAGACTTCACTGACCGGCAATTCCAATGCTTGGGCAACATACTCCTGTACCTCAACCGGGAGATACCCGAATAGTTCCTGCGCCTTCTGCAAAACCGGAATCAGCCTATCCCGCCCTTTCGGACAATCCGCCATAAACGCATCCAACTCTTCATACACCACTGAGGTGCAGCTTCCTTCGCATTCACAGGTATTCGCCATTGCCCAGAACTCCTTTATGCAAAAACCAGATCCTCAACCACCTTGCCATTCACAAGGTGTTCCTGCACGATGCGCGCCACAGCGGCAGCATCGACATGACAGTAGCGTACCGGTTTCTCGTCCTTGATCTCCACCTCAACCATCGGCTCCTTCTCGCAGAACCCCGCGCAGCCCGCAGCCGTAACAGCAACATCCCCTAGCCCGGCACTTTCAAGATCACGCAGAAAAGCCTGCATCGTCTCACGTGCGCCCGCCGCAATCCCACACGTCCCCATGCATACCGTAACACGAGCCCGCTTGGCACCACTGCGCATGTCCAGATCTTTCCGAACCTGATCCCGCATCTTCCGCAAATCATCCAATGTCTTCATCGACCCGCTCCTTTTCTTTCAATCAGTAACTGCCAAACGGTAAAACTAGAGAGAACTGCCAATGTAGTGTTCAAGCTGACGGATCATCAGTTCCTTTTCCGAACTCAATACATCCACTACGTCCCGCAACGAAATCATCGCTTCCGCCTTACCACTTGCATTCAGAACGGGCAAATGTCGGATGCCCTGCTTGGTCATCAAATCCATGCACTCCGTCAGAGTCGTATCAGCATGAACCGTCACCACCTTGCTCCCCGGTGTCATGACGGCCGATACCTCAACTTCACCAGGATTCTTCTCCTGTAGAATAACCTTGCGGAAAACATCCCGTTCCGAACATATGCCATCGATTTCGCCAGCTTCCGACATCACCAATACGCAACCAATATTATGATCCGTCATCGTCCGCACCGCATCCAGGACATTGGTACTTCCCGGCACGCTGATGATATTCCTGCCCTTGCGATCCAAAATCTCCCAAACATGTGCACTCATGTCATCCTCCGTTCGTTCTCGTTTACGATCTGATTTGGCACACCACGATCAAATAAAGACAAAAAAACACTTTATTACGTTACATCCAGAACAATACAGACGCCAGACAGATTTCACATTATTATTTCACCCATCGTGCATCATGCAGCCGGCCCGCCCAGCGGCACCGCGCTGGCTCCATGCCTTGTCCAGCTCATAGATCAAAAAGCGAGTAAGAAGCCTGCAGGAGAGATCCCCCTGCACAACTGTAATGTCGAATCTATTTGAACGATCACTCTATATTGCGTTATACATAAACAAAGAGTGAAAACTAGTGTCCGGTCATGAAGACCCGACCAAAGAACAACAAAGGAGCGAACAAATGAAACTGCACCTTATCCTCAGTCTCGCATTGCTAGCAGGCGTATCACATGCTGGCGAAACCGCTTGGCCTTTCCAGCCCTTGCCATATGCATATGATGCGCTAGAGCCACATATCGATGCCAAAACAATGGAAATTCATCACGATCGGCATCACCGCGCATATTTCAACAACCTTGTAAGTGCAGCCGAAGACCACCCTGCACTGAAAGAGCTACCTCTCGAAACCATCATGGGACAGATCAGTGCCTGGCCAACGTTTGTGCGTAACAATGCCGGCGGACATTATAATCACCAACTATTCTGGGAAATCATGTCGCCCGATGGTGGTGGAGAACCCGACGGCATGCTGGCAATGGCCATCAACGAAGCATTTGGATCCTTCGAAGAGCTTCAGGAAGAATTCAATGCGGCAGCAGCATCCGTTTTTGGCAGTGGTTGGGCCTGGCTCTCCGTTGCTGACGACGGCACGCTCTTCGTCAGTTCAACCCCCAATCAGGACAATCCGCTCATGGATGTCGTAGAAGAACGTGGTACCCCTATCCTGGGGCTCGACGTGTGGGAGCATGCCTATTACCTGAAATACCAGAATCAACGCGGTAGTTACATTGAAGCCTTCTGGGAAGTCATCAATTGGCCCGAAGTAGCCGCCCGCTACCGCGACACCATCAAATAAACCCCGTATTGGCCGCAGCTCCGCGACCTCTACAAGCCCGGCATTATCCAACCCGCGCCACGCGCCGACTCACCCCACGTCGGGCGTACGGCGTGGGGCATCCTCGCCCCACACTCACGGCGCTGCATCAATCGCACGCGTCGCCCGGCAATCAGGATATGCCGAACAACCCCAGAAATCGCCACGGGCAGATTTTCGCCGCCGCATCGACTTTCCGCACTCGGGGCATTCGGGCGCACCTTCAACTTTTGCTGCAGCTTCCGTCCGCGCCTTGTGCATACGCTCGCGAATGCCACCTTCCTTCATAAACGACTCTTCCAGCGATTCCATTTGCCGGTTCAGCAATCCCGTCGTGCGCTGGATCAACACAATCAAGGCATTGGCAACCACGACCGGATCATCGTTCTTGAGCCAAGGATCAAACAACCGCCGCTGCTTGTGCAAATATACCCAGTAATCGTGCAGCACGTCATCGGTATATTCAAATGCCGCCAGTTTGACGCCCGAAATCTTCACATGCTGGAGATCCCGGATGCTCCACGGAATCTCCTCGCGCTCTGCCAGCCACGTTTCCAGATCGTTCTGCAATTCAGCCAGACTTGCCCTTGCAACATCAGTGAGCTTGATCTCCGTTTCCGTCGAAGTGCCCGCCCGCTCCGAGCCCTCGGCAATATTGATGCGTCCCGAACGCGCCGCGCCAACCATCTGCCCCACAACTTTGCCCAGCGCATCTTCTTGCCAGGGAATGAACCGCTTGCAAAAACCAATCGCCCCCAGGTGCACAATCGTCGCGAAGTTAAACGAAAAGAGCTTGCGGTAGCCACCGCTGCGATTGAAAATGCCCGCCACTGGTTGCCTCCTGCTGTTATCGTACGCGTCGCCAAGGACGCCGGACTCTCGACGCCCGACTCCGTATTGTTTCTAGCAAATACCTCGCACCTTCCACAAGCCCGGCATTCGCCAACCGCGCCCTCCCCACCCGGCGTCGGGCGTCCGGCGTCCGGCGTCCTCGCGTTCCACCCAAGGCACTGCTTCCACCGCGCACGTCGCCCGGCCCAACAAGGCATTCCCCACCCATGAACCTCACGAATATTAGATTGCCCCTTGCCCATTGACTTTCGCTACAAACGGTCGCTGGTGCCTGGTCACAAACCGGATAATCTTCGGCCAAGACTCACACCGCCGCCACTCACCCGGCGTCGGACGATTTTCCTTTCCTGCTTGCCAAGGCTTGCGGTGTCCGCCATCAATGCTATAGCAAATACGAAGGAAGGAATTGATATGCACCTATTCATCATTCGACACGGTCACCGGGCTGACGAGGAGGAGGGGTATGAGGGGGGCGGTAACCCCCCACTGAGCAGCAGGGGTGTCGAGCAGGCACGCCACATGGCAGATTTCATGGCGGACCAATCGCTGACCGCACTCTATTCCAGCTCAATGCTCCGTGCGCTCCAGACCGCGGAACCATTGCACAAGAAACTCGGTGGCCCTTGGCACGTCTGGCCTGTTTTCTGCGAGACGCCCACAATCCTCTGGCAAAATCTGTATAAACGTAATCCGGAGGTTGCCGCGCGTTCGGTGGCTTGGCGCACGGACGAGGAACCGGAACGATTCACGGCAGATGAAGCAGAAGCGCTTGAGGGCAACTACTACCTGCTTTCGCAACTGCCCGACCGCTATCCGGGCGTCGAGATCAGCCAGCCCTTCCCTTGGCCGGATGCTTGGTGGACCGCCCTGCAAGGGGGATGTCGAGAAACCGGTTTTGCACGGTTGGAGCTGGGGCTCGCAGCCTTGCTAGCCCGACACGGCGGGGAGGACCGCGTCGCGTTGGTCGCCCACGGAAACAGCGGCGACATGATGCTAGCCATTCTGCTGGCATTGCCTCGCACGCAGGGACGCCGTGTAGGCACCGCCCACGCCAGCATTGCCTGCGTTGAGATCTATGACCAGAACACAAGGCGTTTGGTCTACCTCAACCGCGAGGATCATCTGCCCGATCACTTACGCAGTTAGGTGATGCGACGGAAAAGGGACAGTCAGCGCAAATGAACAATTATTCTTAGACACAAACCGGATAACCTTCGGCCAAGCCACCGCCCAACAACACCAACTGCGCCCCGATGGGCTCGACCCCATGCGCATAAACGCCAAATCCGGCTGCGGGCCAACATGTATTGCCGATTACGGCTTGATATTGATATGGTCAAATGACAGGCTGTCAACATGGACAACGAGCACGCCGACATAGCGCCGTCAGGAACCAGTTTTTCGGCCTCTTCCGGTGCGCCTGAAGAAATCGTCAATGCTATCAAGCAGGCGGCGCTTGACTGCGGTTATATTGATTGCGGCATCACCGCAGCTCGCCCATTTGATATCTATGCAGAAGCCTTGCAAAAACGGATTGCGCTTTTCCCGGAAACACGCGAGCTATACCAATCGATGTTCGAGCGCTGTAACCCTTGCCGGGATGCTCCTTGGGTGAATTCCATTATCGTCTGTGTGCATCAATACGGAAAATACAGGTTACCGAACGGGCTGGGCAGCCATATTGGCAGGAATTATCTGGCGGATCGCCGCAATCCGGCTAACCCTGACTATGCTAACGAAAGGCATTTTACGACACATTTGCGCGCCATGGGACTGCGGGTAAAACGCGGCGGGGTACCGGAAAGACTGGTAGGCATGCTGGCCGGAGTGACGCAAATCGGACGCAACGGGTTTGCCTATCATCCCCGCGGGGGCTCATGGATCAATATTGAAAGCTGGCGGGTTGATCTGCCGCTGCCGACGGATCAGCCCGCCGCGGCATGCCCCTGTCCCGCAGGTTGCCGCCGGTGTATGGACGCCTGCCCAACCAAAGCTCTGCGAGAACCGTATCTCATGCGTATGGATCACTGCATCGCGCATTTAACGTATCATGCCGCATGGCCGATACCGAAACACCTCTGGCACGCCATGGGCAACTGGATTTACGGTTGCGATATCTGTCAACTGGTATGTCCGCTAAATAGGGATAAATGGAAAAACACGCTGCCGATGCCCTGGCTTGATGCAGTCAAATCCCGGTTGACACCGCAGGCGCTTGCCACAATGGACGCCGAAACCTACCGGCGTTTCGTTCATCCGCACTTCTGGTATATTCCGAAGGATGACGTGGAACGCTGGCGAGCCAATGCCGGACGCGTCTGCAATGCGGTGAAGTGCTAGCCCGCTCTGGAGACATATCATCCATACCACAAGCCCGGCCATCACCCACCCGCAGACCTGCCCCCCACTGACCATTCGGCGTCGGGCGTCCGGACTCTGGCGACCTCGCTCTCCGCGTGACACAGGAGCACTTCATGATAGATGTGCAGGAAATAATCCGCGACCAAGCGATCCGGTTACGTACGCCGCTTGCCTGTCCGCAAATCGACCTTCTGGAGGCGGCGGGCATTAGTAACCACATTAATGGAACTGAAGGCCATGGCCGCTTCCGCCAGCAAGGGATGCAAGGCCCCCGCCATGGCTAGCGGAATCATCACCAGATTATAGAAAAACGCCCAGAAGAGATTCTCGCGAATCTTGCGAAAGGTAGCCCGGCTCAAATGCACGGCTCGTACAACGGCATCGAGTTTCCCTTGTACGAGAACGATATCACCCGCTTCAATGGCCACGTCGGTTCCCGTGCCAATTGCAATTCCCACATCTGCTTGTGTCAAGGCAGGCGCATCATTGATCCCGTCTCCAACCATTGCCACCTTGCGCCCCTCGGCCTGCAATTCTTTCACCTTGTCCGCCTTATCCCCCGGCAAAACCTGAGCAACGACATCATCAATACCCGCCTCGCTTGCTACCGCCCGTGCAACCGTTTCGTTGTCCCCCGTGAGCATCACAGTATGAAAACCAAGCTCTTTCAATTGCCGCAATGCCTCCGGGCTATCCTCCTTGATGCGATCGGCAACTGCAATCAACCCCAGATCCCGATCGCCAGCCACCACACGAATCACCGTACGAGCCTGCTTTTCGAGTTTTTCGCGTGCCGCACGCAAATCCTCGCGTAGCGACTGCGACATCAGTGCATCGGTCCCCGCAGCAATAGCCAGACCATCGAGTTTTCCGCGGACACCTCCACCGGTAACGGCCTCGAAATCATCCGCAGGACTTGATTGTATACCGCGATCCTTCGCTTCCTGCACAATCGCCTTTGCAATCGGATGCTCACTATTGCGTTCAAGTGCAACGGCCACACGGAACAACTCGTCGTCCGTTACACCATCCGCAGTCACAACATCCGTAACCCCCGGCTTGCCTTCAGTGATCGTACCCGTCTTATCGAACACCAGGACATCCACATCACGCAAGACCTGCACAGCAGCCCCCTTGCGAATCAGGATGCCGTTCTCAGCCCCCAGCCCGGAACCAACCATCAAGGCCGTGGGTGTTGCCAAACCAAGCGCACATGGACACGCAATCACGAGCACGGCAATGGCCGCATGCAAAGCCAAGGCAACCCAGCCCATATCAGGGTTTACCCATGGAATAAAGTTCGCCATCCACTGCGCCAATTCGCCCAAAGGCCCACTGAATACAAGCCACGCAACAAATGTCACAAAGGCCAAAACCAAAACAATTGGAACAAACACAGCCGTCACGCGATCCGCCAACGCCTGAATCGGTACTTTGGAGCCTTGTGCCTCTTCGACCATCCGAATAACCTGGCTCAAAAACGTATCATTGCCTGTTCGGGTTGCCTTCACACGCAGCACCCCTTCAAGGTTAATGGTCGCACCGATCACCTTACTGCCCGGTTCCCGTTTCACCGGCATGGATTCGCCTGTTACCAGAGATTCATCCACACTACTGCTGCCGGAGACCACCTCGCCATCGGTCGGAACTTTCTCCCCCGGACGCACTACCATAATATCCCCGGCCGCAAGCGCATCGATGGGTATCTGCTGTTCCTCGCCATCGCGCTCAACACAGGCCTCTTTTGCTTCCAACGTCAACAGTTTGCGGATCGCCTGCGAAGCCTTGCCCTTCGACTGCGTCTCGATATGACGCCCCGTCAAATGAAACGCCATGATCATGCCGGCAAGCCCGCCGAAATTTGCTAATGACGGCAAGTCAACATAATGCCCCATGAGAGCGATCAAGCCCGTTACATAGGCAGCCAGCGTACCGAGTGCAATCAGTACATCCATATTGGGCGCCAGCCTGCGCGCCGACCCCCAGGCACTGCGCAACGTCGCAAATCCCGGCCCAAACAGAACCATTCCGCTCAAAAGGACCATGCCCCAATCATGCGCAAACATACCGCCAGGCATATAGTGATGCCCATGACCGAAAAACATCGGTAACATCCAAATCATAATGGGAATGGTTGCTGCCCAAGCCAACCACATGCGCCGACGCTCGACGCGACCATCTTCTTCCTCCAGATGCTGGGATGCACTTCCCTCTACCACGGAAAACCCGACGCCCTCAATGGCTGCGCGTAACGCTTCATCATCCGGCGATTTCCCGGATGCTCCATGCACAAGCGCGGAATGTGTGGCCAAGTTCACACTTGCCTTCTCTACATTCGGCACATCCAACAAAGCCTTCTCCACATTAGCCACACAACTGGCACAATGCATCCCTTTAATATGTATCGTCTTGTCAGCCATCTATCCCTCAATCTTCGTTACCGTATTACGCACGCAATAACCCACCATGCGTTACATGCAGACATCGTGCATCGCATTTTTTCACGATATGCAAACTAGGACGACACAAATACCCCTATCCCTCGAAATTTGTGATCCGCTTGCAGCAAACAAAGGCTTCCTATTGGAAAGCAAACACCATATTGACAGCCCCAACAATAGAGGGAAGTAAAACGAGAGAGGTAAAACGTCCCCTTCTCACGTTCAACGTCTCACGTTTCGCATCCCTATCAAGGTGCCCGCAAGGCGGCTCGCCTCCGGCGTGGCGAATCCCAGAAAGCATGAAAATCAGCTTCAAGTGCATCCATATCGTAATAAGACAGAATTCGCTCCATGGCTTTTGGTCCGCTTCCCGTATCGGCCAATTCTTTCATATACCGATCTAGGAATTCGGCAAATACGAACTGTGGATCGGCAGCAGCCGACCTTCGCAAATAATAGACAAACCCCCAGGCCGTTGCATAGTGTTGGCGGCGACGTCCATCATTCGTATGATAGAACGAATTGTAATCCAGCGCAAAGAGCTGGGAAAGCGGCATGTCGGTTGCACGTTCTGCATGGGCCGGATGCTCTTCGAAAGTAATATCGTTGCGCCGCAAACGGGATTTCTCGAATAAAACAGCATGCCCCTCGTTAAACCACACGCATACGCGCAGGGGCTCTGTTGCCAATGACAAGTATTGATGAAATGCCTCATGATAAATGGTCGACAAGATCCGTTCACGAGCTTGCTGGTAGGTAGCGCCATCTACAGGACGGATCACCAATTCACCGCGAGATTCACTCCAAATGCCAGCACTCCACGCAAACTCTTGACCGACATACCGCATGTATTCTTCCTGATCTGCAAATACGCGGATGATGCCAACCGCCTGAATGGGACGGGGGGGCGGGATCATATCCGTAAACGCATCACGCATGGGCTCCAAGGTTCGTTCTAAATCGCGTATCAATTGCTGCGCACCTCGCCGCTGATCCGAAAGCAAAACATAATCGCCTATGTCAACAGACTGCCACTCACGAAGATTTGCAACACTTGCATGTGCCTCAGCGCGACTACGGGCAAGTGATGCGGATTCCGCCGCCCCAGTCTCTCGCACGCCCGACACCCCAGGCTCTGTTGAGCGCTCTGGAGCGAAAACGTCCAATGCACGCAAAAAACGTTGTTCAAAAGATTGACGCGTCCTGGCAACATCAGCATCTGGCGCCAACTGAATATCCACAATGAAGTAATCAGATACTTCGCGTAGTCCAGCTCGCGCACTAGCAACACGCAACACATAAACCAAACGTCTGGAGGAAGATGCCTCGATTTCGGCTGCTGCCTGTAAAGGACGCGAAATATGACGAATGGGGTTGACCCGCCCGGGCTCCTCCTGCAGATAGTCTTCCAGCCACGCAAGCACATCATCGGATGTCGGTGATTCCATACGAGGCATTTCCCGTACTTTTTCATCATAAGCAGAACGCTGCACCGCAGCAGCAGCAAACCTTGGCAAACGGTAATGAGGTTGTAGCACACGCACACGATTTTCATGTTGATCCCGCCATTGACCCAGTATCTGTGACCGTAGCCAAATCTCGCGGGGATCATAACGTTCTTCTGTCCAGGTCCGTTCTCCTTGTTGCAAGCGATACAATCGCCTTTCGAGCGGAGGTAGGGGTTCTTCTCTAGAACGTGCCGGAACCACAATACGAAGCCCGGCTTCGGGCAATTCGGCCGGAACCACAAAAGATGGCGTCACGCGTGCCACAGAAGAACCCGTTAGGAACAAAAACACCGTACATATCAAAAGAATCGTCTTCATCTCATAAGAACCCTATCATATCTCCCGTGCAAACAGCAATGAGAGGAGTGCACCTGATGCCTGAAAGTCTCGCACAATCTGCAGGACGAAAAGACGATCATAACAGCACTGCTAGGTTCCGCGAGGGGAAAACCCAAGCTGATCAAAAAGAGAAGTGCGTTTTGCATGGGCATATATTGCGATTGGATGCAAAGATTGATACGATTTGATCCTATGTTAAAACTACGTTTATGTTTGCTGGCCTTTACGCTCCTAGGCATGTTGCCAGGGACGGCAACCTTGCTTGCCGAAGAGGCCCCTATTCGATACCGCGTACGCATTAGGGGCATTGATGATCGAACGTTGCGCCGTGAACTGTACAATCTTTCTGTCATGCAAGCACTTTCCGGTCGCCCACCGGTATCGGAACTACAGCTACGGCGACGTGCCCGCAGAGATCCGCCCCTTTTCAAACAGGCTTTACGAAATCACGGGTTTTATCAGCCTACGGTTGAAACACACATTAATTTGGAACGCCGACGCCCCCGTGTACGCTTCGAAGTGGATACAGGGCCCAGTTATCATTTGCGAAATATAACGATCCAATCATCCGACCCGACCGTTCCCATGCCTGCAGCAGCAGAAATAGGCTTACACACGGGAGAAGTCGCCGTGGCTTCGAACATTCTACAAGGAAATGATGAAATTGTTCGTGTATTGCGCACGAAGGGCCATGCCTTTGCATACATCGCCTCCCGTGAGGTGTTCGTCATCCATGCGGAGCAAGCCGTTGATGTACATTTCAAAGTCTCCCCGGGAAACACCTATCGATTTGGAGAAACCAAAATCGAAGGGTTAAAAGACGTGCAAGAGCCCTTCATTCGCCAGAAACTTCCCTGGAAATCGGGGGATCCTTTTGATGGCCGCGCACTCGCACAAGCAAGACGACGCCTGGTCGCGGCGGACCTATTCGGCACGGTACGACTGGAAACGGCAGACGAACCAGAATACGATAATCTCTTACCCATATCCGTAACACTCCGAGAACGAAAGCACCGTTCTATCAGTCTAGGACTAGGCTACGGAAGCGATGAAGGTTGGCGCGCTCGTGTCGGCTGGGCGCACCGCAATCTATTGCAGCGAGGCGAACGCTTGTCTATTGACTACGCCGTTTCTGAAAGGGGACATGCGGGCGAATTGGCCTTTAAACGACCAGACTACCGCCGCGTAGATCAGAATCTGCATTTACTCCTGCAACGTGATGTGGAAGACACACGCGCCTACCGCACCGATAAGATTGGCGCGATGGCACGCATAACACGACTGCATCGCGACGATCGCCTATACGGTATCGGACTGGGCCTGCGCTATTCCTCCGTAGAAGATGCAGACAGCCGGCAAGCATATAATCTGCTCTACCTGCCGATCACGATGGAGCAAGATCGCAGCGATGATCCGCTGGACCCGCGCTCGGGTACCAGACTGAACCTCGGACTGGCACCGTACTGGGACACCCTCGATACGGAAATCTTTTTCATCAAACCCCGCCTATCTTTTACCGGCTATCATACCTTGAGTCGACGCAACGAATTGGACTGGGCCGGAAAAGTTACCATTGCATCGATCCTCGGAGAGTCCCGCAAACGAATCCCCGCCGACGAAAGGTACTATGCAGGGGGGGGCGGCTCGATTCGTGGTTATCGCTATCAGTTCGTCGGTCCGTTTGAAAACAACACCCCTACCGGTGGACGATCCCTCTTTTTGATTAGTCAGGAACTGCGCTGGCGCTGGTCTGAAACGATGGGGCTCGTTGCATTCGTGGATGGCGGTGCTGTAACACAAGAAGCCCTGTTCGAAAGAACCGTGGATGAACTCCGTTGGGGCACCGGACTCGGCTTTCGCTACTTCACCCCCGTTGGACCCTTACGCTTTGATGCAGCCGTTCCAATTAACCGTAGACCAGAAATCGACGACCCATGGCAGTTTTATATCAGTTTAGGACAGGCTTTTTAATGAATAGGAAAGCAAATGTATTTCGCAAATGCCTGCGAGCAGGCATCCTGGCCATCCTGCTCTTGCTAGCACTTATGTGCGGTTTGTTTGCGCTCGCCATGACACCTTGGGGGCTGCAACAACTGACGCCAATGCTCGAATCGCGTATAACACAACAGACCGGAATGGATACGCAGATCCAGGGGCTAGCGCTTCGCTGGCCCCTGGAATTACAGGCAACAACTTTCACGGCTACCGACCAAGAAGGTGAAATCCGTTTGGCCCTATACGGATTCCGCGCACGGATATCCCTCCGTCAAATGCTTCGCAGGAATATCCACATCCATCACGTTGAGGCGGAGAAACTGATATTTGCCGGGCTTCCAGAAAGAGAAGAAAAGCCCCCCCGGCCGCACCCGAAGGAATGGGAATTTCCGATACAACTACCCGATCTGGAACCTATACTCGATGCCATTGATGTACGGCATTTTAACATCCAGCACCTCGTGCTTTCTCCACCATTCATGCCCGAACCCTATACCCTATCCCTCAGCGGGTATTGGCAGAAACGCAAACTCTCCTTAGAAGGAATCTGGGTCTCGCGCGGTGACCAACCCTTTTCCGATCCACCCCACATAAAAACGAAAGTAAAGATCCATCCATTTAACCAGAAAGACGAACGTGATCTCACCCTCGACATACACGCAACGTCACTGGCCAAACTCCTACCCGACTGGCCGAAAGACCTATCGGACAAGGCGGAATTGCATGTAAACGCGCGCGAGACCCGGCACAAGAAAGTGGCGATAACCACAGCCAAACTGCATACAGAGCCGGTGACGATGGAAGGAGACGGCGAATTGCATTTGGAAACCGGTATGCTAAAAATCACTTCCCATGCAGAGGCACAAGACCTTTCCCAACTACAAAACTGGAGCCCGGTTGCAGTGGCGGGCTCCTTACAAGCGGCGATCACGATCGAGGGACGTTTGGATGATCCCGCAGCAGACGTGACGCTACAAAGCGAGCACCTGCAGATCAACGATTATACACTAGAAAGTGTCAATATCAGGTATCGGGGCCAACTACTCAGCCTCACACGAGAGGGCGGTATCGATGCGCAAATCACCTATCGGCAAATGCCGCTGCAGGGAAAAGCCAGCCTCTCTTTTGAAAGCGGAATCATCGACCTACAGGACCTCTCTATAGAGGGGCCGGATCTTGAAGCGAACGCGAATCTGGCAGTCCAGCTCCAACCGCTCCGAATGCAAGGGCAGGTAATGACGAAAGTTACGGATTTTGCCCCAATCGGAGAGGCGCTCGAACAAAACCTGGCAGGAAACGCCCACATCCAAGGCGAGATGAATGTTCAAAATGGCGTACAGTCGATAATCTTTGACACGATTGCCATCCATTGGAACGAGCTGCAAGTCGAAACAGAATCGCCTCTTCATCTGCTCATGGAACCAGAGCATTTTCGTTTCAAACCAGTTACCTTGCAAGTAGGGCGAGGGAGAATATCAGCCGAAGGCACATTGGAAGGTGAGCATCCAACAGTAAACGTCGAATTTCTAGACCTTCCCTTGGACGTATTCGGATTTGCGGAACACCTGTCACCGGACACCGAATTGAAGGGACAGTTTGCTGTCTCTGGCACCCTCCAAAACCCGAACGCTACGCTATCATTGGATGTGGATGGATTACGCCCTGAAAGCCCCGACCGATGGGACGGTCCCCCAGCTCGCTTCCACCTGAATCTAAACCTGCACGAACAACGGCTACAAGGAGGCGTGCGACTGGAAAACCTCCCAGGCGACCCCATTACCCTCGATTTGAATATTCCTGCTCCCCTCTCACTCATGCCCTTCTCGTTCCAATGGCCGCCGGAGGGCACCGTAGAAGCGCATTTGTCAGCAAACACCGATTTAACCGGCCTCGGTCGCCTGTTCGTGCTGGACGTCTACCATCGCCTCGTGGGTACCCTCGCGGCTGATGTAAAACTGGCAGGAACCTTTGACGACCCCAGACTTGACGGCAGCATTCGCCTCGAAGGGGGGCGCTACGAACATGAGCTATCGGGCACCATTCTCAGTGACATTACCCTCGAGGTGGCCGCTGAACGCGAATTTCTCTCTATCGAAAACTTTCGCGCATCCGATGGGGCGGCCGGTACGCTTCACGCTAGTGGACGAATGCATTTCAATCCCGCGGAGCGCTACCCTTTTGAAACAACACTGACACTGGATCGCTTCCGCCTCATGCAAAACGATCATGCCGAGGCTATTGGTCGGGGAACCCTCGAATGGGATGGTAATCTGGACGAAAGCCAACTGAGTGGACAGATACGCGTAAACCCCATGACCCTAAACATTCCCGAAACCCTTCCCCCGAGACTCCATGATCTCGAAGTGATCGAGATACACGAAACGGCAGATCATGCAGACCTTCATGATGTAGAAGAACCCCAGACGGTTGCCTCTACCGTGCCAGCAAGGCAACACCAAATCGATTTTGATGTACGCATTGATGCACCAGACCGCGTGTTTGTACGTGGACGCGGTCTCGACTCCGAATGGTCTGCACACATCCAGGTGGACGGCCGAACCCCTGAACCCTTTCTAACGGGAAGCTTGGAGATCATTCGCGGACGCTTTATGTTCTTCGGCAAACGCCTGGTCATTCAACAAGGCAGCATCACGTTCGACGGATCCTATCCGCCGGCCCCCCTGCTGGATATCGAGGCAACGATGCGAACACGCGAAATCATGGCAACCTTACGTCTACAAGGACCGGTCACGGACCCAGATATCAGCTTACATTCATCTCCACCATTGCCGGAAGACGAAATCCTGGCCCGTATTCTCTTCGGACGCGCAACCGCCCGACTGACTCCTTGGCAAGCCATTACGCTAGCCCAGGCAGTCAACAGCTTACGCGGCGGAGGCAGCACCTTTGATATCATGGGGGAAACGAGACGTATCCTTGGGGTCGATCAAATCGACATACGCACCCCCGATGATGAGGATACCGGCACAACGATCACTGTCGGCAAATACATCAGCGACCGTGTTTATGTGGAACTCGAACGAGGCGTATCCGAACAATCCGGCCGCGCAACAGTAGAAGTCGAACTTACCCCTACGCTCCGACTCGAAACCCAGACAGGCGGCAATGTAGACTCAGGCATCGGCATCCTCTGGACCCTGGATTACTAGCCCACGCGACGTCGCAATGGTCATGAAACCCGGTCCTGCGCCCAGCTCGCAAGAATGGCAGCTTGCACCTGTTGTAGCTCATCTTGGGGAAGCGGAACGGAATCATCCGCTTCCAGCGGATCGATATGAAAAATATACAACCGCGACGCGAATTGCTCAAAGGGCAACGAAGATTCCCCATAGCGCTCACCATTGCCCTCCGTACTAACAATGACCCCTTCTCCCCAATCCTGTCCGCTATCGTTGTTCGGATTGTAGAAAAATACCCGCATCACACTCTCCGTATCCAGCGCTACACGCAAAATGGTGATCGCATGCCACCCCATAAAACGCGCGGCACTATCCGTCACGGCAATACCTGCCGGTTGCGGGTGAATCAACGGTTGATTCCCATTATAATACGGATGATAACACGCATAGAACATGCGTAAAAATGCATCCAGATTCGTTACGTTTCCGGTCGGCACATCTACATTAATCCAGAAACCGCGACCGGCCCACCAACCATGAAATTCCGGATTTACCCAACGGTGCGGATCCCCCTCCCGATCCCCGCAACGAGCAATCATCTGCGCGTAAATACGATCCAAATGTGGCACCACAAGCAAGGAAACGGCATCTACATCAAACAAGACATCAACGGATGATGCTGTATTTGTTTCGCACGAGGAAATCAATTGTCCCTCAAAATGCATCCGGATTTCATCATCACGCGCAGCCCATGCCACCATTTGCAATAGATAGGCCGTATCCGAGTAGGCCCACATCGAAAGAGCGCGAGCAGACTGACAGGTTGGATGATTGCCTTGCCCCACGCCAAACGGGAGCCCCAACATACACAGCACCCCCTGCAGCAACCAGACACGCGGAGCAACCGCATCCCCCAACACAAGCTGTAGGCGCTGCTCAGCAGTCGGGCACAACGTTAGACGCAACTGCCGCCAAAGAGCAGGTGCCACCGGCGGTTGATACAAGATACCGCGTTCAAGCAACAATGCCAGACCGTATATACCTTGCGCAGTTTCAGGAAACACACTTTCCGTGATGAGAGCATAGATCAAATCCCGATAACACAACAGGCTCTCGCGTCCTGTTGAGGACAATCCCAGCGCCTCGCCAATCAATGCGTCTTCCGTATCGAGAAGGTGGCGCAACAAAACGGCGTGATAGGGTGAAACCAAACCTGTATCATGCATGG